>JAFUOM010000102.1 GCA_017481885.1 Ruminococcus sp.
ACTTCACAACAATCCGTAGAAGAATCGCTAGACTCAAGCAGCTCAGAGCTATGGAGGCTGATGGTACATTCGATCTCCTTCCAAAGAAGGAAGTTATCAAGCTCAACCTCGAAATCGAGAAGCTCGAGAAGTTCCTCGGCGGTATCAAGGATATGGAGCAGATTCCTGGTTGTCTCTTTATCGTAGACCCAAGAAAAGAAAAGATTGCTGTATCTGAGGCTAAGAAGCTCGGTATCCCAGTTGTTGCTATCGTTGATACAAACTGTGATCCTGACGACGTTGACTACGTTATCCCTGGTAACGACGACGCTATCCGTGCAGTAAAGCTTATCTGCGGTGCTATGGCTAACGCTATTATCGAGGGCAGAGAGGGCCAGATGGGCGCTGCTGCTAGAGATGAGGCAGAAGTAGAAGAACTCGTTGAGGAGTAATTTCTATATTATTTAATTGTATATATTACGAAAGGATTGATATAAATGGCATTTACAGCTCAAGACGTAAAAGCATTACGTGAGAAGACAGGCTGCGGTATGATGGACTGCAAAAAGGCTCTCACAGAGGCTAACGGCGATATGGACGCTGCTGTTGATTTCTTAAGAGAGCAGGGTCTTGCTAAGCAGGCTAAGAAAGCATCAAGAATTGCTGCTGAGGGCGTTGCTTACGCTATCACAAACGACGACAACACAGCAGGTGTAGTTATCGAAGTTAACGCAGAGACAGACTTCGTTGCTAAGAACGCTGATTTCGTAGCTTTTGTTAACACATGTGCTCAGACAGTTATGGAGAACAACCCAGCTGATGTTGAAGCACTCAAGGCTTTAAAGGCAGTTGGCACAGAAATGACAGTTGCTGAGCTTTTACAGGAGAAGGTTCTTACAATCGGTGAGAACATCCAGATCCGTAGATTCGAGAAGTTTGATGGCCCAACAGTTGGTTATGTTCATGCTGGCGGTAAGATTGGTGTTATCGTTAACTTTGAGACAGACGTTGACACAGCTAACGCTGACTTCGTTGCTTATGGTAAAGACGTAGCTATGCAGATTGCTGCTCTTAACACACCATACTTAAACGAGTCTGACGTTCCTGCTGAGGTTATCGACCACGAGAAGGAAATCCTCGTTGCTCAGATGAAGCAGGATCCAAAGATGGCTAACAAGCCAGAGCAGGTTCTTACAAAGATCGTTGAGGGTAAGATTGGCAAGTTCTATAAAGAGAACTGCCTCGTAGACCAGGAGTTCGTTAAGGACAACTCAATGACAGTTGCTAAGTACACAGAGTCAGTTGCTAAGAAGCTCGGCGGTTCTATCAAGATTACTAAGTTCACTCGTTTCGAGAAGGGCGAAGGTATCGAGAAGCGTCAGGACGACTTTGCTGCTGAAGTTGCAAGTATGGTAAAATAATTATATTTGATAAATTAGGAGTGGTTTCAGGACCACTCCTTTTTTATTGTTAAATTTTGATTAAAAATAACATATTCTGGCTTATTCTTCTTTACAAAATGCACTAAATGTTGTATAATCAAAATAATTATAAAGATAACTATGAGGTGATTTAATGAAATCCAAATACAAGAGAATTCTTCTCAAGCTTTCAGGTGAATCATTAGCAGGAGAGGCTAAGCACGGAATCGACTTTGATACAGTGCTTTCTTTCTGCGAACCTATCAAAAAGCTTGTTGAAGACGGCGTGGAAGTAGCTATTGTTGTCGGTGGCGGTAATTTCTGGAGAGGCCGTTCAAGCGGTGATATGGACAGAACTAGAGCTGACCATATGGGTATGCTTGCAACTACAATCAACGCTCTTGGTGTTGCTGATGCACTTGAGCAGATTGGTGTTGATGTAAGAGTTCAGACAGCTATCGGTATGCGTGCAATCGCTGAACCATATATTAGAAATAAGGCAATACGTCATCTTGAAAAGGGAAGAGTAGTAATTTTCGGTTGTGGTACCGGTAACCCGTTCTTCTCAACTGATACAGCTGCAGCTCTTCGTGCTGCTGAAATTGAAGCTCAGATTATTCTCAAAGCTACAATGGTAGATGGCGTGTATGACTCCGACCCTAAGACAAATCCTGACGCTGTTCGTTACAGCAAGATTTCTTTCCATGATGTTCTTGAAAAAGACCTCAAGGTTATGGATTCAACAGCAGCCGCTATCTGTAAGGACAATAACATTGGGCTTTTAGTATTCAGTGTTGATGACCCTAATAACATTTATGACGCTGTATGCGACGATTCAATCGGCACATTAGTGGGTAATTTCTAATTTAATCTAATTTTCTATTCATAGGAGGATAAATATATGAAAGCTACATTAAAAAAGTCAGAAGAGAGAATGAATAGACGTATCGACCACCTCGACGCTGAATTTAAGTCTATCCGTGCAGGCAGAGCTAACCCTGCAGTTTTAGATAAAGTAACTGTTGATTATTATTCAACACCAACACCTATCAATCAGCTTGCTGCTGTATCTGTAACTGAGGCAAGAACTCTTACAATCCAGCCTTGGGATGCATCAGTATTAAGAATGATTGAAAAAGCAATCCAGATGTCAGACATCGGTATTAATCCACAGAACGACGGTAAGTGCATCCGTCTTCTTTTCCCACCACTCACTGAGGATAAGCGTAAGGAAATTGCTAAGGAAATCTCTGGCATTGCAGAAGATACAAAAGTTCAGGTTCGTAATGTCCGCCGTGATACTATCGACAAGCTCAAGGCAATGAAGAAGGACGGAGAGCTTACAGAAGACGACCTCAAGCAGGGCGAAAAGAAGGTTCAGGAGCAGACCGACAAGTTCATAAAGCTTATTGACCAGATGGCTGATAAGAAAAAGAAAGAGATTATGGAAATCTGATATGGCATTGTTTAATAAAAACAAGGAAAAGTTTTCGCTAAACGATATCATACTACCTGAACATATTGGAATAATAATGGACGGTAACGGCAGATGGGCAAAAAAGCGTGGTCTGCCACGTACCGCCGGACATACTGCTGGTGCTCAGACATTCAGAAGAATCGCACGTTATTGTTCTGATATAGGTATAAAATATCTGACAGTATATGCTTTTTCTACCGAGAACTGGAAACGTCCGAAAGAAGAAGTGGACGCAATTATGAAGCTCTTTAAGGAGTATATGATTGAGGCTATTTCTGATTTTCAGGACGATAGTATTGTTGTTAAATTTATTGGCGACAGAACAGTTTTTCCACCTGATATGCTTGAGCTTATCGAAAAAAATGAACAGGATTCAAAAGACAGAGATGGTATGGTTCTTAATATTGCGATGAATTACGGTGGCAGAGATGAAATCGTAAACGCTGTTAAGACTATCGCTCAGGACGTCAAGGACGGAAAGCTTGATGTCAGTGATATTAATGCTCAACTGATTAGCGACAGTATTTATACAAAGGGTCAACCGGACCCTGACCTTATTATTCGCCCAAGTGGTGAATACCGAACATCCAACTTCCTTTTGTGGCAATCTGCGTACTCAGAGTACTGCATTATGGATGTGCTTTGGCCTGATTTTAAGAGTGAACATCTTGATAAGGCATTGATTGAGTATGCTAAGCGTAACAGGCGTTTTGGCGGTATTTAATCTAATATATTGAAAGTTTGGTGATACCCGATGAAAACTAGACTAATCTCTGCAGCAGTCGGCATAGTATTATGTGTCGTGCTTATGATTATCGGCGAAATGAATTCAATAGTAATCCGAATCGCAATAGCACTTGTAACTTCACTTATATGTGGTGAGTTGCTTTCTGCAAAAGACTTACATAAAGACCTGAAAATTTCAATTCCTTGTTTATCTTTCGGTCTTTTAATGCCGTTACTTAGCGGTACAACAATAAAATTTATTCCATTATATCTTTTTGCAGTGGTTTTGTTTTCAATTCTTGTAGCTTTTCACGATAAGATTAAGATAGATGATGCTTTCTTTGCGTTTGGTGGTACGTTGCTTCTGACTTTATCAATGACATCATTTGCATATACAGCCTGCAATCCGAACGGTCATTCGTCATTCTGGGTAGTACTGACATTAGGTGTGCCATGGCTTGCCGATAGCGGAGCTTATTTTGCCGGAGTATTTCTTGGTAAACACAAGTTGTGTCCAGCAATTAGCCCTAAGAAAACAATCGAAGGCGCTGTCGGAGGACTTATCAGCGGAGCCTTGGGTTCGTTATTAATAGGCTTGGTTTTCCTTTTAATTTACAAGGATGTTACTATCAATTTTCTACCACTAGTAATTATCGGACTGATTAATCCAATTGTGTCAATCATCGGTGATTTAGCTTTTTCTGTAATCAAGCGTTCCTGTGGCATCAAGGATTATGGTTCAATTATGCCGGGTCACGGTGGTATGCTCGACAGATTCGACAGCATAATTTTCTGTGCTCCGCTTGTATTCATTATTTCTAGTCTATTTACTGTTATTTCGTAATCGAGGTCAATATGGTTAACAAATTGTCTGTTTTAGGCTCTACAGGCTCTATCGGTACGCAAACGCTTGACGTTGCACGAAAACTTAATTTACAAGTTCCGGTTCTTTCTGCTCATAGTAATATTAAGTTGCTTGAGGAGCAGATTCGTGAATTTAAACCACAAGTGGTTGTTGTTTTTGATGAGAGTAAAGCTGAGGAACTCAAACTCAATATTAAAGACCTCAATACGAAAGTATACAGTGGTATGGACGGCTTACTTTATGCGGCAACTTACGATGACTGCGATTTAGTAGTAAATTCCGTTGTCGGTATGGTAGGACTCAAGCCAACCCTTGCATCAATCGAAGCTAAAAAGAATATAGCTTTCGCAAACAAAGAAACGCTTGTTGCCGGTGGTGCCCTTGTTATAGATGCTGCAAAGAAAAACGGCGTTACACTTTTCCCGGTTGACAGCGAACATTCTGCTATTTTCCAGTGCTTACAGGCTTCACCGCCTGAAAAAGCATTGAAGAAGATTCTTCTTACAGCATCGGGCGGTCCGTTTTTCGGTAAGACTGCTGACGAGCTGAAAAATGTCACTGTAGCTCAGGCACTCAATCACCCTAATTGGGCAATGGGTGCAAAAATTACCATTGACTCAGCTACAATGATGAACAAAGGACTTGAAATTATCGAGGCGGCTTGGCTATTCGATATTTCACCTGACAATATTGAGGTCGTGGTACATAGAGAGAGTATTATTCACTCTATGGTTGAATTCGTAGATAACAGCGTTTTGGCTCAGCTCGGACTTCCTGATATGAGAATTCCTATCCAGTACGCTATTACATATCCGCACAGGTACGAGTCACCAGTCGAGTCACTCGATTTCTCTAAGATTTCGTCGATGACTTTTTATCATCCTGACTACGATACTTTTAAGTGTCTTAAAGCCTGCAAAAAGGCTATGTCACGTGGCGGTGTTATCCCTGCTGTTGCTAATGGTGCCAACGAGGTAGCTAACAAATTATTCAGAGAAAATAAAATCAGCTTCCTTGAAATTGGTGAGCTGGTTTCTTCAGCGGTAGATAACTTTACTTTTAAAGAGGCAAAAAGCCTTTCTGATGTACTCGATGCTGACAAACAGGCAAGAGAGTACGTATACAATGCAGTTAAATAATAGGAGATGATTTTATCACAACTGTTGCACTAATAATCATTGCGGTTGTATTATTCGAACTTATTATATTTTTCCATGAGGGTGGACATTTTATTGCCGCTAAGAAAAGCGGTGTAAAAGTAAATGAATTTGCTCTTGGTATGGGACCAAAGCTTTTTTCTTTTACCAAAGGTGAAACAACTTATTCTTTGCGACTTTTCCCAATTGGCGGTTATTGTGCCATGGAAGGCGAAGACGAAGAAAGCGACAACCCACGTGCTTTCAATAATGCCAAGATTTATAAGCGTATGATTATCGTAGTAGCCGGTGCTACTATGAATATACTCTTTGGTTTGGTGCTGATGATGATTACGTTGTTGCCTGTTGAGCAGTTCACTTCAACAACTATTTCGGCTTTTCAGCCTTGCTCTTTCACAGCGAGCACGGGTTTAAAAGAAGGCGACAAGATTGTTGAATTCAACGATTATAAAATCAATACTGCAAGCGATTTCAGTTTTGCAATGTACACTATGCCACTTGTTGAGGTTGACGGAACAACTTTTGAAATCTACAAAGAAGATTGTCTTTTCTATTTGTGGGGTCACTGTTCTTCTATTTCACAAAAGCTCACGGATGAGCAGTTTAAAAGTATGTATAAACTTTGGGAGGAAGGCTCTAAGGTTATTTTAAATACAACTGACAGAGACTCAGCATATAAAGCTATGTGTGAGTATATCGACAAAATTAACGAGGCTGTATCACTTGAAAAGGTAGCTGAGTATCCTGCAATCGAAGAAAAAGCCACACGACAGCGTTATCGTACAGATGTAACAGTAGTCCGTGACGGTGAAAAGCAGGTTATCAAAGACGTCGATTTCTTAACTTACAGAGACGGCGAAACCAATGAGCCAACCATTGCTATTGACTTTACTGTTTTACCGATTGAAAAGAATTTTGGTACTCTTATGAGCCAGTCTTTCAACCAGACTGTGTCTGTTGTCAGAATGGTGTGGGGAAGCCTTGTTGGTATGGTAAAGGGTCAGTTTGGTATCAATGATGTATCTGGACCTGTTGGTCTTGCATCAGCAATCACCGACGTAGCATCAGAAAGCTTAAAAACAGGCTTCTTGGATGCTGTAATGAGTATTGTATATGTTATGACTGTTATTACCGTGAATTTGGGCATTGTTAATATGCTTCCATTTCCGGCATTAGATGGCGGTCGTTTTGTAATGCTTCTCATTGAAGCTATATTCAGAAAACCTGTTCCTCGCAAAATCGAAGGTATAATAAATGGTGCAGGTTTAGTTTTACTGCTGGCGTTAATGGCAGTTATCACGTTCAAAGATATATGGGTGCTTATATTTGGAGGATAATATGAGTAAAATTCAGGTAAAAGCAGGAAATGTGTTTATAGGAAATGGTGCAGAGGTTTCTATCCAGTCTATGCTCAACACAAGAGCTGACGATATTGAAGGTTCTGTTTTACAAGCAAAAAGACTCGAAGATGCAGGATGCCAGATTATCCGTGCCGCTATTCCTGATATGAATGCTGTGCGTCTTATCCCTGCTTTAAAAGAAGCTGTTTCAATACCTGTTGTTGCTGATATCCATTTTGATTACAAGCTTGCACTTGAATCGGTTGCCGCAGGTATCGACAAAATACGTATAAATCCTGGTAATATCGGTGACGAAGACAGAGTTAAACAGGTCGCAAAAGCCTGCAAAGATAAAAGTATTCCTATACGAATCGGTGTGAATTCAGGTTCACTTGAAAAGGAAATCCTCAAAAAGTATGGTCATCCTACTGCTCAAGCTTTGTGTGACAGTGCTTTGTATCACGCATCATTGCTTGAAAAATTCGATTTTACTGACATCGTGCTTTCAATGAAAAGCAGTGATGTAAAAACTATGGTCGATGCTTACGAAATAGCTAACAGCAGCTGTGACTACCCGCTTCACCTTGGCGTTACCGAGGCTGGTACAACACGAATGGGTATCATTAAATCCAGTGCAGGCATAGGTTCTCTCTTACTTCACGGTATCGGTGACACTATCCGTATTTCGTTAACAGCCGACCCTGTTGAAGAAATTTATGCCGCAAAGGATTTGTTAAAAGCAATCGGACTCAAAAAAGACGGAATAACATTCGTATCCTGTCCGACTTGTGGCAGAACAAAAATAGACCTCATTGGTCTTGCAAATGAGGCTCAAGAGCGCCTTAAAGATTGCAATAAAAATATCAAAGTTGCTATTATGGGATGCGTTGTCAACGGTCCGGGAGAAGCAAAGGAAGCCGATATTGGTATTGCCGGTGGCGACAAAGAGGGTCTTGTTTTCAAAAAGGGACAGATTTTGTACAAAGTTCCTGAAGATAAACTCATCGACGCTCTGATTGATGAAATAGATAAAATGTAAAATGAAAGGTAACTAATGAATAATATTTCGAGTGTTTTTTCGCAGTATCTCAGCGCTCCGATTGTAGACTCAGTCGCAAAAGGTGAGATACGCGATATTGTAATCAATAAAGAAAAACGAATACTGAATGTTTATGCTGAATTTCCGGCTCTTGTAAGTGCCGCTGATCTTTTTGCTACACAGCGACTTATTAAAAGTTCCACAATACAGTTTAGTTCTGTCACAATTCACCCTGTTTACGATGTGTCTTTGTTCGATGTTTCGTATTTCAAGGAAATTGTAGAGTTTTTAAAAGTTGAAACACCAAGCCTTAACGGTACATTAAACGAAGCACAGCTTTTCTGTAAGGATAACAAACTTACCGTAAAGCTTGCACACGGCGGTTTGTCATTACTTAAAGCAAAGGATTTTAGTTCACTCTTACGCGATATCATCTATAAAATGTTTTCACTTTCTTTTGAAGTGGATTACAGCGGTCTTACCGAGATTGATGGCGATTCCGAGGAGTACATAGAGCAGATAAACAATGTGCAGAAAAAAATCGATAGAGAAAAGCTTGAGGAGTTAACTCAGCTTTATGAATTCGAAGAAAAAACTGCCGAAGCATCAAGCTCTACTCCAAAATTTATTGAAAAGCGTTTTGGAGAGTATGCCTTACCTCAGATTATCCCTGAGTCAGTAAAACCGCTTTACGGTAGAGTTACAAAGGGTAAAATAATTCCAATTGAGAAAATTGCATATGATACAGGTCGCTGTACAATCTGGGGCGACATCTTTGCAATGGAATGGAAAGAAACTAAATCGGGTGACAAAAACATCATCACATTTGATGTTACCGATTACACAGGCTCTATAACTGTTAAGGTTTTCAATAATAAGAACGAGTGTAAAGTTCTTGAAAGTCTCAAAAAAGGCTCCACTGTCATTTGTGGCGGTGACGTTGAGTTCGATAAATACGCAGGTGAGATTGTACTCAATGCTCGCTCAATTTCAACCGTAGATAAAATAAAAGTGGGGGACAATGCTCCAAAAAAGCGTGTCGAACTCCATCTTCATACAAATATGTCGCAGATGGATGCTGTTACCGATGCAGGTACTCTTGTTAAGCGTGCCGCTCAGTTTGGCCATCCTGCTATCGCAATTACTGACCACGGTGTTGCTCAGGCTTTCCCTGATGCTATGAATGCTGCCGAAGCAATCAACCGTGATGAAAAGAAAATCAAGGTTATCTATGGTGTTGAGGCATATTTTATGGATGACCTTGTTGAATCTGTTGACGGCACAAAAAACGTATCTCTTGATGATACTTTCATATGTTTTGATATCGAAACTACTGGCCTTTCGGCAAAAACAGAAAAGATTACCGAAATCGGTGCTGTTAAGATAACAAACGGCGTAGTTGTCGATACATTCTCAACTTTTGTAAACCCACAAAAACCTATTCCACAGAAAATTGTAGAGCTTACAGGCATCACAGATGCAATGGTTAAGGATGCGCCATCGCAGAGTGAAGCTGTCAGAGCTTTTCTTGATTTCTGTGGAGATAGCGTTCTTGTTGCACACAATGCTCCTTTTGATACGTCTTTTATCAAGGTTGCGTGCAACAATATGGGTGTCGAGTATAATTACACATCCCTTGATACTGTTGCAATTTGCAGAGCAATCTTGCCTGATATCAAGAACTGTAAACTCGACACAGTTGCATCATATCTGCGTTTAGGTTCATTTAATCACCATCGTGCAGTGGATGATGCGGATATTTTATCAAAGATTTTTATCAGTCTTTGTCAAAGACTCAAAGACGATTACAATATTTTTAATACAATTGATATTAATACAAAAATTGCAGGCGGCGATTTCAAAAAACTGCCTACATACCATCAGATAATTCTTGTGAAGAATAAACAAGGCTTAAAGAATCTTTACAGACTTATCTCAATGTCACATCTAAATTATTTTTATCGCAGACCACGTATTCCGAAATCTGAACTTGTCAAGTACAGAGAGGGTCTTATTATCGGTTCTGCGTGTGAAGCTGGAGAGCTGTACCGTGCTATTATGGCAGGTAAGCAGTGGGGTGAACTCAAAGGTATAGCAAGTTTCTACGATTATCTTGAAATTCAGCCTAATGGTAACAATGAGTTTATGCTCAGAAACGGTACTGTTAAGAGTATCGAAGAGCTCCAGAAAATCAACAGAACCATTATTAAACTTGGTGACGAGCTTGGTTTACCTGTTGTTGCAACTGGCGACGTTCACTTTATGGAACCTCACGACAGCGATTATCGTAAAGTTCTTATGGCGGCTCAAGGTTTCTCAGATGCTGACAACCAAGCTCCGCTGTATTTCAGAACAACTGCCGAAATGCTCGAAGAATTTGCGTATTTAGGCGAAGATAGAGCATACGAAGTTGTTGTTGGAAATCCTAATAAAATTGCTGATTCCTGTGAGTGGATAAGACCGATCCCTGAGGGCAACTTCCCACCATTCATTGATGGCGCCGAAGAACAGCTTGTATCTATCACTTGGGAAAGAGCTAAAGCTAAATACGGCGACCCTCTCCCTGAAATTGTTAAAGCACGACTTGACAAAGAGCTTAATTCTATCACAACCTACGGCTTCTCTGTACTTTATATGACAGCTCAGAAGCTTGTAGCGAAAAGTGAAGAGTACGGCTATCTCGTTGGTTCACGAGGAAGTGTAGGCTCTTCATTCGTTGCGACAATGTCGGGTATTTCGGAGGTTAATCCGCTTTGCCCACACTATATCTGTCCTAATTGTAAGAACTCCGAGTTTATTACTGACGGCAGTTACGGCTCGGGCTTTGACTTGCCTCCAAAAAAATGTCCTGTTTGCGGTGCTGAATATGACCGTGACGGACACGAAATTCCGTTTGAAACCTTCCTTGGATTTAAGGGTGACAAGGTGCCTGATATTGACCTTAACTTCAGTGGTGAGGTTCAGTCACGAGTCCACAGATATACAGAAGATCTGTTTGGTAAGGATAACGTCTTTAAAGCGGGTACTATTTCGACCGTTGCTGATAAAACTGCGATTGGCTTTGTAAAAAAATACTGCGAAGAACGTGGTGTTACAATGAACAAAGCTGAGATTGCGCGATTGGCCGCAGGCAGTACAGGTGCAAAGCGTACAACCGGTCAGCATCCTGGAGGAATGGTTGTTGTACCTCGAGGTATGGAAGTTTATGATTTCTGCCCTGTACAGCATCCTGCAAACGATGTCAACTCTGACAATATTACAACTCACTTCGATTTCCATTCTATCCACGATACAATTTGTAAACTGGACGAGCTTGGACACGATGTTCCGACTATATATCACTATCTTGAAGAATTTACAGGAATCCCTGTTATGCAGGTTTCTATGAGTGACCCTGAGGTTATGTCGCTCTTTACTTCGACCGAAGCTTTGGGTGTTACTCCAGAGGATATCGACGCCCAGACAGGTACATATTCAATGCCTGAGCTTGGCACACCGTTTGTTCGTCAGATGCTTGTTGATGCTCAGCCAAAAACATTCACTGACCTTTTGCAGATTTCGGGTCTGTCACACGGTACTGACGTATGGATTGGTAACGCCGCTGACCTTATTAAAGATGGAATCTGTACAATTTCAGAGGTTATAGGTACTCGAGATTCCATTATGACTTATCTGATGCACAAAGGTCTTGAACCTGGTATGGCGTTTAAAATTATGGAGATTGTTCGAAAAGGTAAGGCGACAAAGCTGTTGACCGAAGAACACATCAACGCTATGAAGGACCACGATGTGCCTCAGTGGTATATCGATTCCTGTATGAAAATCAAGTATATGTTCCCAAAAGCTCACGCTGCGGCGTATATGATTGCGGCTTTGCGACTGGGATGGTACAAGGTGCACAAGCCTATTGAGTATTATGCGGCTTATTTTACAGTTCGTAATGACAACTTTGATGGTGCAACGCTCATCAAAGGTAAACAAGCAGTAAAAGATAAAATCCGCAACATTAACCAAAAAGGCTTTGATGCAACTGCTAAAGAAAAGCAGGAGGTTCCAAACTTGCAGATTATGAACGAAATGCTCTGCAGAGGTATCGAAGTTCTTCCTGTCGATATTTATAAATCAGACTCCAAGCGTTTCCTTATCGAAGACGGCAAAATCAGACTTCCGTTCTGTTCACTGTCAGGTATAGGTGAAGCCGCAGCAGAGAGTCTTTCAGAGGTAGGAAAAACTACCGAATATATGTCTATTGAAGATATGATTCAAAAGACTAAGGTTAACAAAGCTGTTATTGAAATTCTTCGTGAATGTGGTTGCCTTGAAGGTATGCCTGAAAGTTCACAGATGTCATTATTTATGTAAGGAGCGTGAGATATGAATAAAAAATTCAGTTTATTTAAATTTTTTCTTTTAATAACTTACGCCTTGATACTTTTATTTTTGCTGATTAACATCAAGCAGGTGTACAAAGTAGTCGAGAATATATTTGGAGTGTTTATGCCGTTTATTTATGGCTTTATTCTGGCTTATATTCTCAGCTTTCCTTACAACTTCCTGCACGACAGATGCTTTAAAAAAATCGGTGCAAAAAGAGAAAATCTAAAAAGCCTCAAAAAGCCGTTAGCACTTATCATTACATACGTTTTGTGCTTTGGTGTTGTCGGACTTTTGGTTGGTATTCTTATTCCTGAACTTACAAAGAGTATTACACACCTTGTTGCGGATATTCCGATGTATATGCAGTCTATACAGACAACAGCAAATGACTTCGTTGTTATGGTTCGTGAGCAGTTTGGCTACGATTTGTACGACGAAAAAACTTACAACGAGGTGCTTAGCTTTCTAACAGGCAAGGATGCACAGGAAGTTCTTAAGAACTTTATTTCTGATGTATTCCCGACAGCGCTTAATTTTGCAGAAGGCTTTACAACAGGAATTTACAACTGGATTATCGGTATTGTTGTTTCGATCTATATGCTTGCAACAAAAGACAAGCTGTGCCGCCAAACAAAAGCTGTGGTTGTAGCATTTTTGCCGCTTAAATCCAGCAGAAAAGTGTTGCAGGTTACAGATTTGTGCAACAAAAAATGCGGTAAGTTTATCATCGGAAAGATTATCGATTCTTTCATCATTGGACTTATTTGCTTTATGGGTATGTCAATTTTTAAATTCGATTACTCACTTCTTATTTCTGTTGTAGTTGGTGTAACAAACGTTATTCCGTTTTTTGGTCCATTTATCGGAGCGATTCCGTGTGCGTTTCTGTTACTGCTCATCGACCCGATGCAGTCTTTCTGGTTTGTAGTTTTCATTATTGTATTGCAACAGTTCGACGGCAACATTCTCGGACCAAAAATCCTTGGTGATACTGTCGGAATTTCAGGCTTCTGGATTCTTTTCTCAGTAATCGTCGGTGGCGGATTGTTCGGAGTACCTGGTATGCTTTTAGGTGTACCGGTGTTCGCTGTAATTTACACACTGATTGACGATAGTGTTACAAAGCGTTTGAAAGAAAAGCGTTCTGCTCATAGCAGAATAAACGAACTATCAGCACAGCTGAGTGCTTTGGATGCTGATATTATTGAACAGGGTAGCATTTCTGAATCTGATTTATCTGACGATTCAGACAAAAAATAAATTCCTAGGAGGAAAAGATGATGACAAAAAGATTTTTAAGCCTTATCATTTGTGTATTGATGATGGCATCTTTAGTTATTGTTCCTGCAACAACAGCCAGTGCCGCTACTACTGACAACGTTACAGGCTACAATCTCCCTGCTGATGTGCATGACGGTAATATCCTTCATGCGTTCAACTGGAAACTAAAGGAAGTTACTCAGTACGCACAGGAAATCGCTGAAGCAGGTTACACAGCCGTTCAGGTTTCTCCAATCCAGTGTACAAAAGACACAACAAATGATGGTGCATATTCAAACGACTGGTGGTGCTTCTACCAGCCAACAGATTTAGCTATCGGTAACGAGCTTGGTAACGAAGCTGACCTTATCGAGATGTGTGACACACTCGATGATTACGGCATCAAAGTTATCGTTGATATCGTAGCTAACCACGTGCAGAATAGCACAAACAAAACTGAGGCTGCTAAAGTTAACCCAACTTTGAAGAGCTACCTCAGAAACCCATCTGGTACAAAGCTTAATCCTTACAACGATGCAACTCGTATGGGCCAGACACACACTGACCTTAACTCTCAGTTGCCTGACCTTGATACAAGCAACAAGGATTATCAGAACTACCTCATCAACTATCTCAACACACTCGTAGATTGCGGTGTTGATGGTTTCCGTTTTGACGCTGCTAAGCATATCGAAACTCCTGAAGACGGCGAAGCTGCTTCTGATTTCTGGCCAACAGTAACAAACGCTATCAGACAGAAGAATCCTGATGCTTATATCTACGGCGAGATTTTAGGTCTTAGCGGTTTATCTATTACAGCATATACAAAGTATATGAGCGTAACAGATTATTCTTATGGTGGCACTGTAAGAAGTGCTCTTAAGTCAAAGAAGACAAATACACTTGCAAATTATGGTTTCACAGGTTCAGAGAAAAAGGATAACGTTCTTTGGGTTGAGTCACACGATACTTTCACAACAAACCCTGCTGAGTCTGGTTCATCAAACAAGCTTTCAATTGACCAGCAGATTATCGGTTGGGCTATCGTTGGTGCTCGTAAAGAAGCTCCAGCTCTTTATCTTGTTCGTACAAATTGTGCTGAACTCGATGTTAACCCTAGCCTTACATCTATCAAGTACGACGAGCTCATTGGTGCTCCTGGTGCTGCTGATACATGGAAAAATAAATCTGTAGTTGCTGTTAACCAGTTTAAGAACGAGTTCGTTGGACAGAGCGAAACTATCTACAATAACGGTAGTCTCTTCTTTGTACAGCGTGGTACAACAGGTATGGTTATTGCTAACCTTGCAACAGGTTCTGCTCAGGTATCACAGAGCTGTTCAATGGCTGACGGCACATACGTTGATCAGGTAACTGGTAATACATTCACAGTTAACAAAGGTACTATCACAGGTACAGTAGGCGAGAGCGGTGTTGCTGTAGTTTACAACGCTAAGAAAATCGCTCCAAAGGCTGTTGTTGAGCTTAATGGTATGAAGCTTGGCGCTGATACATTAAACGGCTATACAGCTCAGAAGGCTAACCTTACAATTTCTCTTGAGAATGCTGTAAGCGGTACTGTTAAGGTTTCAAATCTCCCTGAGCAGTCATTCACAGGTGAGAAGTACGTTGTTCTCAACGAGTCCATCAACTATGGCGATGGTATCGAAATCACTGTTTCTGCTACAAACGGTACACAGACAACAACAAATACATACAAGGTTTACAAGAAAGACGCTAACGAAACAAAGCGTGTTTACTTTGATAACACAGTAACTCAGTGGCCAAAGGTTCACGTTTACTGCAAGTCAGGCGAAGACAGATCAACTGAACTTGTTAAGTTCCCTGGTTACGCTATGACAAAGGATGAAACAAATCCTAACCTCTACTACTGTGATGTACCTGCTAACACAGGCTACATTAAGTTCTCTGAAGGTCTTGTTTCAGGTCATATCGGCCACAGCTCAACAGTATGTGGCGGTTACTGCGGTCGTACAATGCCACCAACAGTTATCTACTACGGCACAGCAAATTCTGCTGTAAACCGTGAATCCGGTGGTTACAAGCTCACAGGTTCTATGATTTTCGACAAGCTCGTTGTTAAGGATTTCGGTGAGTATCCAATCGCAACTCTTAAGGCAGCAGACGTTTCTTATCCAACAGAGAAGCCTGACGAAATTCCAACAGAAACTCCACCTGTTATTCCTGACGTTCTCATTTTAGGTGACGCTAACCTTGACGGTGACGTTTCTATTCTTGATACAACTGAAATCCAGTTACATCTTGCTCAGATTATCACATTCTCAACTGAGGCTCTCCGTTGCGCTGAGATTACAGGTGATAATGATGTTTCAATTATGGATGCTACAGCTATCCAGTTACATCTTGCAAGAGTTGAGGTTATCGAAGGTGTTGGCGAGCCTATAAAGGATAAAGAAGAGCCAACTGTTCCGGTAGAGAAGACAACTATTACTCTCAACGAAACAGATGCATTTGAGGGTGGCGAGATTTACGTTTTCGCATTTGATGGTGCAGGTTCCACAAATGGTGAGTGGCCTGGTCAGAAGATGACAAAGAACGGCGATAAGTACACTCTTGAGCTTGATTCAGAGCTTACAAAGATTAAGTTTGTTGGCGTGTATGGCGAACTCGTTGAGGGAAAAACTCCTGACACAATCGAGACTATCGTTTTCGATGTAAAAGAAACACCTTACACTCTCGAGTCAAAGACTATCACATGCAACGAGAAGTGGACTTCAGCATATATCCACCTTTGGAACACAGACAAGGTTGACCCTGTTTCAACAAACTGGCCTGGTATCAAGATGAATGGTTCATCAGGTAACTTCACATTCAAAATTCCTGTAGACAATGCTTATACTCAGTATAAGTTCAACAACAACGCAGGTAAGGAGAGTAACACATATTACCTTGTAGCTCCTGAAACAACAGCTGTTTACTTCACAAACAAGTACAACTGGACAAAGGTTTACTTACACGTTTGGCAGACAGGTGGCGGCGGTTCAACATGGCCAGGTTTTGAGATGGAATATGTTGGTAACGACGCTGAAGGCAACAAGGTTTACAAGTACGACCTTCCTGTAGATAGCTACAACAATGCTATCTTCAACAACAACGCTGGTAATCAGACAGTAACATTACAATTAACTGGTGAACCAAACGAAGGATTCTATCCACTTTCAGGTTCAGGTTCAAAAATTGAGTGCGATACCTACATCTATGGCGAGTAATTTCTACACTGAATTTAACTATTTTATGCTTATAATAGAGTGACAACAATGTATAAACGTATTCTTTCTGTAATTACTTCAATTTGTATAGCTTTATGTGCAACTGTAAGTATCAATGCAGAATCATCACAAGCTTCAAAAACTGATACTGCCGAGAGTCTGGTTTCAAGTTATTTTAATACGGTAACTGAATTCAACGGTAACTATTATGCTTTGTATTACGGTATTGGATATCTTGATTGGTATGATGTAAAGGATTTGTGTGAAAGTATGGGTGGCCATCTGGCTACAATTACTTCGTCTAAAGAACAAGAATTTATACAATCTACAATCCTTAAATCTGATAACGGATACGGTGCATATTTTATCGGCGGCGAAAAAGTAGATAATAAATGGCAGTGGATTACAGGAGAAGAATGGGATTATACAGCTTGGGAAGTTAATACGAATCAGCCTGATAATGAAGGAGGTAAACAGGATAAATTACGAATAGTATATGCTCCTAATGACTCCTGGAACCTGGGGTGGGATGATATCGGATATGCTCAAATGCCTACACAGCAAGTACCTAATGGTTTTATTTGCGAATGGGAAGATGAGATTACAATCGAACCATACATTGATAATAATCACTATTATTACGCAGTTAACGCAGAAATAACTTGGGAAGATGCAAAAAAGTATTGCGAAATCCTTGGTGGTCATTTAGCAACAGTTACTGATGTTGTTGAAGAACGAGCAATAGAGAAAACTGCTACACATTTTCACGAATACTACCTCGGTGGTACTGATGCTAACGAAGAAAGCGAGTGGGAATGGGTAACAGGAGAAGATTGGTATTACACAAACTGGGAAAAAGGCAAACCTGATAACAAGACTCGTTTTTTAGATAAATATAATCAACCAAAAGGTGAAGATTATTTAGTTTATCGTAACTTTTTTGATTTTAAAATTAGTGTTAAAAAATGGGATGATTGTGTCGCAAACTTAACCGATTACACTGATTACGATAATCTTGTTGGTTTTGTTTGCGAATGGGACGAAATGCCTGTTAACCCTTATATTATCGTTCTTGGCGATGTTGATCTTGATGGCACAATAACCATTATGGATACAAGTGAAGTTCAGCGTTATTTGGCTTCGTATGTCACTTTTGATTCAAAAAAATTAAAACGATCAGATACAACCAGAGATGATTATGTTTCTATAATGGACGCTACAGCTATCCAAAGGTATCTGGCAAGACAGATTTACAGATTTTGATTTAATGTTTATAGCATTGATTGAATTGTACTGATAAATACTGACAATATAAAATCCCCTGTGGCTAATCTTGCCACAGGGGATTTTTGCTGCATATAAAAAATCCTCTTCCACATTTTGTGAAAGAGGATATACAGTTGACTTTTTATCAAATAAAAAATATACTATTAAGCGTACTGTTTGATAATAGAGATAAGCTCATCAGGAACATTGCCATCGAGTATAACCTCAATTGGCTTTGATAAATCGAGCGAGATAATTCCGATAATAGAATGTCCGTCGATGCTGTAATCACCGCTGTTGAGTATAACCTTGGTGTCCATGAATTTCGCCATTTTATCAACAAATTCTCTTGCAGTATCTATGTCTTTGATATTCACTGTGCTACTATACATAGTTGACCTCCGATGTTTGTTTTGTCATAATATGTATATATTAGCACTATCGCTTTATTTTATCAACGTTATTTTTACCGAATTTTTGTAGATTTTAGGTGATTTATTTGACTTTTAATATCGTAACACTTGGTTGCAAGGTTAATCAGTACGAATCTCAGTTGATGTATGAATATATGTGTGAGGCTGGTTTTGCACCTGCAGAGGATTCAAAAGCAGATATAACAATAATCAACTCTTGCACAGTAACATCCACAAGTGATTCAAAAAACCGTAAGGTTATAAACCGCACAAGAAGAGAAAACCCAGATGCAATAATTGTACTCACAGGATGTATGCCACAGGCTTTTGCGACCGATTTAAACCTTTTTAGAGAATGCGACATAGTTTTAGGTAATGTAGCTCGTGCGGACGTTGTGCCTGCAATAAAAGAGTATATGCTCAAGGGTACGCAAATAATCAACATTGCACCACACGATAATCACGAGAAGTTTGAAACTATGCGTGTAAATAAGTTTATGGAACGCACAAGAGCTTTTGTGAAAATCGAAGACGGTTGCAACCGTTTTTGCTCTTATTGCATTATTCCTTATGCCAGAGGAAGAGTACGTTCAAAATCACTTGACGACCTTAAAGCAGAAGTCACAGTTTTAGCACAACAAGGTTACAAGGAGATCGTGTTAGTCGGAATCAACCTGTCTGCATACGGTAGTGACATAAACTCGTCGCTTGCTGATGCTGTAGAGTGCGTTTGTTCAGTAAATGGGGTAGAAAGGGTGCGACTCAGTTCCCTTGAACCTGAACTTATGACAGAAGACGTTTTAACTCGATTTGCGGCACAAAGAAAATTCTGTCCGCATTTCCATCTTTCATTGCAAAGTGGTTGCACTGAAACACTAAAGAGAATGAATCGTCACTATACAGCTGACGAATATGCTCATATTGTGTCAGATATCAGACGGATTTTTGATAATCCTTCTATTACCACGGACATAATGGTCGGTTTTGCAGGAGAAAGTGAGGAAGAGTTTAACAGCAGTCTTGATTTCTCTGATTTCATCGGATTTGCCAAGGTCCACGTTTTCTCTTATTCCAGAAGAAAGGGTACAGTAGCGGATAAAATGCCTGACCAAGTGGATGCAAAAATCAAGAACATAAGAAGTAAACTTATGATTGAGCACACCGATGCTAAACGAAAAGAGTTCTTATCAGCGCAGGTTGGTAGAGTTGAAGAGGTTCTTTTCGAAATAAAAAACCGTAAAGGTTATTTTGAAGGCTATACCAAGAATTATACACCTGTTTACGTAGATGCAGACGAAAGTGTAATCGGAAGAATTGTACCTGTAAAGATAACTGAAGCTTACGGCGATTACTGTGTCGGTGTTATTGTGTAACGCCTGTAAGATAGTTCGCTACGTTTTGGATTTCAGCTTGATTTTCGTCGTTCAAAAAACATTCGTAGCTGTACAGCATTATGCCATCAGCGCCTTTTTCGGTTGATATTTCAATTTCGTTTTTCAGAATGTCGTTGTTATCAAGCCATGTGCCTTCGTCTTCATCAGTACCGCCTTTGTATCCTGCCAAACCTACGTAGAATATTAGATTCTTGTGCAGTTTTATACTAAGCCATTCATCAATACATTCTTCAAATGTCAGTGCAGGATTATCAAGACTGAAATATATCTGTGGACAGATGTAGTCGATATATCCTTCTTTTTCACACCAAGCCTTAACATCAGCCCCTAGTGCCATATTATTATTGATGTTTCCTTGTGGTGATATACCAAATATAATATTCTTGCTGACTTTGTGTACGGCTTGATAAACCATTTGTATCATCGAGCTAACGTTTTCGGCTCGCCATTCTTCTTTAGACAACGGATTATCGCTGTTTTCAGCATATATATTGTAGATTTCATCATCAATAGTATCGCTGTCTTGAGGATAAAAGTAATCATCAAATTGAATTCCGTCAACGTCATATTTTCTAACAATTTCCGTTACACCGTTTACTATCAGTTTTACAGCTTTCTCATTTGACGGGTCAAGGTAAATATTCCCGTTATGCTCAAAACCAATTGTCGGGTCTTTAATATATGGATTCTCGTCACACAGTTCATTCGGTGTTTTAGCTGACGAAACTCTGTACGGGTTAATCCAGGCGTGAATGTTAATGTTATTCTCGTGACACATATCGCACATTATCTCAAGCGGGTCATACCCAGGTTTTTCGCCTTGAGTTCCTGTCAGTATATGCGACCAAGGGTAGATGCTTGACTCATAAAGTGCATCACAAAACGGTCTTACTTGAAAAATCAGTGTGTTAAATCCGCTTTCTTTTGTAGTTTTTATTATATCTTTGATTTTATTTTCAAAATCTTTTTTCGATTTACCGCTGTTTTGCATATCAAGGGTTATATAACTGACCCATATACCTTTCAAATCCTCACTGGTTTCATCGTAGGTAGCGGTGTTTACAGGCTTTGTTTGAACATCAGTTTTGCCGACAGCCATTATCGAGACAACCAGCATTATTATTGATAGAAAAAACGGTACGAATTTATATCTGCTCAAATTATCACTTCCAAGGATTTTATTATGTTATATGAATTTTTAATTGCTTATTTATTGATTATTAGCTTAGTAGCTGTAGTAGTCACAATAGTTGACAAACTCTCAGCGATAGCACAAAAACGCAGAGTTCCAGAACGTACACTTCTGACTTTATCTTTACTGGGTGGTAGTGTTGCAATGCTTGTTACAATGCTAATAATACGTCACAAAACCCGCAAGCTGAAATTTATGATTGGAATTCCAGCCATAATACTTGTACAGCTTATTTTGATTTTACTTTTTGCGGTGATGCTATGAATGTAGAATATAATTCTAACAGAGAAAAAACAATCGAATTTGTGGTACCACTTGAATGTGACAAAATAGACGCTAAAACATTTTTGCGAAAGCATTGCGGTATTTCAGCAAGAACGCTGTCTAAGCTTAAAAGAACTACGCTCGGCATAACAAGAAATAACGAGTTGCTCAAAACTACCGATATATTAAACACGGGTGATATCGTAATACTCGCTATGCCTGATGATATAAACGAGATTACTCCGATAAAAGGAGAGCTTGATATTCTTTTTGAGGATGAGTATATTCTGGTTGTTAACAAACCTCCTCTTATGCCTGTACATCCCACAAAGATTCATCAACAAGATACGCTTGCTAATATTGTGAGCTTTTATATGCAGGAAAAAGGGGAGTACTACACTTTTCGTGCTATTAACCGACTGGATAGGGATACATCAGGCTGTTTGCTTTTAGCTAAAGACAGATTCTGTGCTAATGCTCTCCCGAAAACTGTCACGAAAGTTTACACTGCACTTTGTGAGGGTGAGATTAAAAGCGATGGTACTGTTAACAGACCAATCAAAGTGATGGAAGGTCGCTCCATTCAGCGTGTTGTTGCTGATGACGGAGCACCGTCTATAACTCATTATCATCCTGTTGTATACAAAAACGGACATACTTTAACACGATTCCGCCTTGAAACCGGCAGAACCCACCAGATTCGCTGTCATATGAGCAGTATCGGTTATCCGCTCGCTGGTGACGATATGTACGGCGGTTCGCTTGAGTTTATAAAAAGGCAGGCACTTCACTGTCAGGAAATCGCATTTGTGCATCCTATTAGCAATAAGCTTATCAAAATTGAATGTAAATTACCTGACGATATTTGTTCTGTGATTAATAACAATTGATTTTATTTTATACGTATTCTTTCTTTGACGTTTACACCTTTTACGCCACCAAAAGAAGAGAATAGTATAATTACAACTGCTTTCAATAAAGTGATAAGTGTGAGTGTACCGGTATTCAGGCAAAACCCACATATCAAAAGTGCGACGAGTATAATTGCACCGTTAATCAAACCGATTATAAGTCCCTGACTTTTATTTATTCGTGCACCAATATAACCACCGAATAATACACCTATAGCATCGATAGCAATCATTATATATTCAAGATATTCATAGGGGAGCAGACTTGAAAAAGTAAGTACTGCTGACATAATGCACATCAGCACTATAATCATAGCTACTGATGATAAAACCGAGAACACCAGTGCTTTTATAAAAGTACGGTCGTTCAGAGAAATATTAGTAAAATAACGCAAAAAAATCACCTCTGATACATTTGTATTCAGAGGTGAACTTTTTTATTATTATTAATTTTCGATTATTTGTCTTCTTTTTCTTTCTTTGCTTTTTTCTCAGCTTTAGGGTCAACAGGCTTTTTGTTATCTACGCTTGAAATACCCCATTTTCTGATTTTCATCTTAACTCTGTCTGTACCTGTTTCAATGATAAAAGCATCTTCGTCGTCCTTTACAGCAACAACCTTACCAACAATACCGCCGATTGTTGTAACATCGTCACCGATAGTGATGCTCTTCTTTAATTCTTCCTCAGCCTTTCTCAATTTTGAGTTAGGTCTGATTAAGAATAAATACATTAATGCAAAAATTGCGACGTAAATGATAATAATGCCCCATGAGCTCATTTGTTCCATAGTTGAATTCCTCTTTTCTTAAAAACTATTTAGTATTATATCAGCATTAAATAATAAATGCAAGGAGTAAATGCACAATTAAATTCTCTTGCCCAGAATCTCTCTGTATTTCTTGTAAAACTCAGTATAAGTACCGTTGTCGAGCTCCTCGCGGATTCTTTCCATCAAGTGATTGTAGAAATGCAGATTATGCATAACGGCGAGTCTCATACCTAGCATCTCGTTTGCTTTCATAAGATGTCTTATATAAGCTCTGCTGAAATTTTGACAAGTAGGGCAAGTGCAAGTTTTATCGATAGGTGAATCATCTAATTCGTACTTTGCATTATTGATATTGATGATACCTTCCCAAGTGAACAGATGACCGTGACGTGCATTACGTGAAGGCATAACACAGTCAAACAAATCTATACCTCTGTATACACCTTCAAGAATATTTACAGGTGTGCCAACACCCATAAGATATCTTGGCTTGTCTTTTGGAGCGAATGGCTCTACAGCATCAATGATTTCGTACATTGTTTCAGCTGTTTCTCCAACAGCCAGTCCGCCGATAGCGTAACCAGGTAAGTCGAATTCTCTGATAACTTTCATATGCTCAACTCTCAGGTCTTTGTAAACACCACCCTGATTTATACCGAACAGCATCTGTTCTTTGTTTATTGTATCAGGGAGATTATTGAGCCTGTCCATCTCTTTTATACAACGTTCAAGCCATCTTGTTGTACGATGTGTTGAATCCTTTGTGTATTTATACTCGGATGGGTTAGCAACACATTCATCAAATGCCATAGCGATAGTTGAACCGAGATTTGACTGAATCTGCATACTTTCTTCCGGTCCCATAAAAATACGTCTGCCGTCAATATGAGAGTTGAAGTATACGCCTTCTTCTTTGATGTTTCTGAGCTTTGCCAGTGAAAAAACCTGAAATCCGCCACTGTCGGTGAGAATAACGCCATCCCACTTTGTCATTTTGTGAAGACCGCCGAGTTTTTTGACAGTTTCATCACCTGGACGCAAATGGAGGTGATATGTGTTTGAAAGCATAACCTGTGTGTTAATGCTCTTTAAATCAAGTGCAGACAAACCGCCTTTGATAGCACCGCAGGTAGCAACATTCATAAATGCAGGAAGTTGAACTGTGCCGTGAGGGGTAACAAATTCGCCACGTCTTGCGTTTCCTTCTTGTTTAATTAGTTTATACATATGTTTCACCTCTAAACAATCATCATACTGTCACCGAAAGAGAAAAATCTGTACTCATTTTCGACAGCAGTTTTGTAAGCGTTCATTGTGTTTTCGTAGCCCGTGAACGCTGATACCAACATAATAAGTGTGCTTTCAGGCAAATGGAAGTTTGTGATAAGACCATCGAGTACCTTGAATTCAAATCCAGGGTAAATGAAAATATCTGTAAAGCCGTGACAAGGTACAATTTCACCGTGCTCATTCGCAACACTTTCGAGTGTTCTGCAAGAAGTAGTGCCGACAGCAATTACACGTTTGCCTGACTCTTTAGTATCTTTAATAAGTTTTGCAGTACTTTCAGGGATTTCGTAGTGCTCAGAATGCATTTTGTGTTCGGTGATGTTATCTACCTTAACAGGTCTGAATGTGCCAAGTCCTACATGTAAGGTTACATAACCAATGTTAACACCCTTGTCCTTAATTTTCTGTAATAACTCTTTTGTGAAATGCAATCCGGCAGTAGGAGCAGCTGCTGAGCCTAATTCATTTGAGTAAACAGTCTGGTATCTTTCTTTATCATTCAGCTTTTCTGTGATATAAGGGGGAAGAGGCATCTGACCTATTTTATCAAGTGCTGTGTAAATGCTTTCTTCACACTCAAAGTCGATAATTCGGTTGCCTTCTTCGGTAACGTCCCTTACAGTGCCGGTCATAATACCGTCACCAAAAATGAACGTAGTTCCTATTTTTGCTTTTTTGCCGGGTTTTGCCAGTGTTTCCCATGTGTTGTTTTCAATCTGTCTGAGCATCAGAAACTCAACACTTGCTCCTGTATCTTCTTTGTTGCCGAAAATTCGTGCCGGAAGGACTCTTGAATCATTTAAAATCAAGCAGTCGCCTTCACTTAACATATCAATCACATCGTAGAAATGTTTGTGTAAAATACTTCCGTCTTTTCTGCTTAAAACCATCATTTTAGAGCTGTCTCTAGGCTCAAGCGGAGTCTGAGCAATCAACTCTTTTGGTAGGTCATAATAAAAATCCACAGTTTTCATTTTAATAGCCTCTCAAATTTATATATTATTAATATTCTTAAATAAATGAAATTGACAAAGAATTATCATAGTGATATAGTATAAGGTAAGAAAAAATACAAAAATATGTGTATTGTGTATTCAAACATAAGATATATAATATATTATTATTGAGAAAAACACAACCGTTTTTTTGAAATCGGAGGAATTATTATGAAACAGTACAAAGTCGGCATTATTGGTGCAACAGGTATGGTTGGCCAGAGATTCGCTCTCTTGCTTGAAAACCACCCTTGGTTTAAAGTTACAGCATTAGCTGCAAGTCCACGATCAGCAGGTAAAACTTACGAAGAGTGTGTTAAAGACAGATGGGCAATGACATCCCCTATTCCTGAGTCAATGAAAGATATGGTTATCATGGATGCAAGCAAGGTAGAAGAAGTTGCTGCTCTCGTTGACTTTGTATTCTGTGCAGTTGATATGAAGAAAGATGAAATCAAGGCTTTGGAAGAAGCTTACGCTAAAGCTGAGTGCCCTGTAATGTCTAACAACTCTGCACATCGTATGACACCTGATGTTCCAATGATTATCCCTGAGATTAACTCTGACCACGCTCAGATTATTGCTTCTCAGCGTGAGCGTCTTGGCACAAAGAAAGGTTTCATTTCTGTTAAATCTAACTGCTCACTCCAGAGCTACGTTCCTGCTATCCACCCACTTAAAGAGAAGTACAACGTGACAAAGGTTCTTGCTTGTACATATCAGGCAATTTCAGGTGCAGGTAAAACTTTCGAGCGTTGGCCTGAGATGGTAGATAACGTAATCCCATACATCGGCGGTGAGGAAGAGAAGAGCGAGCAGGAGCCTCTCAAGATTTGGGGTAACATTGTTGATGGTAAGATTGTTCCTACAGACGATATTTCTATTACATCACAGTGTATCCGTGTTCCTGTATCAGATGGTCACTCTGCTGCAGTATTTATGTCATTCGGTTGCGAGAACAAACCAAGCGTAGACGAAGTTATCGCTGAGTGGCAAAACTACGTAGGTCGTGCTCAGGAACTTGAACTTCCAAGTGCTCCAAAGAACTTCTTACACTACTTCACTGAGCCTGACAGACCACAGATTAAGTCAGAGCGTAATCTTGAAAACGGTATGGCTGTTTCTATCGGTAGACTCAGAGAAGATACTCAGTACGATATGAAATTTGTTTGTATGTCACACAACACATTAAGAGGTGCTGCTGGCGGTGCTGTGCTTATGGCAGAGCTCCTCTGTGCAGAAGGTTATCTTGACTAATTGTTAATTGGAGGCCCTATATGAGTAAACCAATTTTTACAGGTTCAGGCGTTGCACTTATCACACCGATGAAGGCTGACGGTAGCGTTAACTACGATGTTTTAGCTCAGCTGCTTGAATTCCAGATTGAAAACGGTACCGATGCTATTATTGCTTGCGGTACAACAGGCGAAGCTGCTACATTATCTGTTAAGGAACACTGTGAAGTTCTTTCTTTCGTATCAGAGAAAGTTAACGGCAGAATTCCTGTAATTGCAGGTACAGGCAGCAACGACACAAACACAGCTATCGAGCTTTCTAAGTCAGCTCAGATCAGCGGTGCAGATGCACTTTTGTGCGTAACACCTTACTACAACAAAACATCACAGACTGGTCTTGTTCGTCACTTTACAACTATCGCTGACAACGTTGACCTCCCTATGATTGTATACAACGTTCCATCACGTACAGGTTGTAACATCGCTCCAAAGACATATGCTGAGCTTTGTAAACACGAGAACATCGTTGCTACAAAGGAAGCAAACGGCGATATTTCATCTGTTTCACAGACACGTTCACTCTGTGGCGATAAGCTTGATATCTATTCAGGTAACGATGACCAGACAGTTCCTTTTATGTCACTTGGTGCTCTTGGTGTTATCTCAGTATTTGCAAACTTCTGCCCACAGGAGATGCATCAGATTTGTCAGCTTTGTCTTGATAACAACTTTGTTGAAGCTGCAAAAATGAACTTCCATTATGTTGAACTTATGGATATTATGTTCTCTGATGTTAACCCAATCCCTGTTAAAGCTGCTATGAACCTTGTTGGTTTTGACGCAGGTGAGTGCAGACTTCCGCTCGTACCTATGAGCTACAGAGGTTACCACGACTTAAAAGATTGTCTTAACAAGTACAATCTAATCGGTAAATATTCAAAGTAATTATTAGCAGGGCGTTTTAATACGCCCTGTTTTGCTAAATTCCATTTTAAAGGGGAAGTAAAAATGACTGAAATTATATTAAATGGTTGCAATGGCAAAATGGGTTTCGCTGTTACAAAAGCTGTAAACGAGCGTGAAGATTGCAATATTATCGCTGGTGTTGATTTGTATGGCGATAATTCAGAATATAGAGTGTATCGCAATTTTGCTGATGTTGATGTTAAAGGCGATGTTATTATTGATTTTTCTAATCCATCAGTTTTAGATGATATGTTAACTTACGCTAAGAATACAAAAACTCCGCTTATTATCTGCACAACAGGTTTTTCTGAGGAACAGGTTGCAAAGATTAAGGAAGCATCAAAGGAAGTTGCTGTTTTCTATTCGGGTAATATGTCACTCGGTATTAATTTGATTATTGAGCTTTCAAAAAAA
This sequence comes from Ruminococcus sp., assembly GCA_017481885.1. GTDB lineage: Bacteria > Bacillota > Clostridia > Oscillospirales > Acutalibacteraceae > Ruminococcoides. The sequence continues at coordinate 28,005 of JAFUOM010000102.1, forward strand.
GCTGCTGCAGTACTCGGTGGTAACTTTGATGTAGAGATTATCGAGAAGCATCATAATCAGAAAATCGACGCACCATCAGGAACAGCTCTGATGATTGCAGACGGCATCTCAGAAGTTCTCACAGATTCACAGTATGTTTACGACAGACACTCAGTAAGAAAAAAGCGTGATAAAAACGAAATTGGTATCCACGCAATTCGTGGTGGCACAATCGTCGGTGAGCACGAAGTTATTTTTGCCGGACACGACGAAATATTCTCTTTAAAGCATCAGGCTTTATCAAAGGAAGTTTTTGCTGTTGGTGCAGTTAATGCCGCTGTATACTTAAAGGATAAGCAGTGCGGTATGTACAATATGGGTAATCTTTTATCTGAAACTTAATATTATTTATAATAACACCTCTATATTTTTTACATATTATGGTAATAAAAATGTAGAGGTGTAAATTTTTATGGAAAAACAATTGATACTTGTACCTTCTGTGACATACGCTATGAAGGCAAAGAGGATTCTTGATAGATATAAAATCCGTTCATATATCGAACGAACTCCAAAAACACATCAGGTATATTCCTGTGGTTATTGTGTGTTTGTACCGGAAAATGTAGAAACAGCCAATGATATTTTACTTAGACACGGAGTCAAAATTATTGGCAGAGTGGCACGTGAAAATGTATGATTTATCTTGATAATAGCGCTACAACGTTTCCAAAACCTGATTCAGTAAGATTTGCTGTCGATGAATCGCTGAAAAAATACTGTGCAAATCCTGGTAGAAGCGGTCACAGAATGAGCATAAATACAGCAAACAAGGTGTTTGAGTGCAGGCAAGCGGTATGTAAGCTTTTTAATATAGATGATGAGAGCAAGGTTGTTTTTACATCAGGTTGTACACATTCGCTCAATATTGTAATTAAAGGTGTACTAAAAAAAGGTGACCACTGCGTAATTTCGTGCCTTGAACACAATTCTGTATTGCGACCATTGGAGAAAATGAAGTCCCTAGGAATTAGCTATTCAGTTGCTACAGTATATCCCGAAGATAACGACAAAACTCTGGATAGTTTCAGAAGTTGTTTTAACGATAAAACAAAACTTGTAGTGTGCACTCACGCATCAAATGTTTTTGGTATTAGATTGCCTGTAGAACGAATTTGTGCCTTAGCTCACAGCTATGGAATTAAGTTCTGTCTTGATGCCGCCCAAAGTGCAGGTGTCTTACCAATAGATATAGCTGAATATGGATATGATTACGTATGTTGTGCAGGACACAAGGGGTTATATGGTCCAATGGGAATAGGCTTACTTGTTGTTAACACAGATAAACTCCCTGATACTTTAATTGAAGGTGGTACAGGCAGCGAATCACAGAATTACAATCAACCGGATTTTACCCCTGATAGGTTCGAAAGTGGTACTCAGAACATTTGTGGGATTTGCGGATTGCATAAAGGTATCGAATTTATACTGGATAAAGGTATCAGCACAATTCACAACCACGAAATCCGCTTAGTTAAGCTTGCGTATAATGCAATGAAAAAAGACAAACGAATTAGACTGTACACTGACACTCCTGACTTAGAAAATTTTGCTCCTGTTTTATCATTTACGGTTAAAGGTAAAAACAGCGAGGAAGTAGCGTCTTATCTTAGCTCTAAGTTTGATATTGCAGTCAGAGCTGGTCTTCACTGTTCACCGCTTGCTCATAAATATATGAATACAATAGAAGAGGGCACTGTAAGAATTTCTCCGTCTGTATTTACAAACGAATATCAAGTAAAAAAACTTATATCTGCACTAAAAAACTATAATTAAATTAAAGAATTAAGTTGCAATAAAAACTGATGTGTGTTAAAATAACATAAAGTATGTAATGGAGGAAGTATATGGGCTTTTTATCTAGTTGGATGACTACCATTGGCGCAATTGTTAAAACGTTCAGCTTCAGTGATGCTGTCGATATAGTTCTGGTAGCTATTATCATTTACTATCTGTTTAAGCTACTAAGGCAAACTCGAGCTGCACAGCTTATCAAAGGTCTTGCTGTGTTGGTTCTTGCGTACGCTGCGTCTGCGATTTTTGACCTTACAATGGTAAATGTTATTCTGACATCGCTTTTCGAGTTTGCTGTAATCATTCTTGTAATAGTATTTCAGCCTGAGCTCAGACGAATGCTTGAGCATCTCGGCAGAAGCAATATATCCAAAGGCTCATTCTTCTCAAATTTTTCTGCCAAAAATGACGATGAAACTGCTGTCTGGTCTAAAGCTATCAATGACGTAGCGGATGTTGCGACGGTTTTCAGTAAGTCGAAAACAGGAGCGTTAATTGTGTTTGAACGTAACACACTGCTCTCTGAAATTGCCGCAAGCGGTACTGAACTCAACAGCTCAACTTCAGTTGCGTTATTTGGAAATTTATTCTTTAACAAAGCACCTTTACACGATGGTGCGTGTATTCTCCGCGGTGGCAAGGTTTTGTCTGCAGGATGTATTTTGCCGCTTACTGATAACAAGCGACTGAGTTCTTCTTTAGGAACAAGACACAGAGCTGCTATCGGTATGAGCGAAGAGTCAGATGCTGTTGTAGTTGTAGTTTCAGAGGAAACCGGCATTATTTCTATTGCTGTTGGCGGAAAGTTAATCCGTGAACTTGACCGAAAAGAACTGGTTGAAAAACTGACCGAGCTTATCATCCCTGCTGATAATGAGAAGCAGGACCTCTTCACTGTCTTGTTCAGAAACAGAAAGGAGAAAGATGATGAATAATAAAGGTGTTATAAATCGTTTCCTTTCAAATAATGTCGTGTTGATGGTACTTTCTTTATTAATAGCGTTTATTATTTGGTTTGTTATTAACGCTAATGCCCAGACAGAGAGTAACGTTACTATTTCAGATATTCCGATTAATTTTGAATTATCACAGGAAGCTGTTGAAGATGGCTTACAAGTTTTCAGTCTGGAAAAAACAGCTTCTGTCGAAGTAACGGGCAATAGAATTACAGTTGGCTCGTTGACTGCTTCTGACATACAGGTTTATTCGCTTGACACAAATGCTATTATGATTCCTGACGAGTATACTCTTGAGCTGGATGCTAAAAAGGTTGGCGTCAAGACAAACTATAAATTCGTTTCCAGTATCTCACCGCCTAGTGTAACGGTGTGTGTTGACAGGTTTATGGAAAAAACTTTCACCATTACTGACGAAGTGCTTTGTAAAGTAGAAAAAGAAAATTACTATGGCAATGTGGCATTTTCAGATTCGTCAGTTACTGTGTCCGGACCTGAAAGTGAGGTTTCTTCTATTGACAGAGTTGTTGTCAAAGGTATACTTGATGCATCAGATGGTAACAGCAAGAAATCTACTTTTGAGCTTTTATATTACAACGGTGAAGGTGAAGAAGTAGAAATTGTTTACTCTGAAACTGATAGAGATAGAATTGAAGTTACACTGACACCGTTGCCGATTCGTGAAGTTACCCTTGATGTAGAACTTGTTAATGCTCCAAAGAATTATCCTGCAATCAGCATTAACCCTAGAAAGATTAATATTGCGGCTGAACAGGCAGTTCTTGATTCTATTACTGATAACAAGGTTATTATCGGCAAGCTTGATTTTTCACAGCTATCAAACAGCTCGCACACATTCAATTACGGCATCACTTTGCCGTCAGGATGCAAAAACCTCAGTGATAGCTCTTCGGCAAAAGTAGACATTGATTTGTCAGGATATGAAACTAAGAAGGTTACTGTCAGCAACTTTACAGCAGCCGATGCAAATCCAGATAAGTACAATGTAGTATACAACACTACACGTTTAGAGGTTGTTGTCTGTGGTCCAAGTGAACTCGTTAAAAATATCAATTCAGCACAGGTTATTCCACAGGTCGATTTTACTTCAAAGCTTGATGATATCGATAAAGAGTCTGTCAGCCTTGAGTTGCCGGTAACATTCAAGTTTACAGAAGATTATCAGAATTGTTGGGTTTACGGCACATATACTGTGAGTGTAAATGTAACTAAAAAGTAAAAAAATAAGCACGGTAGTTTTAGCTACCGTGCTTTTTTAATAGTTGTTCAGTGTGTATTTGTATTTGTTGTGTTTGAGCACACCGCTTGATTCAATGGTATCTTTATGTGTGTATACACTTTGTACCAGACCAATTCCGATAAGTACAGAAAGAATAGAGGTACCGCCACTGCTGAAAAACGGCAAAGTGATGCCGATAACAGGCAAAAGTCCGAGTACCATTCCAATGTTGATAACCGTTTGCGAAGCAATCATTGCGAATACACCAATACATATATTTCTTCCTGCATTATCACGTGATTTTATAGAGGTTATCAGTATTTTGATAAGTATCAGCAGCAGTATGAGTAATATAAGCGAACATCCGATAAATCCAAGTTCTTCACCTGCAACTGTAAAAATAAAGTCGTTTTCCTGTTCAGGTACGATGCCGGACGCTACTCTCGGACCTTTTTTTAGTCCGTATCCCTCAAGACCGCCTGATGCAATGGAGACCTTTCCTTGGAATTGTTGCCATCCGTAATTTGTCATTGCGTTTCCGTCAATATCAAAAAGAGCCTTGAAACGATTTTTGTGTTCATCATTGAGAACATATGTCCACAGAATAGGGACGCACGTTATGAGCAGTAACAGCATAATAGTAAAATATCTTAGCTGAACTCCGCCTGCAAACATCATTATTATGAAAATAAACACAAAAACAAGTGCTGTGCCGTCGTCACCCTGCATATGTACAAGCAGTACAGGGATTGCTATGTGTGGAATGAGCGTTAGCATTCCGAACAAAGTGTGTAACTTCTCGCTTGAACTTAGAATCTGAATATGCTTCGAAAAAGTTATGATTATGATAATTTTAACAAGCTCTGATGGCTGAAAAGAAAAGCCACCCGGAAGTCTTATCCACGCAGTGTCATCTGTACCTGAAACATTGATACCGATGAACAAAACTATTGTAAGCATAAATAATCCGACTGAGCCGAGTAACCACCAGGCTTGTAAAAACCGCTCGTAGTCGATCATAGATACTACAATTGCTACTGTGTATCCCAGAAAAATCGCTATCAGCTGTGATTGCAGATAGTTGTAGTCGCTTGTTCGTTGCATACTGCTTATCAGAAGTATACTGTACGTTACAGCAGCGATGGTTAACAGCCACAGAAACTTATCTGTTTTAGCAAAAAAGTTTTTAATTGTTTTGGTAAAAGAATTCAATGTTTCACCATCCATCATTTATAACTATGTTAGTATTATATTAGAATAGCTTGTCTTAATCAAGAATTATAACATATATGTAAAGTAAAATTTTTTGTATTTTTCTATATAGCATTATTTTAGGGTTATGTTGTGATAGAATGTTACGGTAAATTTGTAGGAAAGTGTATGCTATGATTAGATTTATCAGTAAAAGTGTCAAAGAAACTGAAGAGTTAGGTAAGAGAATCGCTTCGATTCTCAAGGGTGATGAGGTTATCGCTATGTTTGGTGACCTTGGAGCGGGTAAGACTGCGTTTACCAGAGGTCTTGCGAGTGGACTTTCGTTTGATTACGGCGTTTCCAGTCCAACCTTTGCCATTGTTAACGAGTATAATGGCAAGTACAATATCTATCATTTTGATATGTACAGAATCACAAGTGAAGACGATTTGTATTCTACAGGCTTTTATGACTATCTGGATACAGGTGTTATAGTTATTGAGTGGAGTGAGAACATTGAATACGCACTTGATGATAAAGCTATTCGTATCACTATTAACAAAACTGATGATGAAAGTATGCGTATTTTTACAATAGAGGGACTTGATGAGTATGAAAATATTATCACTTGATGCATCAGCAAATTCTGCTTCTGTATGTATCTATGATGCAGTTGAAGATAAATTAATCGGAGATTTTTATATTAATACAAAACTCACTCACAGCCAAACACTTGTGCCTATGATTGATGCTCTGCTGAGTTCTACAAAGCTAAGTTTGTCTGATATCGATTACTTTGCAGTTAACACTGGTCCTGGTTCATTTACAGGCATCCGTATTGGTGTGTCAGTTATCAAGGGAATGGCGATGGCGCTTGATAAACCATGTGTTAGTGTTTCAACTCTCCATTCTATGGCGTATAATTTTGTAGACAGTGAAGATGTTGTCATTTGTGCTTGTATGGATGCAAGGAGAAATCAGGTGTACAACGCTTTGTTTAATGTGAGCAATGGTGTTGTAAGTCGTATTTGCGACGACAGGGCAATCAGCGTCGAAGCATTGTTTTCGGAGCTTGCACCTATTGATAAAACAATTATTTTGGTTGGTGATGGTGCACAGCTTTGTTATTCGCAGAAAGGTGAAAGCAATGTGACCCTGAGTGTAGCGTCAAAACGTTATCAAAGAGCATCTTCTGTTGCATTTGCTGCAGTTGAGCTTATTAATAAAAACGAAATTTTAAATTCGGCTAATTTGATGCCAACATACCTCAGACCGTCTCAGGCTGAGCGTGAAAGATTAAACAAAGAAAAGGAATGATAAAAATGAAAGTATATTTGGGATGTGACCACGGCGGTCTTAATATCAAAAATGCAATTATTGAGTATTTAAAGGAAAACAAATTTGATTACACAGATTTCGGTTGCTATACCGAGGATAGCGTTGATTACCCTGAGTATGGATATAAAGTAGCAAAGGCTGTAACTGAGGATGCAGATTCTTTAGGTATCCTTTGCTGTGGCACAGGTATTGGCATATCAATGGCAGCTAACAAAGTGAAAGGCATCCGTGCCGCTGTGTGTACAAACGAGTTTATGGCTGAAATGACTCGCAGACACAACAACTCTAATATAATCGCACTGGGTGGACGTGTAATTGATGAGCCAACAGCAGTAAAACTCGCTGATATTTTCCTTAACACTGAGTTTGAAGGTGACAGACATACACGTCGTGTTGGTATGATTACAGCTATCGAAGAAGGTACATTTGAACTTTAATTATTTTAGAAAGAAGGTTTTTGCATGAGTCAGATTACAATTTTCGAACATCCGCTTATTCAGCATAAGCTTTCTATTTTGCGTGATAAATCTACAGGCAGCAAACAGTTTCGTGAGTTAATATCCGAGATTGCTATGTTTATGTGTTATGAAGCAACCCGTGACCTTGAACTTGAAGAGGTTGAGGTTGAAACACCTATCTGTAAAGCTACTTGCAAGAAACTTGCTGGCAGAAAACTCGCTTTTGTTCCGATTCTAAGAGCAGGATGTGGTATGCTTGATGCAATGCTTTCTATGGTACCTGCTGCAAAGGTTGGTCATATCGGACTTTATCGTGACGAAGAAACACACAAGCCTGTTGAATATTTCAACAAGCTTCCTGCTGATATCAGTGAGCGTGATGTATTTGTTCTTGACCCGATGCTTGCGACAGGTGGAAGTGCAGTTGACGCTATTTCAATTATTAAACGCTCTAATCCACGTTCAATTAAGTTTCTTTGCATTATTGCAGCACCTGAAGGAATTGAGGTGCTTTCTCAGGCGCACCCTGATGTGCAGATTTACTGTGCAGCAAAGGATAGCCATCTTAACGAGAGTTGCTACATTGTACCTGGTTTAGGTGACGCAGGCGACAGAATATACGGCACAATATAAAACAAGGCACCAGTGCATACTGGTGCCTTTGCTAATGCAAAACAGAGCATAAAGAAAAAACTCCCAAACCTAACGGTCTGAGAGTTTTGGTGCCGGTGGTGGGACTCGAACCCACACGCCATTGCTGACAACAGATTTTGAGTCTGTCTCGTCTGCCATTCCGACACACCGGCCCAACGAACTGTATTATACACTATCTTTTTAAATAAATCAAGGTTTAAAAGTGCGATTTTAACAAAATATATTACTTAGATAATAATATTTTAAAAAAATTTGTTAAAATGTGTATTTCATCAAAAATATCGTAAATTTTTTATTGATATTGAAGTACCTGTATGATAAAATAATATGTCGTAAGAAAATCTTACCAGAAGGAAGGAATCACAATGGAAACTAAAGAACGCAGAGTTGGTACTATTTCAAGAGGTATCAGATGTCCAATTATTCGTGAGGGCGATAACCTTGCTACTATTGTTACTGACAGCGTACTTGAGGCTGCACAGTATGAAGGATTTGAACTCAGAGATAAAGACGTTATTTCTGTAACTGAGTCTATCGTAGCTCGTGCACAGGGTAACTACGCATCAGTCGATGCTATCGCAGAAGATGTTAAGAACAAGCTCGGTGGCGGCACTGTTGGTGTTATTTTCCCAATTTTAAGCAGAAATCGTTTCGCTATCTGTTTAAGAGGTATTGCAAAAGGATGTAAAAAGGTTGTGCTTATGCTCAGCTATCCATCTGATGAAGTTGGTAACGAGCTTGTATCAATCGATAAGATTGACGATGCAGGCGTTAATCCATACAGTGACGTTCTTTCACTTGAGCGTTATCGCGAGCTCTTCGGTGAGAATTTGCACCCATTTACAGGTGTTGACTACGTAGCTTACTACGGTGACCTTGTAAAAGAATGTGGGGCAGAGGTTGAGATTATTTTTGCTAACCAGCCAAAGGCAATCCTTGACTATGCTGATTGCATTATTAACTGTGATATCCATACACGTGCTCGTACAAAGCGTATCTTAAAAGCTGCAGGCGCTAAGGTTGTTTGCAGTCTTGATGATATTCTTAACGCTCCTGTAAACGGAAGCGGTTGCAACGAGAAGTACGGACTTTTAGGTTCAAATAAATCAACTGAAGATACTATCAAGCTCTTTCCAAGAGATTGCCAGCCTTTAGTTTTAGAAATCCAGAAAAACATTTTAGAGAAAACAGGCAAGCACGTTGAAGTTATGGTATACGGCGACGGTGCTTTCAAAGATCCACAGGGCAAAATCTGGGAACTTGCTGACCCTGTTGTTTCTCCTGCATTTACTGACGGTCTTATTGGTACTCCTAATGAGCTTAAACTCAAGTACCTTGCTGACAACGACTTCAAAGACCTCAGCGGTGACGCTTTGAAAGAGGCTATTTCTAAGAGTATCCGTGAAAAAGACGGCAACCTTGTTGGTAGTATGGCTTCACAGGGCACAACTCCACGTCAGCTCACCGATCTCATCGGTTCACTTTGTGACCTCACCAGCGGTTCAGGTGACAAGGGTACACCTGTAGTATTAATTCAGGGTTATTTTGATAATTATACAAACTAAGTTTTGTTTTATTGAATAAGTAAAGGAGAGTTTTGAATGGAAAAAGAAAAGATTGTAAAGCCGGTCAGACCGGAAACACTTGAAAGAATCACAACACCTGAGCTTGCTCAGAAGTTTATCGATGAGCAGGTAGCTGCAATTCAGGCACAGGTTGGTGATAAGAAGGTTCTTTTAGCTTTATCAGGCGGCGTCGACAGCTCTGTTGTAGCTGCGCTTCTTATCAAAGCTATCGGAAAACAGCTCCTCTGTGTACACGTTAACCACGGCTTAATGCGTAAAAACGAGAGCGAAGGCGTTATTGAGCTTTTCAAAAACGGCCTTGACGCTAACCTTGTATATATTGATGCAACTGACAGATTCCTTGATTTACTCGCAGGTGTTGCTGACCCTGAGAGAAAGCGTAAGATTATCGGCGAAGAGTTTATCAAAGTATTCAACGAAGAAGCTCTTAAGCATAGCGAAATCAAGTTCCTCGGTCAGGGTACAATCTATCCTGATATTTTAGAGAGTGACGGCGTTAAAGCTCATCACAACGTAGGTGGTCTTCCTAACGGCGAAGATATGATTCTCGAGCTCGTTGAGCCTGTTAAGTTCTTATATAAAGACGAAGTAAGAGTTGTAGGTAGAGCACTTGGTCTTCCATCTTCAATGGTTGATCGTCAGCCATTCCCTGGTCCAGGTCTTGGCGTAAGATGCCTTGGTGCAATTACTCGTGACAGACTCGAAGCTTTAAGAGAAGCAGACGCTATCTTACGTGAAGAGTTCGACAATTGTGGTCTTGCAAAGACAGTATGGCAGTATTTCATTTCAGTTCCTGATTTCAAGAGCGTAGGTGTTAAAGACGGCAAGAGATACGAGGGCTGGCCTGCAATCATCCGTGCTGTAAACACAGTTGACGCTATGACTGCTACTATCGAAGAGATTCCATATTCTGTACTTCATAAGATCACAGACAGAATCACACACGAAGTTGATGGCATCAACCGTGTCGTTTTAGACCTCACTCCAAAGCCAATCGGTACAATCGAGTGGGAATAATCACAGAAATCCTAAAAACCCAGTAATATCAAGGATTTTCGGAATTCGCCCACCCCTTTTGATAACGATTTGATAACAATCCTTAGAACGACTATTATTCTATACCACAAGTGGCTTGTAGGTTATCAGAATAATTATCAAGTGGTTGTTGTCAACAATTAAATCTGTATTAGACGATTAAAAAGCCCTTAACTGTGGATTACCGCAGTTAAGGGCTTTTTTGTCGTCTTTTGTTATTTAAGGACTTTCATACTTAAGAATTTTTGCTTTGCATCTTTTATCGTGTTAAATTTCTCGTTCCACTCAATACGATTACGAGCTTTTTTCAGCACATCATTCAAAGCACAATCATCGAAGAAAGTTATTTCCTCATTAGTATAGCAACTCGTTTTATATTCGTTAAAAAGAACAATTATGCGATCTTTGCAGTTCTGCTCATCGTGTTCCGGTGTATAATCACGTACAACTCTTGCGAGATCATCTCTTATATACAAAAGGTCGGGCGGGAAATCTACATCGACGAGTTCGTCGTCTATGTAAATAGGTACAGGCTTTGTATCGATTCCTTTTTGTTCAAGTTTGTATTTGAAATAAGAAAACAAACTTTCAGCACATACAAACTCATAGTTGTAGGAACACACTTTCTTATATGCCTCAAGAAGCGAATCAATTATTGCTCTTTCTTCGTCCTTCAAGTATTTGGTGCCGTAATCTTTATACAAATCTGATAACGCCTTATAGTTGTTCCAAGAATATGAATCATTTAAGATGCGTTTCATTGGATGAAGAATGGTGGCTCTTAATGTATCACGATTACCTTTTTTGAAATACAGAGCGGAAATAATCCAAGAAAGCCCTCCGGATAGTATAACGGTAATTAGTCCAAAAATATTGGCGTTGATATTGTCAGGGTGTACCAACCATTTGAAAAACTCGCACATACGCTTTACCTCACTATGGTTAGTTTTCTTTTAGTCTGTCTTTGAAAGCTTCGACCATTGCATCGCTGAGTTCTTGGGAAGGAACTTTAACCCATCCGCCCGTTGTATCGAACTTGGGATAGTGATAGCGCCATTGGTCGTAGGTTTCCTTGTCGATCTCACCTGCATCGAGTTTGGCTTTCTGTTCGTTCCAAGCGGCAAGCATACGGATAACCTCTGCGGCACCCTTGCCTTTGTCAACATTAACTTTAAGGCAGAGTTCCCCATCGACTTCGCTGACGGTAATGCCGTAAAGATCTTCAAGTGCAAAGAAGGTATGAGCCAAACCTATGTAACTGTCAATATCGGGCACGTTCAATGCTTCGGGTGCAACATCCAACACTTCTGCCAATGTAGCGGCAATATCCGCTTTTGGAGTGCGAGAACCGGTTTCATACTGTGCCATACGAACATCAGCAGATTTATCGGGAAAACCGAGCTGTAAACCGAGATATTTTTGTGTCATTCCACGCAGATTGCGGAAAAAGTGAATTCTTTCGCTAATAGCCATAAAAGCACCTCTTTTCAAGTGTTCGTACATAGTATAGCAGAAATGTTTAGTGTTGTCAAGAGAAATCAAAACAAATTTGTTTAGTATTTTCTCGCAAACCACTTGACAAAAGCAAATATGCTTAGTATAATGATGATGTGCACTAAGCAAATACGCTTAGTGGAGAAAACTTTCCTCGTAACTATGCATAAATCTTCCGATTTATGACGTTATATGGGAGGTTTTCAAAACAACTGAATGACCGTCCAAGTGGGATATGATTTTGCCAAGACCTCCGGTGGCAACGGAGCGAGCGAAACAACGCCGCTGACAAAGCAGGGGCAGGAACGGCACTTGGGTAGAACGGCGCAAAGCTTAACTAACTAAGAAAGGAGGATAACCTATGGGACAACAGTTTATGCGAGTAGAAGAAGTCGCTGAAATCCTCGACGTTTCAACCTCTTATGCCTACAAGGTAATTCGGGAACTGAACGAGGAATTAAAGCGCAAAGGTTTTATAACCATCTCAGGAAGAATTAATCGAGAATACTTTAACGAAAGGCTGTACGAAGCCAGAAAGGAGAATAAGAATGCCTGTTTATAAAAATGAAGATAACGGCACTTGATATGTTTTAACCCGATACTTGGATTGGAAGGGCGAACGCAAGCAGAAATGCAAGCGTGGCTTTGAAACCAAGCGTGAAGCCCAAGAGTGGGAACGAGTATTCCAACAGCAGAGTGCTGCTGATATGGATATGAATTTCGCCGCCTTTGTGGAGCTTTATATCAAGGATATGAAACCCCGATTAAAGGAAAACACTTGGCTGACAAAAAAGCATATCATTGAAACCAAGATTTTACCCTATTTTGAAAAGAAAAATGTCAGCGAGATCACCACGAAGGATGTAATCGCTTGGCAGAATGAACTGCTTGCTTTTCGTGATGAAAAGAAGAAGCCGTACTCACGAACCTATCTCAAGACCGTCCACAATCAGCTCAGCGCCATTTTTAACCACGCTGTCAGACACTATGACCTTCGTTCTAACCCCGCCGCAAAAGCCGGTAATATGGGTACAGAGGAACGCAAGGAAATGAAGTTTTGGACAAAAGACGAGTACAAGAAGTTTGCCGATGAAATGATGGATAAGCCCGTTTCCTTTTATGCGTTTGAAATGCTGTATTGGTGCGGAATCCGTGAGGGCGAATTGCTCGCTCTGACTGCGGGGGACTTCGACTTTGAAAAAGGTACGGTTACAATCAGCAAGTCCTATCAGCGTTTGCACGGTGAGGATGTAATTACCACACCGAAAACAAAGAAAAGTAACCGCACCATCAAAATGCCGCAATTCCTTTGTGAAGAAATGCAGGATTATATCGGTATGCTTTACGGCTATAAAAAGAAAGACCGTATTTTCCCGATTTCAAAGAACTATCTACATCGTGAAATGGATCGTGGCTCAAGAGCCGCAGGAGTGAAGCGTATCCGCATTCACGACTTGCGCCACAGCCATATTTCCCTACTCATTGATATGGGATTTTCTGCGGTAGCAATCGCTGACCGAGTAGGTCACGAAAGCATTGAAATCACTTACCGCTATGCACACCTATTCCCGTCAAAGCAGACGGAAATGGCAAAGAAACTTGAATATGAAAGGATGGATATTGAAAATGTCAGCTAAAAATCTTGATCGTCACAACCGTTGGAGAAGCAAAACAATCGCTTTTAGAATGTCGCCGCAGGAGGCGGATATTTTGGATAGCAACGTCAGAATATCGGGACTCACAAAACAGGATTACCTTTGTGCCCGTGCTCTGCAACAGCAAATTACGGTGGTCGGCAATCCGAGAGTGTATAAGGCACTCCGCAACGAACTTGCCGCTGTACTCGATGAACTTAAACGCATCGAAGCAGGCAACGCCGTTCACGATAATTTGCTCGACCGCATTGACCAAATCAACACTACACTATATGGAATGAAGGGGCGAAAGGATGGCATATAAAACCGAAAAGACTGTTCCGAAACTATCTGTTGGCGCAGATAAGGAACAGCCTTCTCAAAAATATACTGCAAATATTATAACCGAAAGCTCCTCCAATTTCAATAGTTTTGAAGAAATTTGAAAAAGGAGGTATCGCCTATGGCAGAATTAAAAATCATCAGTATGGATGAAGTTGCCGTCAAAGAAGTGGAATGGCTGTGGTATCCCTATATCCCGTTTGGAAAACTGACCATTATTCACGGCGACGGCGGCGAAGGAAAAACAACGTTGATACTGCGATTGGCGGCGCTATTGTCAAGGGGAGCAAAACTCCCCTGCGACGATACTGATCGTGAGCCAATTAAAATAATTTATCAGACCGCAGAAGATGGGCTTGGCGATACCATCAAGCCCCGCCTTCTTGCCGGTGATGCAGAATGTTCTCAAATCAAAGTGATTGACGAGTCGGAAGCGGCGCTGACGATGCTTGATGAGAGAGTGGAAAAGGCGATTGCGGAAACGGGCGCACGGGTGATTATCTTAGACCCGATGCAAGCCTATATCGGCGCAAGGGTGGATATGAACCGAGCAAACGAAGTCCGTGCCATTCTCTCTCAGCTCGGCAGAATTGCAGAGAAGTACAGTTGTGCGATTATCCTTGTGGGACACTTGAACAAGGCGCA
>JAFUOM010000012.1 GCA_017481885.1 Ruminococcus sp.
AGGCGTTGCAAAAATTGAGAAAGAGCACGAAGAGCGTTACAGAAAGCTTTTAGCTAACGTTAAGAATGGCGAAGTTTTCAAGAAAGGCTCTATTGTTATCTGGGAGTGCGGTAACTGCGGTCATATCGTAGTTGGCACTGAAGCTCCTGAGATTTGTGCAGTTTGTGCACATCCAAGAGCTTATTTCAGAATCAAAGCTGAAAACTATTAATAATTTAATACACATAAAAAATGCCTCGAACTTTTCGTTCGGGGCTTTTTTATGTTTATTCTTCTTCTGATTTTGATACAAAGGCTGAAAGTATGCGGTTATTTTTGATACGCTTTACTGTTATTGTCAGGTCTTTATACTGGATTGTTTGATTGATAACAGGTATTGTTCCGAGTTGTTCAACGATGAATCCACCAACTGAAATACTCTCGATATCATCGTCGTCGTTCATTTCAAAAATATCGAACAAGTCAGATAAATCCATATCACCGCTGATGATGTATCTGCCGTCTTTGAGCTTTGTGTATGTGCGTTCTTCGTCTTCGTCTTCGTCCCAGATTTCACCAACCAGCTCTTCAAGCAAGTCTTCCATAGTAACAATGCCGAGCATTCCGCCGTATTCGTCGGTGACGATTGCCATATGGAGCTTTTTGGCTTTGAAATCCGATAAAATGTCAGAGAGTTTTCTTGACTTGTAAATGAAGTGAACTTCTGTGACAAGCTCTTTGATATCAGGCTTTTTGTTTTCACTTAACTGTTCAAGATAATCCCTTGTCTGCAAAATGCCGATAATGTTGTCGATGTTGTCCTGATAAACAGGAATACGCGAATATCTCTCACGCATAATAATTTCTTTAATGTTTTCTTCATCATCGTCAACGTCGATAAATACAACGTCAACACGAGGTGTTAGAATTTCAAGTGCTGTCTTTTCGTCAAACTCAAGAGCAGACTGAACCATTTCACTTTCCTGTTCTTCAAGAATACCTTCTTCTTCGATTGATTCAATGATGTATTTTAGCTCGTCCTCGGTTACACTTGGCTGGTCTTTTTTTATGTTTGCCAGTTTCATAACAGCACTTTTAATTCCTAAAAAGCAATATACGAATGGTGTGAGAACGATAGTGAGAGTTTTGAGGATTGATGCTGTGTAAAGTACGATAGTGTCAGATGCTTCTTTGCCGAAGCATTTCGGTATAACTTCACCAAATGTAAGTACTAATAATGTTGTCGCACCTGTCGCAATAGCCGCTCCGTAGTTTTTGAACAAATCCATACATAGCACGGTAGCGATAGACGAACATCCGAGGTTAACAACGTTGTTGCCGATAAGAATCGCTGTGAGCACCTTGTCAAAATTGTCGCACACCCACAGTGCCTTTGCGGCTCTTTTAACTCCGTTGTCAGCTTGACTTTTCAGTCTGATTTTATTTGCACATGAAAACGCTGTTTCTGTGCATGAGAAAAACGCAGAAAGCAAAACGCATACTGCTATAATAATTCCATAAACGAAATTTGGACTCACTTGTTATCCTCCAATTATAAAATATTACATTATAGCATACTACATTATGGTAAAAATAAAATTATAATATAGAAATTTGCGTATTTTTCTTGAAGAGCACTCTAAATAATGTTATAATGAAACAAGTTATATACATTATTTTGTGTTTTTGGGAGATGCTACCCGTGGAGGTGCATTTTTTATGAACACAGAATATAATGACGCATTCAGAGTAGCGAAAAGTAACTGTGAAAACGAAATAGGTACTGAAAGCGAGCCTGACCTTACCGAACAGTTTAATGGTGACAATTATCACGAACGAATCGGAAATATCGGTTCGGTAATAACCAGAAGAGGCGATACGGTTATTTATTGCCTAACAATTATTGGTCAGATTGAAGGACATTTTATTTTGCCGTCCAGTAATAAGACCACTAAGTATGAGCACGTTATTCCTCAGCTTGTCGCAATTGACGAGGATGAGAGGATAGATGGACTGCTCATTTTGCTCAATACCGCAGGCGGTGATGTTGAGGCTGGTCTTGCGATTGCCGAGCTCATTTCGGGTATGAAAAAACCATCGGTGTCTATTGTTTTAGGCGGTGGACATTCAATCGGAATTCCGCTTGCTGTAGCTTCGGATAAATGCTACATCGCAAAAAGTGCGTCAATGACCGTTCATCCTGTACGTACCACAGGGCTTACTGTGGGTGCTCCGCAGACTTTTGAGTATTTCAGACGTATGCAGGACAGGATTACAACCTTTGTTGCTGAAAATTCCAACATTTCAAAAGAGCGTTACACTGAGCTTGTGCTCAACACAGGTGAGCTTGTTACTGATATCGGGACTATATTAGAGGGACAGGAAGCTGTTGATGAAGGGCTTGTTGATGAAGTCGGTACACTTAAAGATGCCACCGATTGTCTTTTTGAAATGATAAACAGTGCAAAAGGTAATATGGAGGATAATTCCATAAAAGAATAAAACGCCTTTTGGCGTTACATAAAGCTTTGTAACACAAGGTATATAATAAATTTTAACACGGAGGTTTATATGAGTATTTTTGATGCTATAATTCAGGGTGTTGTTCAGGGATTAACTGAATTTTTACCTGTATCAAGTTCGGGACATCTCGCTATAACACAACACATTATGGGTGTTACCGAAGGAAATCTTTTCTTTAATGTTATGTTACATATCGGCACACTGGTTGCAGTTGTTGCCTTCTACTACAAACTGATATGGCGACTTATTAAAGAATTCTTTGCTATCATCAAAGATGTGATCACAGGTAAGTTTACTTTTAAGAATATGAACCACGACCGAAATATGATTTTTATGCTTATTATCGGTTTGTTGCCACTTTTCTTATTGTTTATGCCAATTCCAGGAACAGGAATGAACGTAAAAGACTTTGCTGACGTTATTTCGGGCGGTGAGGAATACTTCATTATCGTAGGTATCTCTTTGTTTATGACAAGTATTTTGCTCACACTTGGTAATGTATTCAACAACCGACTTATTAAAAAAGCTAAGGAAAACGGAACTCTTACAGAAAAGGGTGCAGGTAAGCAATCTCTTACAGTTGTTGACGCTCTGGTTGTTGGTCTTACACAGTGTTGTGCGGCAATTTTCCCTGGTTTGTCACGAAGCGGTTCAACTTTAGCAGCAGGACAGATGCGTGGTGTTAACCGCCAGACAGCTCTTGATTTTACTTTCATTATGGCTATCCCATCAATCCTTGCAGCTGCTGTGCTCGAACTTTCCGATGCTCTGTCATCACCTGAGGGAATTGGTATTTCTGTTGGTGTTATTATTGCAGGTATGATTGCCTCTGCAATTGTCGGCTATCTTTCAATCGTACTCTTTAAGTGGCTTTTAAAGACAAACAAGATGTATATCTTTATTGCTTACACAGCAATTGTTGCTCTTGCAGTAATTGTAGTCAGCATTATTGAAATGAACGTTGGCCACAATATTTTTGTATAATTCTGTATTAGAATAATAAATCAGAAATGAGAAATTAGGAGTGAACAACTTGGCTACTAAACAAACTGCGAAAAAGCCGGTCAAGAAAACTCAACCAAATAAAAGTAATCCTAAAGGTTCATCGTCAAAGGGCAGAGGAGCAAAACAAGTTGCGCCACCGCCACAGGGAATGAACCCACAGCTTAAAGCACTGTTGCTTGTTGCTACATCTGTGTTGTTTTTCGCACTGCTTATCATCAAAGGTGGTAACCTGTGGTTTTCATTCAGACAGTGTATGATAGGGTTGTTTGGATTCTGTTTTTTGCTGATACCGTTTGTGTTCTTGTATATGGGCATAATGACAGCGAAGGAAAAGCAGATGTCCCACAAAGGGCTTAAGGTTTCCTTTTCTATAGCAATTGTTATGCTGACTTGCACGCTTATTTATCTTTGCGGTAGCATAGACTATAACGAAAAGAGAACTTACATTCAAGCTCTTGCTGATGCCTACAAAGGCTCAGCTGCTGGGGAAAGTATGTGCGGATTTTTCGGTGCAGTGCTCGGTTATCCTTTCAGAGCTTGGTTTACAACAGCACCATCCATTATAATCGTCATTGTTGCTCTTATTGTAATTGTGATGGTTATGACAGGTGTAACGCTTTCTGATATTGCTAACGCCGCACATAAACAATACGCTCGCTATGCTAAGCACAGGGAAGAAACCCGTCGCAGAAGAACTGAGTACATAGAAATGGTCGAGCAACAAGACGCACAAGAAACTCAAGAAGAAATCCCACAGATTGTTGATTATCACATCCCGAAAGCTAAGCATAAGGACCGCATAGATATCCCGATTGATGAAAAACCTGTTAAGAAAAAAGAGAAGGTCATTACACCTGAAATACAGGCTGACCAGCAGATTATCGATATAATCAAAAACGCAAATAACGGCGTTATGGCAGAGCCTGAAGTTCAGGATGCATCATCAATTGCTGACAAAATTTCAAAACGTAAAACAGCCTCAGTTATGTCTGACGGAGCTAAACAAGCAGACCCACAGACAGTTCCTGTTGATTTACAAAAAGAGACAACAGATATGGAAAAGCAGGTTGAAAAGGCTAAGAAAGAAACTCCTAAAAAGGTTTACTGTTTTCCACCTGTTAAACTGCTTGACCCTGCCCCTGATACAGAGAATTCATCAGCAATGCTTGAATTGCAGAACAACGCAACAAAGCTTGTTGAAACTCTCAAGAGCTTTGGCGTAAACGCGAATATTATTAACATCTGCCGTGGACCATCTGTAACTAGATACGAACTTCAGCCAGCCGCCGGTGTTAAAATCAGCAAGATTACAAATCTTTCTGACGATATTGCACTTAACCTTGCTGCAAAGGGTGTTCGTATTGAAGCGCCAATTCCGGGCAAAGCCGCAATTGGTATCGAGGTGCCAAATAAAGTTACAAGTATGGTATCTTTACGAGAACTTATTGATTCTAAAGAGTTTTCTAAGAGTGAAAGCAAACTTTCTTGCGTACTCGGTAGGGATATCTCGGGCGATATCATTGTAACAGACCTTTCCAAAATGCCTCACTTGCTTATTGCAGGTACAACAGGTTCAGGTAAGTCTGTATGCGTTAACTCTCTGCTTATGAGTATTCTTTACAAGGCTACTCCTGATGAAGTGAAGATTTTGCTTATCGACCCTAAGATGGTTGAGTTTTCAAAATATAAGGGTATTCCGCATCTGCTCGTGCCGGTTGTATCTGATGCTAAAAAAGCCGCTGGTGCACTTAACTGGGCAGTTTCTGAGATGCTCAATCGTTACAAACTGTTTTCTGAATATGATTGCAAGGACATTAGTTCTTACAACCGACTTATCGAGAAGAATCTTGAGTACATTGCACAGAACAAAAAGAGCGACGATGACGAGGAAACCTGCCTTGAAGTTGGAGGACTTCCGGTTGCAAAGGAAAAGCTTCCACAGATTGTAATAGCAATCGACGAGCTTGCCGACCTTATGATGGCGGCACCTTCTGAAGTAGAAGATGCAATCTGTCGTCTTGCACAGATGGCTCGTGCTGCTGGTATGCACCTTATTATCGCTACACAGCGTCCGTCTGTTAACGTTATTACAGGTGTTATCAAAGCGAACATTCCGTCACGTATCGCACTTAAGGTTAGTTCAAACATCGACTCTCGTACAATTCTTGATGCGAGCGGTGCTGAAAAGTTAATCGGTCGAGGTGATATGCTCTTTGCTCCAGTTGGTGCATCACAGCCTGTGCGTGTACAGGGATGTTTTGCAAAAGATGAAGAAATTGAACGTGTAACAGGTTACATTAAGAAATCACACGATGCTCAGTACAATAACGAAGTTGAGGAGCGTATCCGCAGAATTGCCGCTGAAGAACTCGGCAAGGATGCAAAGGGTGCTCAGGCAGCTTCAAATGACAACCCTGACGTTGACTCTCTTATGGAAGAAGCAATCAAGATTGTTGTTGAAGCAGGACAGGCTTCTACATCACTGTTACAGCGTAGACTTAAAGTCGGTTATGCAAGAGCCGGCAGAATGGTTGATGATATGGAACAGATGGGTATTGTTGGTCCTCATCAGGGTTCAAAGGCTAGAGAAGTGCTTTTGACATATAATGAGTGGCTTGAGCGTAACCACGTTATGGACGTTCCACAAAATGATGATTATGATTCTGAAGAAGAATTCTAATTTAGAATTATAAAACAAGCTGAATATATACAAAATACAAATTTAAGGAGAGCACTATGGCTTTTCTACCAATTTCAATAAATGAAGTCAAAGCACGAGGTTGGGATGGCGTAGACTTTGTTTTCATCACAGGTGACAGTTATGTTGACCATCCGTCGTTTGGTGTGTCAATTATCTCGCGTGTGCTTGAAGATAGGGGATACAAGGTTGCTATTTTATCCCAGCCTGATTGCTCGTCTGATGAAGATTTTCTGCAGTTTGGCACACCACGACTTGGCTTTATGATTACATCGGGCAACATCGACAGTATGGTTGCTCACTATACGGTTGCTAAAAAAAGAAGAAAAACTGACGCTTACACAGCAGGAGGCGTGATGGGTAAACGTCCTGATAGAGCGGCGATTGTTTATTCCAACATCGTAAGGCGACTTTTCCCTGAGTCTGTCATCATTTTAGGTGGACTTGAAGCCAGTTTGAGACGTTTTGCTCACTATGACTACTGGGATGATAAAGTCCGTCACTCGATTTTGTTTGATTCAAAGGCTAATATCATAATTTACGGTATGGGTGAGAATCAGACTATCAAGATTGCAGACAGACTAAACGAGGGATATACAGTTGAAGCGTTACGTGATATTCGTGGTATCTGTTACGCTGTGAAAACCTCGGACTACGCTCCTATGAGTGTTACTGAGCTTCCTACCTTTGAGCGTGTCAGCACAGACAAGGTTGACTACGCTATTGCTACAAGAAAAGAGCTCGATGAGTACGATGCAGTTCGTGGCAAAACGATGATTCAGCGCGACGGTAATATGATACTTGTGCAAACACCACCAATGCCACCACTAACTACAGAAGAACTTGACCACGTTTACTCACTACCGTACGAGCGTACTTACCATCCGTCATACGAAGATTTGGGTGGTGTACCGGGCATCTTGGAAGTTGAGTTTTCCATAACTCACAATCGTGGATGTTTTGGTGGATGCGACTTCTGTGCTATTGCTTTCCATCAGGGACGAGCTGTTACAGTCAGAAGTCACGAAAGTATTATTGAAGAAGCGAAAAAGCTTATTGCATCACCAAACTTTAAAGGTTATATCCACGATGTCGGCGGGCCTACAGCGAACTTCCGCATGCCAAGCTGTGAATTACAGAAAAAAGCAGGACTGTGTAAAGGTAAAAAATGCCTTGCTCCGACTCCGTGCAAGAACTTACAAGTGTCCCACGATGACTACATTGAGATACTTCGAGAACTCAGACATCTTGACGGAGTAAAAAAAGTGTTCATCCGTTCGGGTATCCGCTTTGACTATCTTATGGAAGATGAATCCGACAGATTTTTCAAGGAACTTGTTGAGCACCATATCTCAGGTCAGCTGAAAGTTGCTCCTGAGCATTGTTCTGACATTGTGCTCGACAAAATGGGTAAGCCTCACATTGAAACATACAAGCGTTTTCAGGATGAGTTTTATCGCAAGACTGCACAGGCTAAAAAAGAGCAGTATCTTGTTCCGTACCTTATGAGCTCACACCCTGGTTCTACGTTAAAAGAGGCTGTTGAGTTATCCCTTTACTTAAAGCGTGAGAAGATACACCCTGATCAGGTACAGGATTTCTATCCTACTCCTGGCACAATCTCAACCTGTATGTATTACACTGGTCTTGACCCTTATACATTGAAAGAAGTATATGTTGCAAAGTCACCTCACGAAAAAGCTTTACAACGTGCGTTGTTACAGTATTTCAAGCCGCAGAACCGCGAGCTTGTTATAGAAGCGCTTGTTAAAGCGGGTCGCAGGGATTTGATTGGCACAGGAAAGAATTGTCTTATTAACGCAAAAATTCCTGAAAAATATGCTAAGGTTTCAGATAAGCCAAAATCAAAAAACAGAAAGCACGTAAAACCTAACTACAAGAAAAAGCAAAAAAATCGTGAAAAAAACAAGTAAAAACTTGCAAAATTATTATTTAGAATATATACTGTACACATATTACAGATAGAGAGGAAAATTACAATGGGAGTTTACGAAGAACTCGTAGCCCGTGGTCTTATTGCACAGGTTACAAACGAAAAAGAAATCAGAGAAATGGTTAACAGCGGTAAGGCTGTTTTCTACATTGGTTTTGACCCAACTGCTGACAGCTTACACGTTGGACACTTTATGGCACTTTGTCTTATGAAGCGTTTGCAGATGGCTGGCAACAAGCCTATCGCTCTTATCGGTGGCGGTACTGCTATGATTGGTGACCCATCAGGTCGTACAGATATGCGTCAGATGATGACAACTGAAACAATCCAGCACAATGTTGATTGCTTCAAAAAGCAGATGAGCCGTTTCATCGACTTTTCTGACGACAAGGCACTTTTAGTAAATAACGCTGACTGGCTTTTAGATTTGAATTACGTTGAGCTTTTAAGAGAAGTTGGCGCTTGTTTCTCAGTTAACCGTATGCTCACAGCTGAGTGCTACAAACAGCGTATGGAAAAGGGTCTTTCTTTCCTTGAGTTTAACTATATGATTATGCAGTCTTATGACTTCTATGCTCTTTACCAGAAATACGGCTGTAATATGCAGTTCGGTGGCGATGACCAGTGGTCAAATATGCTCGGTGGTACAGAGCTTATCAGAAGAAAGCTTTCAAAAGATGCTCATGCTATGACAATTAACCTTCTCCTTAACTCTGAGGGTAAGAAGATGGGTAAGACTCAGTCAGGCGCAGTATGGCTTTCTGCTGAAAAAACATCACCATTCGATTTCTACCAGTATTGGAGAAACGTTGACGACGCTGACGTTGTTAAGTGCTTAAAGATGCTCACATTCTTACCACTTGAAGAGATTGAAGAACTCGCAAAGCTTGAGGGCAGTGAAATCAACAAGGCTAAGGAAGTTTTAGCTTATGAGCTTACAAAGCTTATCCACGGTGAAGAAGAGGCTGAGAAAGCTCAGGAGGGTGCACGTGCACTTTTCTCAAAGGGTGTTGACACAGACAATATGCCAACTACAGCTTTAACAGACGCTGACTTTACAGACGATGCAATTTCTGTTTTAGACCTTATGCTCAAGTGTGGCTTAATCGGTACAAAGGGTGAGGGCAAGCGTCTTATCCAGCAGGGCGGTGTGTCACTTGATGACAACAAAGTTACTGATATGTTTGCTGTAATTTCAAAGGCAGATTTTGAAAAGGGCTACGTTGTTGTTAAGAAGGGCAAGAAAGTTCATCACAAAGCAACTCTTTAATAAAATTTAATATAGGGGGACAATGAAAATGAAAAAGTTTTTCACTGAATTTAAAACTTTCATTATGCGTGGTAATGTTGTTGATTTGGCTGTTGCTGTCATTGTTGGCGGTGCGTTTCAGGCTATCGTTAATTCCTTTATCAACGATCTGGTAATGCCATTCATCGGACTTATCACAGGCGGTATCAACTTTGCTGATCAGTTTAAAATTTTAAAAGTTCCTGAGGGTGCTGATTTAGCAAAAATTGAAGCTGCAAAAACTGCGGCTGAGGCTACAGAGCTCGGCGCTACTGTATGGGCCTATGGTGCATTTATTGCAGCAGTTATCAACTTCCTTATTATGGCGTTAGTTGTATTCTTGCTTGTTAAGGCTATCAACAAGGCGCAGTCACTCGGCAAGAAAAAGGAAGAAGCTCCTACTACAAAGAAATGTCCTTTCTGTTGCACAGATATCAATATCAAGGCAACACGTTGCCCACACTGTACTTCAGAGATTCCTGAAGAGGAGAAAAAAGAAGAGTAAGTCTTCTGTGTTAATAAAATTACCGCCTGTGAAGCTTCACAGGCGGTTTTTGTGTTCATAATAGGGGAAAATGAATGCTTAATATATTGAAAACAAATACAGCGCAAAATAAAGAAAGAGCAGAAGCTAAACGCTTCTGCTCTGTTTTACTTTTTAGAAGTACTTTGAAGAAGATCTCTTTGCGTACTTTTTCTTTTCTTTAGCACTTACAATTGCGAATGTAACGCTCATTACAACGATCATAACTGCAAGCCAGAAGATGAACTGGAAGTTGTTGCCGTTTGAATCAGCCTCGAAGCTCATTGTATCTGCGATGCCTGCAAGGGCTTTCTGAGAAAGCTTGTTTGTTTCGAGTGCAATCTCAGTAGCAACTGCCTGCTGGTCAGCTTTGATTACGTTTGGTGTAGAGTTAAGTGCAGACTCTGGAAGTTCTGAGTCAACAACCTCAAGTTTTTCTGTTGGGTCTTCTTCAATCTGAGTATTCTTTACAGCGTCGTCAGAGAAGAGAACATTCATTGTGTATTCGTTAGCTTCACCTGAAACTTCAATACCGTTTTCGCTTTGGAATGCACGGATAGCTTCTTCAGTCATTGAACCGAAAGAACCATCTGCTGTGCCACTATAGTAGTTGAGCTCAATAAGACGCTCCTGAATTTTGATGATTTCTTCGTGGAAGTCACCGTTTTTAAAGAGGTTTGGGGTTGATTCCTCTTCAGTTTCGTCATCGTCAGCAGAAGTCTGAGCAATTTCTAAATCAGCCTTTTTGTTGTTAGTTGAAGACTCTGTTTCATTTACATATGAAGGTGCATCGTCAGAGTAGAGAAGGTCAACGTCGCTACCAGCTAAACCGTCAACATAAAGACCTGCTGTTTTCTGGAAGAGCTTGAAAGCTTCTTCTGTGCCTGAGCCGAAGTCGCCGTCAATAGTACCTGTGTAGTAACCAAGTTCCTGTAATCTTTCCTGAAGCTTAATAACCTTATCACCTGTTGAACCAACTCTGAGAGTTGAATCTAATAATGTTGTTGTGTTTGATGAACTTGAGTTCGAAGAACTTGATGAGTTTGAATTTGATGATGAACTTGATGAAGAACCTGAAGTTGATGTACACTTACCGCTTGAGTTGAAAGAGTAAGAAACACCGTCGATAGTTCTTGTAGTGTTAACAACGTACTGACCATTTTCGTAGTAGTACTTAGAACCGTTAACTGTAACAAAACCTGTAGTAGGGTATGACACACCAGGAACCTTGAAATACTTTGTCCAGTTCTTTGTGTATACTGACTGGTAGCAAACACCGTACTGTGAACCTCTGGCATCAACTGCCATACCGTCACCAACGTAAACGCCAACGTGACCAGGCTGCCATAAACCTAAACCGTGAATTCTTGGTACACCATTTGAAACGTTGCCAACGTAGCTTGAGTTATAAAGCTGTGCGTCGCCTGTACGGTGACCGCCTGCGTATGAATAGATAAGACCTGAACAGTCAACAGCACCAGGCTTTGAACCGCCGTATACGTAGCTCCAACCTGAGTTGTAAGCGTTTAAGCACCACTCAGCAAGACCAGCACCTGTACCGCTAGCACTTGTTGATAATGTACTTATGATACAGATAGATGCGAGCAACGCAATAATCATTGTTATTGAAATAATTCTCTTAACTGCTTTCATTATAAGTTAACCTCCGTGTTCTTGACACATTTTCTATGTCTGAACTGTTTAAAATGTTTCTGTTTTGAAATAACTTGTAACAAATTTGTCATTATTATAGCAGAGAATTATTTTAAGTGCAACATTTTTGGAGTAAATATTGTGATATTGCTATAAAAGTTAAGAGTTTGTTCATATTTGTGTACAATATACACAAATAAAGTGTATATTTCGACCGGTTACAACTTGTAACTAATTATTTTGCAAAAAGAAAAATAAGCCAATCAGGATAAGATTTAGCCATTGTTATGTTGCTTTGTGGGAAAAATAACCTGTAATAGTTACAACATTTAACTTTCGCTAAAGAAAAAAGCTCCTGTGTTACCAGAAGCTTGTTACAATTATATGAATAGTAGTGTTATTCAAAGAGTTTTCTTAGTTTAAATTTGTCGCTGAATTCAAAATGCCTTTCAAATAGCTTTGAAAACATACCGATTGCAAATCCGTTTACCATAGCACAGATGATAGTGCCGAGCTTCACTCCCTCAAAATTCCATAAACCGAAGAACGCAAAGCTCATAATGATTGCTAAGATACAACTTGATATATCGTAGATGGTTTTGAATTTATTTATATTAACATTAAAGAGGGAAGATACCTCTTTTACAAACAGCTCGTAAACCTCAGGTGATATGTAGGTGTGGAATAAGAGTGAAACACCAGATGAACATCCGAGCAGTCCGAGGACGTATAGTATAATTCTTACAGCGAATATTTCGTTTGGAATGAACGATACCAAAAGTATTGATAAGTCAAGTATAAAGCCGTAGATTACAGCAGTTATAAATGAGAACAGATACGAAAGCTTGAACTTGCGTATCACAATAACCATCAATATAAGTAACACCGCCTGCAACGTATACTCAGCCATACCAAAAGAGAAGAACGGAAGAAACTGGGATATCTTTAAATGTAGTAAATAAGCAGGTGCTACGACCATCGAAACGCCAAAATTAGCTCTTTCCATTAATGCTGCACTAAGTGCGAGCGAACACAGACCCATAACGTAAGCCAGTTCAGTGTAAAAAGTTTTTTTCTTCATAATTACCCCTTATAAATAAATCAACAGCCTTTGCGTTTCTTCTTCCAATTACAGAAGTTACCACCTTTGTGGCAGATGTGGCAAGGCCGATTGCGACCGTAACCACAACGCTTGATACAGAAACGTCAAAAGCTGTTATTAATTTCGTATTCTAAATTCTTGATGTAGTCAGCAATGACCTGCTCAGGAATCTTTTTACAATCTCTTATAATCTGCAAAGCCTCATTCATTCTAGGTGGTCTGTACTTAGTATTGTGACAGTCGGTACCGATGAATCCGATGTGTGATAGCTTGAACATTTTGAGAGCTTTGCGTCTTGTTCGTTTTGAAATAAAGAAACTTGCATTAACCTGAGTGATAACACCACCTTTGAAAAGTCGCTCGAGCGTGCTTTTATGTTGAAAGTCGAGGTATCGTTCAATGTGAGCGATAACAATGCGAATGCCGGTGTTGTTATAAAGCTCCTCTATTTCTCTTAAAGTGAATTCATTCCATTTGCAGGACGGCATTTCGAGTAACAGAAGGTCTGTGCCTTGTAATGTCAGTTTGCTGAGTTCTTCCATTCTGCATATACCTGGGTAGTAGAAAACCTCAGCGCCAAGCAAAAGCTTTGGAAATTCTTCTCCACTTTCGTCGATAGCTGATTTGAGCTTCTGATACGACTCCTCACGGCGAGCTAAAAACTCATCTGGCGACTCATCCATAGCAAGATAGTGGGGTGTAAGGCACACGGTGTTGACGCCCTGAGCTTTTAACATTCTGAGCATTTCTAAGCTTTCTTCTATACTCTGAGCACCGTCATCAATTTCAGGCAAAATATGTGAATGAAAATCTACCACGAACAAATCACCTCCTAAACTAAGTGTCGAACATCGAAGCTGTATTACATCTATAATACCATAAATTAAAATTATTGCAAGACTACTTTGCTTTAAGTGTAGCAATGACAAGCTGTGGTCGGTTGTTGAAGCGGAAGGGGAAGATGCTGTTTCCAATACCTCGGCTGACTATCATATTGGTGTCGTCCTTTGTGTACATTCCGTTGTCATATTCAGGAAAGGCTCCCTGATGCGGTGCGTAAAGCCCTCCGATAAACGGTAGACGGAATTGTCCTCCGTGAGCGTGACCTGTGAAAGCCAAGTCAATGTTATTGTTGACATAAACGTCAAAAAGCTCCGGCCTGTGTGACAATAAAACGGTGAAGCCTTCGTTTGCGTGAAGTTGTTTTATCGTATTATCAGTTACTACTATTGCATCATCAGTATAAAAATCAGGGTCGCTAATACCAATCAGGTTTATTGATTCATTGTTTATTGTGAGTGTTGTTTTTTCGTTCTCAAGTATGGTGACACCGATTGAACTAAGCTTAGCTTTAAGCGTATTATAGTCATCAGGAACCCTTGCTTCGTGGTTGCCGTTTGAGTAATAGCACGGAGCAATTTTTACTGCCTGTTCCATAAATTCAACGGCAACATCGACGTCAGTGTTCCTTGAGTCTATCAAGTCACCTGTGATAACAATAATGTCTGGTTCGGATTTTTTTAGAGCATCTATTAATTTTTTATTATCTTTGCCTATTTCATCGTTGTGCAAGTCCGATACCTGAGCGATTTTGTAACCGTTAATAGCCGTACCAAGGTTTTCACTTTCTACTATATACGTATCTGTCACAAGTGCTTTGTTGCCCCACAATGTAAAAGCAATTAAAGCTACTATGACAGCAAGAATAATTACAAGCGCTGTTTTAATCTTTGAAAGTTTCATAATTATCACCGATATAAATTATATCATCAAAAAGCTATCACAACAAGCGGTATAACAAAAGCCCTGCCGATTAAGACAGGGCTTAAAGTTATTTGAGTTCTACAAAGCCGTAGCTTTCAAGAGTTTTGAAATATACGCTGAGTCTTTCATACAGCGGGTTCGCTTTCTCACCAAAATGCTCCTGAACCAATTCTCCAATTTCGTGTATGTCTCTTTTGCCGTCAATAAGTGGCCAGATGAAACTTCCGAATTCTTCGAGGTGAATGTAGCTGACTTTCGGCTTTCTGATTAAGAACTGGGCGATTCTGTTGACCGCGCCTTTGTTCTCCATCTCAAGCGTTACATTACCGCTGTCGTCTGTGGAGTAGGAAAGACCCTCTTTGTGAAACGGGATTTTATCAAGGAAGTTTTCCTCGATTACCTTTTTCTTTTTCATGCTTTCTTATTCTTCTTCCAAACTGTGAAACCACAGAAAGTGAGAATGATGATAGCAAAGAGAACAACTGAACCGATGTTCATTACTACCTCAGGAATACCAAGCACTGCGCTGAGGTTGATTGCTTCTGCAAGAGTCTTGCCACCTGCAACAGGGAGAATAGCAAACAGTGCAAGTAAGATACCGATTAAGCCTTCACCTGCAATCATACCTGAGCAGAAGAGAACGCCGTCGTTAACGATTCTGTCCTTTTCTTCCTTAGACTTCTTGAGCTTGTCGAAGATAAGACGGATGATACCACCAATCATAATGCAAGCGTTGAGCTCGAATGGGAGGTAAACACCGATAGCAAATGGAAGAACAGGGATACCAATGAGCTCGATTACAACTGCGATGAATGCACCTGCGATTACAAGACCCCAAGGCATATCGCCGCCCATAATACCCTCAACGATTGTCTTCATAAGGTTAGCCTGTGGAGCGTTAAGACCATCAGGACCGAAGCCGTAAGCTGCATTTAAGAGGTAGAGTGTACCGCCGATAGCAAGTGCTGCAGCACTAACACCGATGATTTCACCAATCTGCTGTTTCTTTGGTGTAGCACCTAAGATGTAACCTGTCTTTAAGTCCTGTGAAGTATCGCCTGCGATAGCACAAACGATACAGATGATAGCACCGATTGAAATAGCACTTACCATACCTGTAGCATCATTCTGACCTGTAACAACTAATACGAGAGTTGTGATAAGAAGTGTTGCGATAGCCATACCTGAAACAGGGTTGTTTGAGCTACCTACAAGACCAACCATTCTTGATGAAACAGTTGCGAAGAAGAATCCGAATACAACAATGATTAAAGCACCGATGAGGTTAACTTTGATTGTAGGGATGAGCCAGATTGCAAGAGTAAGAACTACGATAGCAACGATAACGAATACGATGTTGAGTTCTTTTGAAGTACGGTCACTACCGCCTTTGCCTGTCTCTTTTAAGCCCTTCATTGAACCAACAAAAGCACTGCCGATTGTTGGGAGTGACTTGATAAGTGAAATGATACCAGCAGCTGCAAGTGCACCGGCACCGATGTACTTGATGAAACTGCCGTGAACAGCACCAGCACCGCCATCAGCATAAGCTACAGCAGCGTCACCACCGCAAGTAACTAAAAGCGGAATAAGAACAAGCCATGAAAGACAAGAACCTGCGAACATATATGATGAGATTCTTGGACCACAGATGTAACCAACGCTCAAAAGTGCAGGATAAATCTGTGTGCTTACTTCTGTTTTAAAGCTGTCAAGTTTTAATGTGAGTGTGCCTTTTACCGCAACAAGACCATCGATGATGAACTTGAACAGTGCCGCAAAACCCATACCTGCAAATACAACACCAGCACCTGCGCCGTTTTTCTCACCAGCGAGAAGAACCTCTGCACAAGCTGTTCCTTCCGGATAAGGGAGTGTGCCGTGTTCTTTAACGATGAGAGCGTTTCTCAGCGGAATCATAAAGAATACACCGAGTAAACCACCGATTAAAGCAATAAGAGTGATTTCTAAGATGCTTGGGTTTTCAATACCGTGCTTGCCTTCTTCAGCCCAGATAAAAAGAGCAGGAAGAGTGAAGATAGCACCGGCTGCGAGTGACTCACCGGCAGAGCCGATTGTCTGAACGATGTTGCTCTCTAAGATTGAGTTTCTGCGCATAATAACGCGGATAACACCCATAGAGATAACTGCCGCAGGAATTGAAGCGGATACTGTGAGACCTACCTTAAGGCCAAGGTAAGCATTTGCCGCACCGAACACAACTGAAAGAATAACACCGAGGATAACTGAAACAACAGTAATCTCAGGAGTAATCTTGTCAGCCGGAACATACGGCTTGAATGGTTTGTTTTTGTTGTCCATAATTTCTCCTTACTGACACTAAGACCCCTCAAAAGTCCTTGTGACAAATTTATTCGACTTATTTTATCATATTTTTACACAAAAAACAATAGCAA
>JAFUOM010000103.1 GCA_017481885.1 Ruminococcus sp.
ATGAACACTCATACTGGTGCGGGCGACAGGACTTGAACCTGCACGG
Organism: Ruminococcus sp.; assembly: GCA_017481885.1. GTDB lineage: Bacteria > Bacillota > Clostridia > Oscillospirales > Acutalibacteraceae > Ruminococcoides. The sequence goes on from JAFUOM010000103.1 coordinate 47, forward strand.
GGGTGCCACCAGAACCTAAAGGTATTGACACCACATAGAACTTATATCAAGTTTGGTGGTTTAAAATCCATGTTGTTAATTCTTCGACGTCTGCTTTTCCTGATGCAATATCAAGAACTGTGGTGTAAAGCTCTTTTTGTGTGTATTCAAGTGAAATACCATTGATCTCAAGAAATACAAGCATAGTGTGTACACCTATTCTTTTATTACCGTCAACGAATGCGTGATTCTTTATTAACCCATATCCTAACCTTGCAGCTTTTTGTTGTATGGTAGGAAATAGATCTTTATTATCAAATTGCTGAAACGGAGCGTTGAGAGCAGATGATAAAAGACCAAAGTCGCGAACACCATCTGTTCCACCTGTTGCAGATATAAGCTCAGTATGCAACATAAGTATTTGTTCCTGAGTAAGCTTAATCATTTAGCAAGCACCTCGTAGGCTTCTTTGTTTTTGCTGATGAGGCGTTTTGAGATAGCCATAATATCTTCATTATCTGCTATCTGTTCTTGCTCAGCCTGACTGAATTCGAGAATAATATATCGTGGAACGTTGTTTTTGAGAATTACAGCAGAGCCATTTTCATCAACAAGTCTTGCTACCTTAGAAAAATTCTGATTTGCTTCTGTGATTGACACAAGTGATTTTGTATTAACATTCATCGTTAACACCTCCTGTATATATTATACTCATATAATAGGATAAATTCAACCTAAATTTATGTTTTGTTCGAAAGAAAAGTTTCTCTATCGAAAAAATATACAAGAAGTTCATATTTGTCAGATAGTTCTTTTTAGATAGATTTGTGTTTAAAGAGATTTGACTTTATATATTTGTGTCAGTTTTGTCTGGATATTTCTTGCATTCTTGGTATACTGCAAATTGAGAGAAATCTCAATCAGTAATTAGTGCTGTGTATGCAAGAAAGTGAGGTTAAAATGATTTCAAAAGTGCCTACATCAATACTGCCTGGTACAGAGACGAAGATAGTATATTGTCTGTATAGAGTTTCAACCAAAGGTCAAGTAGAAAAAAACGACATTCCAATGCAGAAGGACGCTTGTCGAGAGTTTGCTAAGAGCCAATCTGGATGGGTAATTAAGAAAGAATTTCAAGAACATGGCGTATCTGGATTTAAGATTTCAGCAAATGACAGAGATGCAATCCAAGAACTTAGGGTTGCGGCCGAAAATCACGAATTTGATATTCTTCTTGTGTTTATGTTTGATAGAATAGGTCGTATAGATAACGAAACCCCGTTCGTTGTCGAATGGTTTATTAATCACGGAATACAAGTGTGGAGTGTCAACGAGGGTGAACAAAGAATGGACAACCACGTTGATAAGCTAATGAACTATATCAGATTTTGGCAAGCTAATGGGGAGAGCCAAAAGACATCAATGCGTGTAAAGACTCGTCTTCATCAATTAGTAGCAGATGGAATTTACACAGGTGGATGTGCACCATTTGGATACCGCCTTGTTAAGAGTGGTTTGATTAATAAAAAAGGCAAAGAACTTATGACTCTCAAAGTCGATCCCATAGAAGCAGAGATAGTTATAACGATTTTTGAAAAGACTGTCAAAGAAGGCTATGGATCTTATGTACTAGCTGAATATATTAATGGTATGGGAGTACGAACACATAATGGTGCGAGATTCCAAGCAAATACTATTAAAAGAATTCTACAGAATCCTATCTACTGTGGATTTTATGTAAGAGGTGGAGTAACATCAAAGAAGATAGATGATTTACAGATTATTGATGATGCCACATTTAGTCAAGCTCAAAAAATACTTAAACAAAGAAAGTATAGCAACGATGAGCGAACGCAGATTGCAAGGAGTGCAAAATCTTCGACAATGATTGGAGGCAACATATACTGTGCTCATTGTGGTCATAAATTGTGTGCAAACAGTTTTGTAGATACATACAAAACAAAAGATGGTGCAGTCCATAAAAGTACAAGACGATATCGCTACCTGTGTTCAGGCAAAGCGATGAAAAGAAATGACTGTAATGGTCAGAGTGTTTACTCAGCATCAAAGGTTGATAAGGTTGTTGTAGAAATATTGCATAAGTGTTTTGATAAGATAAAATCGACACCTAAAGCTGTTGCTATTGAAAACAGGCATAAGATTCATACATCACAGATAAGGAAAGAAATAAGGCAACTTACGAAGGAATCGGAAACTCTGAAAAGAAAGCTTGGCGAGCTTACCGCTGAAATTGCTAATTCGCTAATAGGAGAAAGTGATTATACGCCAGAGTTACTGACTATGGCAATTGAAGACACTAAGCATAAAATCGCTGATAATGTTAAGTTGATATCAGAAAAAGAAAATCAGCTCAATCACGAAGAGGACGAGCTGAAAAAGATAGACTACTATTATGAACAGTTCATCAGTTGGGCTAATGAGTTTGACGACTCAACACCAGAGCGTAAGAAGATGATTATCTGTACATTATTTAAGGAGATCACGGTAGGTAAAGGGTACGAGATAAACTGTTTAATGGATTCATCATATAAACAGTTCCTTGAGTAGTAAGTATAGTAAGACAAAGTGCAATATAATGATATTAGTTTTACACTATGATTTTTACGAATGAATAATTAAGATTGATTCTAAGTTGCAGTTATACAACTTTAGCCAATATTTTTTGTTCCAATTGATAATAGCTATATAGTTAGGTTTGTAGTATTGTGTAGTTGATGATAAAAAACATCGAGGTGAATAATATGAAAAGAAAAAAGATATCATCAACAATCGTAATAATACTTGCAATGTGCTTAGCAATCACAGGTTGCAGTGGAGAGGAAACAAAACCTACTACAACTGAGGAACAAAAAATCGCAGTGCAAACACAAACTCAAACTGAGGTTGAAGTAACCGAAGCTGAAACAGAGCCGACAGTAGAAACTGAAAAGCCTACCGAAAACACAGAGCCAACAACAGCTCCTAAAAAGTCAGCAGAGGTGAAACGAGAATCCGAAAAGCCAGAGAAATCAGAGGAAATCGATACATCAACGATAAAAGTAACTAAGCCAAACAATACAAACAGCAATACAGAGTCGAAGAAACCATCTTCGAACAATAACAACACAAGCAATAACAATAACAAAAACAATAACACCAGTAACAAAACAGAAAGCTCAGATAACAAACCGAGCAGTAAACCTGTAACGGTAACCGATGACACAAAGCTGTCACACTCACAGCTCAGCACAGCAGAGAATATTCAGAGAATAGTGAGCTACATAATCAGCCACAACCAGAGCAAGGGCATGACTTACAACCCATCACTTAACACAAATAACAGCGGATGGTTGTTCGGGTACCAAGGATGCCTTAACACAACAGCAAATCGCTCATACAACGAGCAACTAAGCAGAATAGTAAACGGACTCGATGAGGACATTGACTCAATCCTAGCACTAGACGGGTTCGCAATAAGCTACAATCAGATGAGCTTCAACTGCTACGCAGAACAGCAATCAGATGGAGAGTACAACATCTACTTCTGCTACGGATAAAACTGAATAGACGATTGAAAGCGGAGGAATTAACCTCCGCTTTTTTAATATACAGAGAAGGACAGAATTCTTTATTTAGAGTTCTGTCCTTTTTTTATTTACAAAACTTTTTGAAAGGAGAATGCAAATGCGAATCAGAGATCAGCCACACAAAAACTAATTTTCAATCTAACAGTATGAAAGGAGAAATTAATTTAAATGAGAAGAAAAAGAATAACAAGACTAATTACAGCTTTGATGGCTGTAATCATTTGTGTACTAGGTATTATACCTAACGTCAGAAACTACATAGAACTTAAAGCTAGTTCTAGTACAAGCAAGAAAATGTCTACCCAAAAACCGAAGAAAGAGAAAGTGGAAACACAGCCTGTGCTCAGCGTGTAATCTCGCTGTGGTCTCGCCAAATTTGCCCTGTGTGCGGTTTTGTTAAGAAAAGCGAGTGACAATCCAAAACGCAAAATTCAAGCAAAAACAAGCGACTTTTACACGGGCAATATTGACGAGAAATCGGAGGAGTATGCCCTCCGATGGATTTTGCAGGAATAAGCGAGGGTGTCGTAACCGACACTCTCGCAGTTCACATCAGACGGCAAAGCCGACTGTTAAGCGGTTTTGAAGATATTTACTGACGGGTGTCAAAAAACACGATTTTCACAAGAGAGGTTGTCACTACACTTTTTTGTGCGGATGTTGAGCCATTATGAAGGGTGTCGTGGCCCTTTTTACGCAATTTGGAAGGGAGTGATTACTATTACGGACTTTAACTCAAAATCAAAATACACAGTATATATAAGACCTGAAGTGATACAAAAGGCAGATATGTTTTATAAGTACGAAGGCTCGCAAAGCAGATCTGAATTCATTGAAAACGCAATTATTTTTTACGCAGGTTATATAGCTTCAAATTATAGTTTTGATTATTACCCACAGCTTATAACAACAGCGGTGAAAGGAACGATTGATAATTTTGAAAACAGAATGGCTTCGCTTATGTTTAAAAATTCGGTTGAGCTATCAATGATGATGAATATTATTGCAGCTAACTTTGGAATTGATGATTCAATACTTGATAGATTACGTGGTAAGTGCGTAAAAGATGTTAAGAGAACACACGGTAATATTTCATTTGATGAGGTGTTACGATATCAGCGTGGTGAAGATTAGTGGCTAAGATAATTTTAAAATGGAGATACCTGAAAGGTGATTCTTCAAAGCACGCAAAACATCTTGTGAACTACATTGCAACTCGTGAAGGTGTAGAAGCAAGTGATGAGTCGTGGAAATACATGAAAGCAACTATCGAACAGCAAAAATTAGTTGATGTATTGGTTCGTGACTTTCCATATTCTGCTAAGAGTTTTGAATATCAGGAGTACATAACAAACATGACAAAAGGTACAGCTTCACAGTTTATTGATAGAACCATTGAAGATAATCTGGATATCATCGGCAAGAAAGAAAACTATGTTTCTTACATAGCTAAAAGACCTCATGTAGAAAAGCTTGGTGCTCACGGTTTGTTTTCACAGACGGATGAACCCATTAATCTATCTAAAGTTGCAAAAACTGTTGCTGAACACAAAGGTGCTGTATGGACAACTATTATTTCACTGAAAAGAGAAGATGCAATACGATTAGGCTTTGATAATGCAAAGGCGTGGAGAGATATGCTAAGAGCTGAGTCATGTGATTTAGCTAAGAGAATGAATATTCCTCTGGCTGACTTGCGTTGGTATGCGGCCTTTCATAATGAGGGTGGTCATCCTCATGTGCATCTCATTTCTTACTCTGTAGGTAAAGAACCTTATATGAGTGAAGCAGGTCTGATGAAACTAAAATCAGATTTAGCACACGAAATATTTAAGCAAGACTTCTATCAAATATACGATAAGCAAACACAAGTTCGTGATGAACTTAGAATGGAAGGCAAGAAAACAGCTCAAGAGATTGTAGCAAAAATAAAATCTCACGAATATAAAAATGAAACTATCGAGCTTATGTTGAGAGAACTTGCGAAAGAGTTAGACGGATACACAGGCAAAAAAGTGTATGGTTATCTTTCACAGAAAGCAAAGAACCTAGTCAACGGAATCGTTGATGAACTGTCAAAAGATGAACATATATCAAAACTATACGATATGTGGTACAAGCAAAAAGAAAGTCTTTATAAAATCTATCAGGATAGTTTGCCAGAGAGAGTGCCATTGTCATCAAACAAAGAATTCAAAACTATTCGTAACGACATAGTCAAAGAAGCATTTCAATTGATAGGTAGTTCTATTTTTATCGATGATAGTGATGACCAAAAAGATTTGCGATATTTTAATCCTGATGAAGAGAGCGATGAACTTTCAGCGTTTGAATACGATCCACAGTTTGATGTACCTCTGATAAATATAGATTTAATTCACAAAAGCTATTCTGTGGGCAGTAAAAAATATATGTCAGATTTGTCTTTGGCTCTTTCATCACTTCGCTTAGTGACTAGGTTATCTCAGCTTATTGAAAAAGATATTAAGGAAGAGAAAGACACAAGCAACAACATTGATAGAAAGCTCAGAATAAAAATGGCTGAGAAAAGAATGGCTCAAGGTCAGAAGATGGGCTGATAATTACATTCAGGAAGGAGCATAAAATGAAAGATTTCTATACTAAAGAACAAATCAAATTGGCAAAGAAGGTTAATTTGATAGCATTACTTAAGAGCAGAGGTGAAGAACTCGTCAAATCAGGTAGTGAGTATGTTTGGCTAAAAGGCTCTGACAAAGTAAATGTTCGAGGTAATCTTTGGTATCATCACAATGAAGAAGTAGGTGGAGATACACTCGACTTTGTTATGAAATTCTACAATATGGAACTGACTTATGCTGTAGCGTTTTTACTTGAGTTTGGTGTGAGATATCTTGGCTACCCGGAAGAATCTCTGGAAATAAAGAGAACACTTTACATACCAAAAGCTCATGAGGGTGTGCGTAGAGTTTCATCTTATCTTGTAAACCAATGTCTTCTTGATTCGAGTATTGTATATGCTTTTGTTAACCGAAAACTGATATATGAATCTAAAAAACATCATAACGTTGTTTTTGTCGGTTACGATAAAGACTCAAATATACGACATATATACATGGTAGGTAGCACTACGGATAATCAATACAAATCAAGTACACAGGGAAGTGATTTGCGTTACTGTTTTCATTGGAACGGAACATCGGATGCGCTGTATCTTTTTGAATCACCTTTAGATTTGCTGTCGTACATTACATTACAAAAGGATAGTTATTGGAAAGATCATACTTATGTTGCATCGTGTTCTATAAAAGATAGAGCTTTGCTTCAAGCTTTAAGAGATAATCCTAGCATCAATAAGATTATTCTTTGCTTCAATAACTACGACACAGGAAAACTAGCGATGCAAAAGATTGAGCGTAAATTTAAATCACTAGGCTACAAAATAGATTTTGATATTCCAATATGTAACAATTGGAACGAGGACTTAATCTTTAAAAAGGAAAGAGGTTGGTACTGATTGAACGGCATATATATTTTGATTTTTATATCTGCGATAATGTTTGCTGTTGTAGGTGGCATAACAATCGTTTCCCATATCTACAATTTAAATAATATAAAGAGCAAAACAGTAGGTGACGGACAACACGGAACAGCAAGGTTTTCGACAAAAGCAGAACTAAGGAGAATATTCAAACTAATCCCATATGAACCAAACGTGTGGAGGAATGATGCGAAAAAGGGAACACTCGAACTCCCTCAAGGGGTAGTTGTAGGCGTAGAAAATAAAAAAGGCATCAACTATGCTTTAGTTGATACCGCAGATGTTCATACAATGATGATTGGTGCAGCCGGCTGTGGTAAGACCGCCTACTGGCTCTATCCAAACTTAGAATACGCTTGTGCATCAGGAATGTCATTCCTTACAACAGACACAAAGGGTGACTTGTACAGAAACTACGGAAATATTGCTAAAGAGTATTACGGTTACGATGTAGCTGTACTTGATTTAAGAAACCCGACTAAGTCTGATGGAAACAATCTTCTGCATTTGGTAAACAAATATATGGACGAGTACAAGAAGAATCCTGAAAACATTTCATACAAAGCAAAGGCAGAAAAGTACGCAAAGATTATTGCAAAGACTCTGATATTCAGCGAAGGCGATGCATCATCATATGGTCAAAACGCATTCTTCTACGATGCAGCTGAAGGTCTTATGACATCAGTAATCCTGCTTATAGCTGAGTTTGCTCCACAAGAGCAAAGACACATCGTATCTGTATTTAAGCTCATACAAGACCTTATAGCACCGAGTGGTGTAAGAGGAAAGAGCCAGTTTCAGTTACTTATGGATAAACTACCAAGTGAACACAAAACAAGATGGTTCGCAGGTGCGGCCCTTAACAGTAGTGAACAAGCTATGGCATCTGTTATGTCGACATCTATGTCAAGGCTCAATGCTTTTCTTGACACAGAGCTTGAACAGATACTTTGCTTTGATACTGCTATTGATGCTGAAAAGTTCTGCTCTGAAAAATGTGCAATCTTTATTGTGTTGCCCGAAGAAAACCCTGCTACATACTTTATGGTCTCACTTTTATTACAGCAGTTATACCGAGAAATACTTACAGTAGCTGATGAAAACGGTGGTGCTCTTAAAGACCGTGTAATGTTTTATATGGATGAGTTCGGTACGCTACCTCCAATCAGCTCAGTTGAGATGATGTACTCTGCATCACGTTCCCGTAGGCTTTCACTTGTGAGCATCATACAGTCATTCCAACAGCTTGAGAAGAACTACGGCAAAGAGGGTGCAGCAATCATTCAGGATAACTGTCAGATAACAATAGCAGGTGGCTTCGCACCTACATCTGAAACAGCAGATATTATCTCAAACGCTCTAGGCTCCAGAACTGTCATGACAGGTTCGGTGTCCCGTAGTAAAAACGACCCATCACAGAGCTTACAAATGACCAACAGACCACTTATGACTGCCGATGAGTTGAAATCTATGAAGAAAGGTAACTTCATTGTTATGAAGACCGGTGCTCATCCTTTCATATCTAAGCTAAAACTATTCTTCAAATGGGGAATAGAGTTTAATACTGAGAAGTATGTGATAGCTGACAAAGGTGCTCGTAAGGTTAGTTATGTTAGCAAGGAGATTATAGAAGATGAGATACTTAAAAAGTACCCGTATGTAGAACCTGTTGAGGAAACACCTCCTACGCAAACTAAAAAGACAGTTAAGAGTAACCACGTGCTATCTTCTAAAGAATTAGAGAAAGCTAAAGCTCAAAAACAAGCACCAAATCAAACTCTGGCTTCGGTGAAAACTCCAAAGCCAGTAAATAAAGTGAGAATTGATTAATAGAAAGAGGTGTGTTTAGTGTCTTATTTTAGAAAGTTATATAGCCGTGGAGAGTTACCGCACAGGGCAAAGAGTGTTTATATCTATCTTTATGACAGATGCGATGATGAAGGGAAAACGTGGCCTAGCGTTAAAAGAATCGCTAAAGACCTTTCTCTTTCTGAAAACACGGTCCGAAGAGCGATTAAAGATTTAGAAAAAGCAAAGCTAATTCTCAAGGAGTACGAGTACAGAAGTAACGGTTCTTGCACAAGTAACAGGTACTATCTGCTTTAAAAAACACAGAAATATACGCTAGGGAGGTGGAGCGTCCAAATGGTGGCAGGGGTCCTCTGCCACCTTGGCACCCCAAAGAAGTACCCATATTAAGATTATTTACGGACATAATCAATCACATCATATCTACATATTAAGAGATATAGTATCTACGTATATAGGATAAGATATAATAATAAACAGCGATGTAACATTAACAAAGAGCAAAAAAATAAGAGCCACCCATAACTCTTTTATTATAGCTCGGCTATCAGATTGATATTTTTTAGCATGATTCAAATAAAAAAGTCACTAGCACCTTTTACGTGATATCGTGTGCGTGTGAAAACATAACCACTTTAAATTCATCAATATCAGATAAAGCATCTTCTATATCATATCGGTTATCATCAGTGGCATCTGAACGCATCTGGGCATAATCAAACAAAATTTTCTTACCATTGCCTAATACTAATAAACATGTTTCTGCATTTTCAATAGGATAAAAAGTAATTGTTTGGCTCATAATATATACCTCCTATAAATTAACTTTTGTTTGCGATATTAACAGCAATAACTGTGTTGACAAATCTGTTAATTTTTACGTGCGTTGCTATATTAGTTATGATAGATATTAGAACTAAAACTGCAATTAAGTTCCAAGAGAAATTTGTTACACCATTAAAAGCAATAAGAACTAAAAAATATAGAACTAGAAACATAATTGATTCTATAAATAGATCTCTGCAAATCAAGTTGTTGTTAATGAACAAGATGGAATGATCGATATTAGTATTAGACTCAATGCTAAGTTTACAAACCATATACTGACTTATGACATGAACTGCATTAGTATAAACGAAAGTAAAATTGATCTAAACTTAACAGAAAAGGACACACTTTGTGGAAAACAGAGTGTGTCCTTTATATATGCGTGAAAATGTGGAAGATAAAGCGAAGTGCATTAACAGATTATTTGAGCATAGATAATTCTTTACGCTTGTTTCTTCTAACACGGTTGATATGTCTTTCAAAATCTCCGTTATCGATAAGTTCTGTAAGAACGTATTGCATAAAGGTCGGAACAGTGCAAGAGTAGAAACCTAGCCTTTTGTCAAATTCTTTTAAGAGGTGTTTTGGGAGTACCATATAGCCAATACGAAGTGAGGGAGAGATGGTTTTTGAAAAAGTGTTGAGATAGATAACGTTGTCATTGTCAGAGAGTGAGAACAGAGTTTCTGTCGGCTTTGTAGATACCGAAAACTCAGATTCATAGTCATCTTCGATGATGTATCGGTTATGTTGTGCTGACCAACGGATGTACTCGTGAAGTTTGGAGGCTGTTGCAGTAACGCCACTTGGATAACTGCGATATGGGGTTGTATGTAGTACATCAGCTTTCGTCTTAGCGAGCGCTTTACTATCGATACCACAGATTGTAAGCGGTAGTGAATCACAGGCGATTTCATTTGCTCTGTAAACCTGTTCTATCTTTTTGTACGATGGTGATTCTATAGCGTAAGTTAGGTTTCTGCCTAAAAGTTCTACAATAAGACTATAAAGGTATTCTGAGCCTGAACCTATAATTACTTGCTCGACATCTACCTGTATACCTCTATTGCGAGCTAAATAATGCTTGATAGTTTCGCGCAGTTCAATACATCCGTAGTTAGGGGATTTCTCAAGCAATAAATCTCCGTGTTCAGAAATTACTTTTCGCATTGTTTTACTGAATACTGACAACGGAAAGTTTGGGGATGAGTGCTGAGTTTGGCGATTAAAGCTTTCGGTGTGCTGTTCGCTTGTAGTAGCAAAGCCGTCATCTTTTCGAAAAACAACCACAAACCCACTTCTTTCTCTGGATTCTACGTAACCTTCTTCACAAAGTAGTGAATATGCATGCTCAACAGTTATAGTGCTTACTCCGGTTTCTTCTGCAAGACAGCGTTTTGAAGGCAACTTAGTGTTATATGGATAGTTTTCTGCTATGATATCATCACGAATCAGCTTGTATAGTTGTAAATAAATCGGACGCTTTTTTGTATCAATTACATATTTCATCTGGTTATATAAAATACTCCTTAACTGGTGATTGTTATATGTTCAGATTTAGTATACACTCTTTTTATCATAAAGTAAAGGAGTCAGATGATGAACGCAAAAACGAAGAATATGGTTATGGCTGCACTTTTTGCAGCTCTGGTATGCGTAGCCACTATGATTATCAAAATACCATCACCACTTAAAGGATACATAAATCTTGGAGATTGTATAGTACTGCTAAGTGGTTGGATGTTGCCACCTGCTTATGGTTTTCTGGCGGCAGGTATTGGTTCTGCATTAGCCGATTTGTTTTCGGGGTATGTAGTATATGCTCCTGCAACTTTTATCATTAAGAGCTTAATGGCATTTATAGCATTTTACGGACTTAAGTTGTTCAATAAAAAAATACCAAACACATCATCAAGAGTAGTAGCGGGTTTGACAGCTGAGTTGTTTATGATTCTTGGATACTTTGTTTTTGAAGGTATATTATATGGATTCGGACCATCTCTGGTGAATGTTCCTGCAAATGCAGTTCAGGGAGTTGCAGGGTTAGTTATAGGTATCGTTCTGATTAAAATCTTTGAGAAGAGAAACGTTAATTTATAATTGAATATACTGTTTTTATATTAGAAAACCGCTCCGATAGATAAGCTTTACCTGTCGGAGCGGTTTCTGCTGTTGTATTGTGATAATCAGGAGAAAATACGCAACAGCTTTTATATGTAGATTTGCTACAATCCAAATATACTAATGTTTTTTACATATTCAGGAAAGATACAGCGTCACTGATAGTTTTTTCGAAAGCTTCCTTTCC
>JAFUOM010000104.1 GCA_017481885.1 Ruminococcus sp.
CAAATAGGGTATAGGAGTGGTCGGATATACCTATGACCGACATACCATTATCTATAGCACGCAATACAATTTCTTCGGGTGTGCTTTTACCATCACTGAACGTTGAGTGTACGTGCAAATCAGAATAGCACATTATGTCATTTTCTCCTGCTTAACCTTGTGGTCAATAACGTGACGGGAAGCAAGCTCTTTGTGAATGTCTTCAAGAGAAATTCCCTGCTCAATCATAAGAACCATTACGTGGTATGCAAGGTCGGCGATTTCGTAGATAGTTTCTTTTCTGTCCTCAGCTTTTGCTGCGATGATTACTTCTGTGCACTCTTCGCCGATTTTCTTTAATATTTTGTCTAAACCCTTCTGGAAGAGATATGTTGTGTATGAACCTTCTTTTTCGTCTGTCTTTCTGCCTTCAATCAGTTCCATAAGAGCCTGATATGAAAATTCGTGACGCTCTTCGCTTTGGAACACTTCGTTATTAAAACAAGATGTTGTACCAAGGTGACAAGCAGGACCATCCGGCTCTACCATAACAACAAGTGCGTCGTTGTCGCAATCAGCAGTGATAGAAACGATATGCTGATAGTTGTTGCTTGTTTCACCTTTAAGCCAGAGTTCCTGTCTTGAACGACTATAAAAACATGTAAGCTCTTTTTCCATAGAAATTTTTAAGCTCTCCTTATTCATATAAGCAAGAGTGAGAACTTTCTTTGTTGTAGCATCTACAACTATTGCAGGGATTAAACCCTTTTCGTCAAATTTTAAACTTTCAATATCAATCATTGTTATTCTCCTTAATTAAGATAAGCGGGTTTTTATACCTGCTTTAGCCATTTCTGCTTTGAGGTCAGAAATCTTTACTTCACCGAAATGGAAGATAGAAGCCGCAAGTCCTGCGTCAACCTTTGGTAATGTGTTAAACAATGTGATGAAGTCGTCGATTTTGCCTGCACCGCCTGAAGCGATTACAGGAACAGAAACTGCGTTACACACAGCTTCGAGCATCTCAAGGTCAAAACCCTGCTTAACACCATCTGTGTCAATAGAGTTGAGTACAACTTCACCTGCACCATTACCTACGCAACGTTTAATCCACTCAATAGCTTCCATTCCTGTGTTTTCTCTGCCACCTTTAGCGAATACACGGAATACTCCGTCAACTCGCTTTACATCAGCTGAAATAACAACACATTGGTCACCATAGAGCTTTGCTGCTTCGTAAATAAGCTGTGGATTACGGATTGCGCCAGAATTAACAGAAACTTTGTCAGCACCGCATTTTAGTACTCTGTCAAAATCTTCAACAGTGTTGATGCCACCGCCAACAGTTAATGGGATAAACACGCTTTTAGCTGTTTCGCACAATATATCTGTGAAAAGCTTTCTGCCGTCTGATGAAGCAGTAATATCGTAAAACACTAGTTCATCAGCTCCGCAATCGCTGTAATATTTAGCAAGGGTGATAGGAGAGGAGACGTCGTTTAAGCCCTCAAAATTAACACCTTTTACAACTCTGCCGTCTTTTACATCAAGACATGGGATGATTCGTTTTGTAATCATTTTGCCACCTCGATTGCTTCTTTTAAATCGATAGCTTTTGTGTAGTAAGCTTTACCGATAATAGCACCGTAAATATCAAGTTTTCTCAGCTTCTTGATATCTTCAATCGAGGAAACACCGCCTGATGCAATAATCTGTATGTCAAACTTTTCGCTAAGCTCTTTGTAAAGCTCGTGGTTTGTACCCTGCATAGCGCCATCTTTTGAGATATCAGTACAAATTATAGTTTTTACGCCGATATTGAGCATCTTGTCACAGAAGTCAAAAGCATCATTTTCAGATGTTTCTGTCCAACCTTTGATAGCAACAAAACCATCTTTTATGTCTATTCCGACTGCGATTTTATCGCCGTATTTGTCAACTGCTTCTTTTACAAATCCAGGGCTTGTAACAGCGGCAGTGCCAAGAATAATTCTGTCAACGCCGGCATTTATGTATTTATCTATTACATCCATACTTCTGATTCCGCCACCAATTTCACAGAAAAGACCTGTTGATTCTTTGATAGCTTTTACAACCTCAAAGTTAGGTGTAGTGCCGTCTTTTGCGCCCTCTAAATCAACTAAATGAATGTGTGTTGCACCGCAGTTTTTGAAGTCGGTTGCAACATCAACAGGATTGTTGCTGTATACAGTCATCTGAGCGTAATCGCCCTTGTATAGTCTGACAGCTTTTTTGTCGTACATATCGATTGCTGGATATATCAGCATACAAATCCCTCCTTTAATGAGATAAATGCTTTTAAGATAGAAAGACCTATCTGACCGCTTTTTTCGGGATGAAATTGACATCCGAATACGTTTTTGTCAGCAACAGCGGCTGTAAGCTCAGTTCCGTATTCAGCTGTGGCAATTACAGATTCTTCGCAATCTGTTGCATAATATGAATGTACAAAATATACACAGTCACCATCTTTGATATTAGAGAAAATAGGGGATGGTTCACCTTTGAAAATCAACGGATTCCAGCCAATGTGCGGGATTTTGTATTCAGATGTAACTGCATCTTTAATAGGCTTTACTACACCCTTGATAAGACCAAGTCCGTCGTGCTCTCCATATTCGTAGCTTTTGTCAAAAAGCATCTGCATACCAAGGCAAATGCCCATAAGTGGTTTGCCGTCTTTGGCAAGCTCTTTTATAACAACATCCAAGCCTGATTCCCTTAGCTTATTAGCTGCATCTTCAAATGCTCCTACACCAGGTAAAATAATCTGGTCAGCTTTTTTTAAAACTTCTTTATCGTCGGTAACAACAACTTCTGCTCCGATTGCAGAAAGTGAGCTTTTGAGCGAAAAGAGGTTACCAACACCGTAATCAACTATTGCAACCATTATAAAACACCTTTTGTCGAAAGTATATCATCAGCGAACTGGCTGTCGATTTTAACAGCCTCTTTAAAAGTTCTGGCAACTGATTTGAAAGTACCCTCAATAATGTGATGAGAATTCTTGCCGTCAAGTTGCTTAATGTGCAGAGTGCATTCTGCGTTACGGATAAATCCGTAGAAAAACTCTTCAGTGAGTTCTGTATCAAATGTACCTACCTTTGCAGTTGGTATATTTAAATCGTAGTTAAGATATGCTCTGCCTGAAAAATCAACAGATGAAAGAATAAGTGTTTCATCCATTGGGAGTATCATATATCCGTAGCGAGTAACACCTTTCTTGTCGCCAAGTGCTTCCTTGAAAGCTAAACCAAGTGAAATTCCGATATCTTCTACTGTATGGTGGTCGTCAACATTTGTATCGCCGATACACTTGACTTCAAGGTCGAATCTACCATGTTTGGCAAATAATGTAAGCATATGGTCCAGAAAGCCACAACCTGTGTCAATGTCGGATTTACCGCTTCCGTCTAGATTAAGCTTGAGAGTGATATCTGTTTCAGCGGTTTTTCTGTTTATTAAAGAGGTTCTCATTTTTCTTCCTCCAATATTTCTTTCAGTTTTTCTATAAGTACAGCCATTTGCTCTTTACTGCCTATTGTAATTCTGTTATAGGCTTTAAGCGGTTCTTTGTCAAAATGGCGTACCAGAACACCTTTTTCTTTTAATTTTAAATAGATAACTTTACCATCAACTTTACTATGTTTTGCAAAAACGAAGTTTGTTAAGCTTTCTGTCATTGAAAAGCCGAGCTTTGTAAGTTCATCAACAGTCCACGCTCTGTTATCAATAATCTTTTTACAATTATCCATACAATATATGTCATCAATTAAAGTGCCGACACCAGCCGCCATAGTAAGCGAATTCACATTGTATGGGTTAGTGGAATACTTAATTGTATTTAAATCCTGAATCAGTTTTTTATTACCGATACCAAATCCCAATCTGCCACCAGCTAAAGACCTTGATTTAGAGAATGTTTGTGTAACAAGAAGATTATCATATTTCTTAGTTAGCGGAATAACGCTTTCTGCACCAAAATCAACGTATGCTTCATCGATAACAACAACATTTTCAGGGTTGCTTTTAACAATTTCTTCGATTTCATTTACAGTCAAAGCAATACCTGTCGGAGCGTTAGGATTAGCAATGAAGATTGTACCGCAAACGTTTTTATAGTCATCGATATTGATTTTAAAATCGTCATTAAGCGGTATCTGTTTGTATGGCAAATTGTTTATCTGAGCAAACACCGAATAAAATCCGTATGTTATATCAGGGAAAACGGCAGGAGTGTTATCATCACAAAAAGCCATAAAAGCAAAGTTTAATACTTCGTCAGAGCCGTTTGAAAATATGATTTCATCTTCGTTTATACCAAATCTTTTAGATGCAATCCTTACAAGTTCTCTACATTCAGGGTCTGAATAAAGCTGTAGATTCTCGGCAGCTTTAGAGAAGTAAAGCTGAGCGGTAGGAGATGGGGAAAACGGAGATTCGTTAGTATTAAGTTTTATGTATTGTGTATCTTTTGGCTGTTCTCCCGGTGTATAGGGGATTAACGAGCTGTATTTCTGGCTAAAAAAGCGACTCAATCTGATTCCTCCGTACGGATAATTGCACTTTTTGCGTGAGCAGTAAGACCTTCTTTTTCTGCAAAGAAAGCAACATCCTTAGCAACACGCTTTAATGCATCCTTTGTGTAGTATGTATACTGAGTTTTCTTGACGAAATCATCTACTGAAAGCGGACTCGAAAACTTTGCTGTACCAGATGTAGGTAAGGTGTGGTTAGGACCTGCAAAGTAATCTCCGAGAGCTTCAGGACAATTTCTGCCCATAAAGATGGAACCTGCGTGGCGGATACTATCAAGGTAATCAAACGGATTGTCCACGCAAAGCTCAAGGTGCTCAGGAGCGATTTCGTTTGAAATTTCAATTGCAGTGCATAAATCTTCGCATACAATAATCTTGCCGTTGTCGTTAATTGAAACTCTGGCGATTTCACTTCTGGAAAGCTGTGGAATCTGAACTTCAAGTTCTTTCTGTACAGCTAAGGCAAGCTCCATTGAGTCAGTAACAAGAACAGCGCTTGCCATTTTGTCGTGTTCAGCCTGAGAAAGCAAATCAGCTGCGGCGTGCTTTGGATTCGTGTTGCCATCAGCTACAATAAGAATCTCGCTAGGGCCAGCAATCATATCAATAGATACTACACCGTAAACCTGCTTTTTAGCCTCAGCAACAAATGCATTGCCAGGGCCAACAATTTTATCTACTTTAGGGATACTTTCAGTACCATAAGCTAAAGCAGCAACAGCCTGTGCACCCCCGACTTTGAAGATTTTGTCGATGCCTGCAACCTTAGCAGCGGCAAGAATGACAGGGTTAACCTTGCCGTTTGCTGATGGAGGTGTTACCATAACAACCTCTTTACAACCAGCAATCTTTGCAGGAATAGAATCCATAAGCACTGTTGATGGATAAGCAGCTGTGCCACCTGGAACATAAAGGCCTGCTCTGTCAACAGGGATAATCTTCTGACCAATTACGATGCCGTTTTCGTCGTTAATAATAAAGCTGTTACGAACCTGTTTTTCGTGGAATTTTCTGATATTAGCTGCGGCTTTTTCAAGAATTTCAATAAATTCAGGTTCAACAATAGAGAAAGCCTCGTTAATTTCATCTTCACTTACAAGAAGAGTATCAAGTTTAGCTTTGTCAAATTTTTCGCAGTATTCATATAAAGCCTTGTCACCATTAGCTCTTACGTTATTAATGATATCTGTGACAATAGCTTCAACGTTCATTGTGCTTTCGCTTCTGCTGAAGATTTCGCTATTTTCAACTTCACTGTATTTTAAAATCTTAATCATTTGTTTGCCTCCATCTGAGCGGATATTTCACTGACTACTTTGTTGATAAGCTCAGATTTAAATTTGTAACTTGTTTTGTTTGAAATAAGACGAGCACTGATAGGAATGATAGTTTCCTTCACTTCAAGATTATTTTCTTTAAGTGTTGTGCCTGTCTCAACGATATCAACAATAACGTCGGATAAGTCAAGGATAGGAGCGATTTCGATAGAGCCGTTTAGATGGATGATATCGATATCTCTGCCTTTTGATAAATAGTGCTGTTGTGCAATGTTGGTGAATTTAGTAGCAACTCTCAAAGTGCGCTGTTTGTCGTCTCTGAAATCAGACTTTGCGGCAACAGCCATTCTACATTTGCCGATATCCAAATCCAGAAGCTCATAAACTTCAGGTTGATACTCAAGCAAAATGTCCTTACCGGCAACACCGATATCAGCAGCGCCACGCTCTACATAAATAGCAACGTCGGATGGTTTAACCCAGAAATATCTTAGTCCTGCTTCTTCATTTTCAAATATGAGTTTACGGTTGTTCTCTTTGATAGACGGACACTCAAAACCCGCTTTTTCAAACATATTGTAAACTTTTTCGCCAAGTCTGCCTTTTGGCAAAGCAACATTTAATATAGTTTTCATCGTGTCCACCTCTCATTCGTTGATTTTGATTAAAGTTTTGTATTTGATGTCACTAGGTATTTGTTTGCACGCAAATACAGTGTCACCATTTTTGCTTAACTCTTTAACTTTATTTTTTATGTCATTAATTTTAGACTCTGAGGTGTATAAAAGGATAATGTCAACATCATACTCATTGCTTGTCTGTGCAAGTCTGTCAAGTACATCAAGGTACACAGCAAAGCCGATAGCGCCTGATTTACGCTTCATTTTCTGTAACAATTTGTCGTACTGACCACCTGTTAACACACTGGTTGGTACACCCTCAATAAAGCCTTTGAAAACGATTGTATTGTAGTAACGTGTGTCGGATATAACCGAGAAATCAATGTTTATCATATCCTTTAAATCATCATCAAAAGAATCGATAATCTCTTTGAGTTCCTCAATAACTGTTGTATCAATAACACCTGATAATGTGTCTGTGAGCTGTGGTAAAACAACTTCAGGCTTACCACTGATAGCAATAAGCGACTTGATAATTTCTACCTTCTCATCAGTAAGCTCAATTTCCGAGCAAAGGGAAGATAACTCGTGGATGTTTTTCTCACTGATGAATTTTAACATTTCTTTTCTGGCAAAAGACGGAATATCAAAAGCATCGAACACAGCAGTGATAATGCCAAGATGTGAAATATCAAGCACGCTATTATCAGAAATTGTCTTAAGACTTAAACAAGCAAGCATTAAAGTTTCGCTGATTGCGTATTTGTCAATATCGCCGACGCACTCAAGACCAACTTGCATAATTTCTTTGAATGTATTTGTACCTTTTGCAATTCTGTACACATTCTCATCATAGTAAACTTTCTGCAAAGTGTCCGGTGTGTCCTTTGAATTCTTAATTATGGAAAGAGTTACGTCTGGCTTTAACGCCATAAGCTTACCGTTTGTATCTGTAAAAGTGATAACACTGTCAGAAATCAAGAAATCCTTGTTTCTTGCATACAGGTCATACTCTTCAAATTTATTCATTTTATACTGTGAATATCCGTGTCTAGCGTAAAGCTTGCGGAGTTTGAATATAACTTTTTCGTTAAAACTTAGTGATAAATCGCTTGTGTTCATTACTTTTCCTCCGAAATGTTAAGTTTGTCGATAGCCTTGCGGTAACCACCACTACCATAATTCAGGCACTTACTAACTCTGCCTATTGTTGCTGTGCTTACATCAACCATTTCAGTAATTTTATGGTAGCTGTAGCCTTTTGAAAGTAAAATAGCTGTATCCATTCTTTGTGTCATATCCTGAATTTCTTTTATTGTACATATATCATCGAAAAACTCGTAGCATTCTTCGATTGTTTCGAGATTCAATATTGCTTTGAATAGTCTGTCAACAGATTCGCAACGATACTTCATAATATTTACCTCACAAATTCAATGTTTTACCATTCTACCACTTTAGCTTAGTAAAGTCAATGGTTTTTATCCTTAAATTACAGATAACAATTGCATTTGTACGATTTATACAATATAATATCAACAAAAGGATAAAGAGGTGTTATTATGCTGTCGTTTGAAAGTGATTACATACAGGGTGTGCACCCGCAGATACTCGAAAATCTGATTAAAACAAATATGGAAGTTCAAACAGGCTACGGATTTGATAAATACAGTGAAAGTGCAAAAGCTAAGATTAAAGCTTTGTGTGGTGAACAGTCTGAGGTCTTTTTGCTCAACGGCGGAACTCAGACTAATCAGATTGTCATTGATACTATGCTGGAGTCATACCAGGGCGTTATTTGTGCTGATACCGGTCATATTAATTCACACGAAGCAGGTGCGATTGAGTTCACCGGACACAAGGTTATTACGCTTGATAATGAACTGGGAAAAATTGTCCCTAAAAAGCTTTCTTCATACCTTTCGCTGTTTTTCAAAGATGAAAACCACGAGCATTGCGTAATACCGGGAATGGTGTATATTTCACATCCGACAGAGTACGGCACGCTGTATACCAAAGATGAGTTAAAAGCTATATCAGCAATCTGTAAAGAATATTCGCTGAAACTCTATATGGATGGTGCCAGATTAGGTTACGCGTTAGCAAGTAACGGTAGTGACGTAACTCTTAGCGATATATCGAATCTTTGCGATGCATTTTATATCGGTGGTACAAAAGTCGGTGCTTTGTGCGGTGAAGCTGTCGTTTTCACAAAGAACAACACCCCTTCACATTTCTTTACCTGCATCAAGCAGCACGGTGCGTTACTCGCTAAAGGCAGATTACTTGGTGTTCAATTTGATACCTTGTTTACTGACGATTTGTATTTCAAAATCAGTAAAAACGCAATAGAAAAAGCAGATACTTTAAGACAAGTCTTTAAGGAAAAAGGCTACAATTTCTATATTGAAACAACAACCAACCAAATATTTATTATTCTTAGTGAAGCAGAATACGAGAAACTCAAAAAGAATGTAGCTGTTGGATTCTGGGAAAGATTAGAAGGTAACAGAGTAGTTGTTAGATTTGCTACCAGCTGGGCAACAACCGACAATGATATAAATGCACTTATAAAGGTATTATAATTACATATAATATATAATACTTTTATTTTGAGAATTAAATTTTCACAACAGAATTATAACATTGTTAGTTTACACAATGTTTATCAATGTCCAATTTAATATTTATTAGTTTTGGTGAAAAGGGTCGAATAGTTTAAAAATCACGCTTAATTTGTTGACACTATCTAAGTTGAGTGGTATAATTAAGAAAATCTTTAAAGCGATACAGAGAGATCGGTAAGATTTAGTGAATATGAACCCAGCACAGCGGTGCTGTGTTTTTGTGTGTTCTGAGCCTTACCGAAAGTGTAAGGCTTTTTGTTTTATAGGAGGAATGTTTTATGTCAAACTTAATTAAAGCTAACATTATCGGTAGTTCCTCTTTTGTTGCTGACATGCAGACTCGCTTGTCAGACGGTGGTGCTTTTGCCGAATTTAATAATTCTAATTTCACAATTTTACCCGGCTTTTGCGATGTGCACGTGCATTTTCGTGAGCCGGGATTTTCTTATAAAGAAACTATAAAGTCAGGTTCGCTTAGCGCAGCACGCGGTGGATACACCTCTGTTTGTACAATGCCAAACTTAAATCCTGTGCCTGACTGTAAAGAACATTTACAACTCCAGCTTGACCTGATAAATTCTGACGCAGTTATTGATGTAAGACCTTACGGTTCAATAACAGTTGGACAAATGGGAGAGAATCTCTCGGATATGGACGCTATTGCAGAAGATGTCATCGCTTTTTCTGATGATGGAAGAGGAGTCCAGTCTGATGAAATGATGAAAGAGGCTATGTTTAAAGCTAAAGGCCTTAACAAAATGATAGTTGCTCACTGCGAAGTGAATGACCTGTTAAAGGGTGGCTACATTCACGATGGTGAATATGCTAAAGAACATAATCACCGAGGTATCTGTTCAGCAAGTGAGTATGAACAAATTGCTAGAGATATTAAACTTGTTGAAGAAACACATTGTCCTTATCACGTTTGCCATATCTCAACAAAAGAAAGTGTTGAGATTATTAGAGAAGCAAAGAAAAACGGAGTGGATATAACCTGCGA
>JAFUOM010000105.1 GCA_017481885.1 Ruminococcus sp.
GACAACCAACACCTTCGGTGCAAACGAGCTTAAGCTCGAAGATGACGAGTACACTCTCGAAGAACTCATAAAAAGTGCTATTGATAACGCAAAGAGTGCTATCAACGAGTGTGGTAAGCTTCAGGGCGAAGATGTGTTTGTTGGTCTGTCAGTCGGTCCGTGCGGTAAACTTTTAAAGCCACTTGGTGACCTTGATTTTGAAGACGCAGTATCTGCTTTTTCAAAAACAATTTCACTCGGTGAAAAACACGGTGCTGACCTCATCATTATCGAAACAATGAGCGATACATACGAGGCAAAGGCAGCACTGCTTGCAGCAAAAGAAAGCTCCGCACTCCCTGTATTTGTCACCGTTGCTTTTGACGAAAACAAAAAGCTTATGACCGGTGCATCCCCTCAGGCTGTTGTTGCTTTGCTCGAAGCTTTGGGTGCAGATGCAATCGGAATCAACTGCGGTCTTGGTCCGCACCAGATGAAAGAGATAGCAGAAGAATACGTAAAATACAGCTCAGTTCCTGTAATCGTCAGCCCAAATGCAGGTATGCCTAAATCTGAAAACGGCAAAACTGTCTACGATGTTGATGCAGACGAGTTCAGCAAAGTGATGAAAGAAATCGCAGAGCTTGGTGTTCACGGATTAGGCGGTTGTTGCGGTACAACACCAGAGTATATCAAAGCGACAGTCAAGGCTACTAAGGATATAGCAGCCCTTCCGATTAACCAAAACACCGACACTGTTGTGTCATCATATACAAAAGCAGTACGTTTTAAAGACACCCCTGTAATCGTCGGCGAGCGAATCAACCCGACAGGTAAAAAGAAGCTAAAAGAAGCACTGCGCGAAAACCGCCTTGACTACATTTTAAACGAGGCTGTTTCTCAGCAGGACAAGGGTGCCAAGGTGCTCGACATCAACGTTGGACTTCCAGAAATCGATGAAGTAAAAATGCTCACAGACGTAGTTAAATCTGTACAGGCTGTAACTGATTTACCGCTCCAGCTCGATTCTTCTGACCCTGTTGCGTTAGAAAAGGCTATGCGTATTTACAACGGCAAACCGATGATTAACTCCGTCAACGGAAAGCAAAGCTCAATGGATGCTATCTTCCCGCTTGTCAAAAAGTACGGCGGTGTTGTAGTTGCTCTCACACTCGACGAAAACGGTATCCCAAAAACTGCTTTGGAGCGTGTAGCAATTGCAGAAAAGATTATCAAAGAAGCAAAAAAATACGGTATAAACAAAAAAGACATCGTTGTCGATGCCTTAGCAATGGCAGTAAGCTCCGACAAAAACAGCGCCAACACAACCATCGAATCCGTAAGAATGTTAACTGAGGAAATCGGTGTCAATACTATCTTAGGTGTGTCAAACATCTCGTTCGGTCTGCCTTGCAGAGAGATGCTCAACTCAACATTTTTGACTCTATGCTTCGAAAACGGCTTAAGCTCAGCGATTATGAATCCGCTGTCAAGTAAAATGATGGAAGCATACTACAGCTACTGTGCATTAAAAGGACTTGATAACAACTTCCTTAACTACATCAATTTTGCAAGCGGTAACGAAGAAGTCAGCAAAGTGTCCCAGTCAACCGAAATGACACTTACTTACGCTATCGAAAAAGGTTTTAAAGACAAGGCGTATTCAATCGCACTTTCGCTTTTAGAAACCGAAAAACCGCTTGCTATTATCAACGAGAGAATCATCCCTGCACTTAACACTGTCGGCTCAGGCTTTGAGAAAAACACAATTTTCTTGCCACAGCTTTTGATGAGTGCCGAAGCGGCAAAGTCGGCTTTTGATGCAGTTAAAACCGCAATAGTTGAAAGCGATAACAAAAACAGCAATAAGATTGTACTGGCTACCGTTGAGGGTGACATCCACGATATTGGCAAAAACATCGTAAAGGTTCTGCTCCAAAACTACGGCTTTGACGTAATCGACCTTGGCAAAGACGTAAAACCTGAAACAGTGCTCAACGCAGTGATTGACAACGATGCAACCTTGGTCGGACTTTCAGCCTTAATGACAACCACCGTTGTCGCAATGGAAAAGACAATCAAACTGTTAAAAGAGAAAGCACCACACGTCAAAACAGTAGTCGGCGGAGCGGTACTCACACAGGAGTACGCCGATATGATAGGTGCGTCGCACTACGCAAAGGACGCAATGGAAACCGTGCGATACGCACAGACCATTTTTGAAAAGTGATATGGAAAAGCTGAACATTCTATATGAAGACAAGCACCTGATAGCGGTTGTAAAACCCTACGGTGTTTTGTCCCAAGGAAATGAAAACACAAAAAGCCTGTGCACCGATATAAGCTCGTATCTGAAAGAAAAAGGCGAAAGCGGTGAGGTTTACGTCATTCATCGTCTTGACAAAACCACAGGCGGAGTGATGTTCTTTGCAAAAACAAAAGCGATGGCTTCTAAAATGAGCGCCCTTATCCAAAACGGCGATTTCCACAAAGTTTACTACGCTGTGATAAGTGGCAAGCTTGAGCACAACACAGGAGCATTAGCTGATTTGCTCTACCACGACAAAACAAAGAACAAAACCTATGTAGTAAAAAAAGAACGAAAAGGCGTAAAAATAGCAAAGCTGTGCTACGTTTCCCACGGTAACGCACAGTTTGAAGATAACGACGTCACAAAGGTCGAAGTGCTCCTCTTAACAGGCAGAACCCATCAGATTCGTGTGCAGTTTGCATCACGCAAACACCCACTCGTTGGCGACAGAAAATACGGAAGTGAAATTGCTTACAAAAACATCGCCTTGTGGAGTAGAGAAATCAACTTCAAGCATCCGTTCACCGGTGAACACATTAAAGTCACAGCTGACCCTGAGAGCGATATCTTCAACCTCGATTTCAGATTGTTTTAAAACGCTTTTTACAGACATTACTGAATAGCACGGCATATCTGAGCATAAAACGTAAATCTATATCAAATTGTAGGGTACGGCATCCTTGACGTACCGTGTGCGTAGCACCCACAGAAATACAAATCAAACATTACAACAAAACGGCGTGCCATTTCGGTACGCCGTTTTTGCTTTCTATATAACGCTGTTAATTCTCTTCTTCACCATAGACAGGTTCTTGATACACAAACTCGTCAATCTCTTCTCCGTCATCACTGATGCGAACGAGTGTATTTGAGTCCTTGATTTCAAAAACATATGTATTTCCATTTTGTACAGTAGAAACCAGTTTTCCATCAATAATTTCATACGAGCCGTACTCAGCATATGACATCATTAGGCTCTGACCATAGTAAAAAGAGTTATCTTCTGTATCAATAGACACATATGGCTCAAGCATTATAGCCTGATCCGCTGTTGACACACCGGAGCTTCTCTCTTGAGCCAAATAAACTCCCGACTTAAGCTGTGCATCAGCAGACTGAGCACCACAACCGCACAACAGCACCATAACCATAATTACAACTGCTAATAATAAACTAATCTTTTTCACATCAACACATCCTTTCTCCTATATGAAAATCATAGCACACAAAACTTTTAAAACTATAAACAAAATGTTAAGTTTACTCAAAAATTTCCTACTAAAATTGGTTGACAACTCAAGTGCTCAAGATTATAATGTACTAGTGAAGACTCGGCTTTTGTGGAAAGCCTTTAAGGGAGTGCACGTCAGCGACTGAAAGCGTGCTAAGGTGAGTAGTAAGTACGGGAACACTTCATAGCGTATACTCAAAACTTTATATAAAAGCGGATGCATTTTTGCATCAACACGGGTGGCACCGCGGGTTTTATCGTTTAACTCGTCCCGAGAATAGGCATACTATTCTCGGGACTTTTTTTATGCGCCGAGCACCGTAGCCCTCACAAAGTCGAAGTCGAGTCTGCCTTTTCGTAGTTGACAAGGTCAACGAAGAAAAAGGTGCGAGACTGTGGACTTTTGAGGAGTAGCGGAGGTGAACGAGGCGTGATATCGCTGTCGCAGACCCACTAAATAATAAACAATCCTTAATGGGAGGTAATAAATTTATGTACAGAACACTATTTTGTAACGACATACGTGAGAGTCACGTTGGCTCTACTGTAAGTCTTGCTGGCTGGGTTGACGTTATCCGTGACCACGGTGGCGTTATCTTCGTAGACCTCAGAGACTACACAGGTATCACACAGGTTGTCGTTCACGACGAAAAATTACTCGAAAATGTAAACCGTGAAACTGTTATTTCAGTCACAGGCGTTGTTGAAAAGCGTGACCCGGAGACAGTTAACGAAAAGATTGCAACAGGTGACGTTGAGCTTGTTGCATGTACTCTTACAGTGCTTGGCAGAAGCACAAATATGCTTCCGTTTGAAGTTTCAAACTCACGAGCTTCTAAAGACGAAATCCGTCTTAAGTACCGTTACCTTGATTTAAGAAACCCTAAGAACCACAACAATCTCGTTATGCGTTCAAAGATTATCCGTCATCTGCGTAACAAAATGGAAGAGAAAAACTTCCTTGATATGCAGACACCAATCCTCACTGCATCTTCTCCAGAGGGTGCTCGTGACTTCTTAGTACCATCACGTAAGCATCCTGGCAAATTTTACGCTTTGCCACAGGCTCCACAGCAGTTCAAGCAGTTACTTATGGTATCAGGCTTTGACCGTTACTTCCAGGTAGCTCCGTGTTTCAGAGATGAAGACGCTCGTGCTGACCGTTCCCCTGGTGAGTTTTACCAGCTCGACTTTGAAATGGCTTTTGCTACACAGGAAGAAGTGCTCGACGTTTGCGAGGACGTAATCTACGATACATTCAAAACTTTCTCAGACAAGAAAGTTACTCCTAAGCCTTTCCGTCGTATCACATACGCTGACGCTATGATGACATACGGCTCAGATAAACCGGATTTACGCAACCCACTGACAATCTGCGACTTAACAGACTTCTTCGCAAATGTTGCTTTCCCTGCATTCAAAGGCAAGCCGGTACGTGGTATCGTTGCTAACTGTCAGGGCAAATCTAAGAAGTTCTTTGAAGACTCTTTAAAGTACGCTACATCAACAGAAGTAGGTCTTGGCGGTCTTGGTTACATCACTTTAAAAGAAGGCGTGTTCGCAGGTCCTATCGCTAAGTTCTTGTCTGACGAGCAGAAAGTTGAAATTACAGAGCTTACAGGCGTTAAAGAGGGCGAAACACTCTTCTTCATCTGTGACGACAAGAAAAACGACACAGAGAAAAAGGCTGGTCACATTCGTACATGGCTTGCACAGCCTACTCAGCTTGACTTAATCAGAGATGACTCGTTTGAGTTCTGCTTCGTTGTTGACTTCCCTATGTTCGAAGAAGACGAAGAAACAGGCGAAACAATCTTTACTCACAACCCATTCTCTATGCCACAGGGCGGTATGGAGTCACTTCTTACAAAGAAGCCTGAAGAAGTTCTTGCTTACCAGTATGACCTTGTTTGTAACGGTATCGAGCTTGCATCTGGTGCTGTTCGAAACCACGATATTGAGATTATGAAAAAAGCGTTTGAAATCGCAGGCTACGAAGAGAGTGAGCTCAAAAAGCGTTTCAACGCACTTTACACAGCGTTCCAGTACGGTGCACCACCACACGCAGGTATGGCTCCTGGTATCGATCGTATGGTTATGCTCCTTACAGACGAAGAAAAGATTTTAGACGTAATTGCATTCCCATTAAACGGTAACGCTCAGGATTTACTCTTAGGTGCTCCTTCTGAAGTTACTGACCAGCAGCTTGAAGACGTTCACCTTCTTGGCAACGGCTCTGCTTTAGCTCACAGAGGTGCAAAGACTTCTGCAAAGGGTGGCACAGCAAACAAGCGTTCAACATTCTCAAACACTCAGCAGTTAAACCAGCTTTCTCTTACTGACGAAGAAGAGACAGTAATGCAGGGCATTTTTGACTCAATGAAAAAGAGCGAAGAAGCTTTAAAAGCTGTTGATACAGAAAACACAGAGCCTATGGTTCACGTTATGGAAATGACAAACGTTCTTCGTGAAGACAAACGTGTTCAGCCGTTTACTCGTGAGAGCTTGCTCGAGTCAGCTCCACAGCGAAGCGACGACTCTTGGGTTGTTCCACGACTTGTAAAGTGAGGTGTGTAAGATGAAATATTATATGGTTAAATTTTCAGACAAAGGAACCATCGCAGTAGATGATACTATCCTTGTAAAAGGCGAGCTCTCCTGTGCAGGTTCACATATATTAGACGGTTACAAACCGCTTTTCTCAGCAGAAGCTGTTGAGAGATTAATCGCTAAAGGATACGAAATCGCAGGCAAAACTAATGTTGGTGAATTCTCACTTGATTTAGTTGGCGAGTTTTCATACTACAACGAGCTTGAAGATGGCGAAACACTCAAAGGTGCTGCCGCTGAGCTTGTAAAAAGTGGTGAAGTTAAAGCCGCTTTAGGTGTTGATATGAACGGTTCAACACGACGTGCTGCTGCTTTATCAGGTGTAGCTTTCCTAAAGCCAACATACGGCACAGTTTCACGTTACGGCGTTATCTCCTGTGCGGCAAGTGGCGAACAGCTCGGTGTTTACGCAAAGGATGCTGACGCAGTAGCTGAGATTATGACAGTTATCGCTGGTAACGATAAAAAAGACGGCACATCTTTAAGAAACGAGTCATACACATATAACACTAACGACGATGTTAAGGGTGCAAAAGTTTGCGTCGTAAAGGAGCTTTTTGACAAAGCTGACGATACTGTAAAAGCTAACATCACTTCATACGCACAGTCACTCAAAGCTCAGGGCGTTGAGGTTGAAGAAATCTCCCTTGACTTTGTTGACATCGCTAACACAGCGTGGCAGATTCTTATGTGTGCAGAAACCTGCAACAACGTTTCACGTTACGACGGCGTTAAATACGGCCACCGTAGCGAAAACTATAGAAACATCGACGAGCTGTACGTAAATTCACGTACAGAGGGCTTCAACTTCCTCACAAAGGCAGTTATCCTCTACGGCTCAGACGTACTTTCAAAGCACCGTTACGCTGACTGCTACGACAAGGCTCTTAGAATCAGACGTCAGGTAGCTGATAAAATGAAAGAATTATTCTCTAAATACACTGCTGTGCTCACTCCTGCTTGTAGTAAAACAGAGTACGCACAGTACGATATCAAAGATGCTTTCACAAAAGTATTCGAAGAAAGCGTATTCACAGCAATCCCTAACCTTGTTGGTACACCTGCACTTGTTTCAAACGGTGTTCAGCTTATGGGTAATCATTTTGATGAGAGCAAGTTACTCTCAATTGCTAAAACCGTGGAAAGGAAAGGTGAATAATTATGGCTTATGAACTCGTAATCGGCCTTGAAACCCACGTTGAATTAAATACAGAGTCTAAAATTTTCTGTTCTTGTGGTGGACACTCTTCCCCTATTGAGCCTAACGACTGCGTGTGTCCTGCGTGTGCAGGTATGCCTGGTATGCTCCCTGTTATGAACAAGCGTGTTGTAGAGCTAGCAGCCACTGCAGGTCTTATGCTCAACTGCGAGATTAACCGCTACACAACATTTGACAAGAAAAACTACTACTATCCTGACCTTCCTTGTGCTTACCAGATTACACAGCTCAACCACCCAATCTGTGTTAACGGCTTAGTTAAAGTTAAGACAGCAGCTGGCGAGCGTGATATCAGAATCAAGCAGATTCATATGGAAGAAGATGCAGGTAAACTCGTTCACGGCGGTAACTCATCTTACGTTGACTTCAACCGTACATCAGTTCCGCTTATCGAAATCGTTACTCAGCCAGATTTCCGTTCACCTGAAGAAGTTGTAACTTACCTTGGCAAATTAAAGTCAATGTTCAAGTCAACCGGTATCTCAGAGTGCGAAGAAGGTGCTATGCGTTGCGACGTTAACATTTCAGTGCGTGAAGAAGGTACTGAAGAATTCGGCGTTCGTACAGAGATTAAGAATATGGCTTCATTTGAGGCTATCGACCGTGCTATCCGTTACGAGGCACAGCGTCATATGGATGCTCTTGAATTCGGCACAGAAGAGCTTGTTCAGGAAACACGCCGTTTCGACGACGTAACTGGCAAAACATCAGCTATGCGTAACAAAGAGACAGAAGCTGACTATCGCTACTTCCCAGACCCTAACTTAATGCCAATCGTAATTGACGACGAGTGGCTCGAGCAGATTAAGGCTAACAAGCCTGTAGCACTCGACGAAAAGGCTGAGGCATACTCAGAGATGGGCATTTCCGACAAGGAAATCGCAATGCTCATGAGCGAGCACACAGTTGCAAAACTCCTTGACGACGTAATCGCTCTTGGTTGCAACGGTAAGGACGCAGCAGCGTGGATTTTGACCGACTGTGCTGGTATTTTACGTAAAGCAGGCTTAAAGCTCAAGGATTTAGCTATCACAGCAGACGGCCTCTCATTCCTCATCAAGAAAGTTGAAGAAGGCAAGTTAAACCGTGGTGCCGCTAAGAAAACTCTCATCGCTGTAATTGAGCAGGGTGCTGACCCAGTAGCTTACTGTGATGAGCAGGGCTTCCTTGTTGAAGTTGACTCATCTATGATTGAGTCAGTTATCGACAAGGCGATTGAGTCTAACCCACAGGCAGTTGCAGACTACAAGTCAGGCAAAGAAAAGGCATTAATGGCAATTTTCGGTGCTTGTATGAAAGAATTAAAAGGTAGCGGTGACCCAGGCCAAATCCGCACAATGCTTATCGAAAAACTCAAAAACTAAAATATACAGGACCGCTGAAACTCGGCGGTCCTGCTTATTATCACTACAAAAAAGGTGAAACATATGACAATAAAATTATACGAAAATGATTCTTACATAAAGGAATTCGACGCAACGGTCCTTTCGTGCGATGAGTGCAAAAACGGCTATCTTATAACCCTTGATAAAACAGCGTTCTTCCCTGAGGGTGGCGGACAGCAAGCCGACAAAGGCACTATAAACGACATTGATGTCCTCGATGTTCAGATTAAAAACGAAGTGATAACCCACAAGGTCGAAAAGCCGTTTGAAGTTGGCACAACTGTCAGCTGTAAAATCGACTGGGACACACGTTTCAGAAGAATGCAGGGTCACACTGGTGAGCATTTGGTGTCAGGTATTATCCACACTCTGTTTGGTTACGACAACCTCGGCTTTCATATGAGCGAAAAAACAATGACGCTTGACCCTAGCGGAATGTTAACCCCTGACGACATTAAAGAGGTTGAAAGACGAGCTAATATGGCGGTGTATGAAAACCGTGACATTGTCGTGTCCTACCCTGCTCCTGACAAGCTAAAGGAAATCGACTATCGTAGCAAGCTTGATTTAGAAGAAGGCGTGCGTTTAGTTACAATTGACGGCTACGACACCTGTGCGTGCTGTGCACCACATGTTAAAAAAACAGGCGAAATCGGACTAGTTAAGATTATCGACTTCATCCAGTACAAAGGCGGTATGCGACTAACTATGGTATGTGGTATGAACGCCTTTGAGGATTACTCAGCTTTACACGATGACGCAAAAAAGATGATGAACCTGCTTTCTTCCCCTAGAGAAAAGGTGCTCGAGTTTGTAGTAAAAGACCACGAAACAATCGGTACTATGAAAGCCGAAATCAACCGCTTGAACGCAGAGCTGTCAAAAGCAAACCTCGAAATCGTAACAGTGTCAAACACTCTGTGCGGTTTTACAAAGGGTGCTTCATTTGATGATATGCGTGCACTTGTAAACGATAACCTCGACAAAGCTAAGCTTGTTGCATTTTTCAGCGAGGGTGACAACGGCGACTACTCCTACATTATTTCAAGTGCAACTCTTGACGTGCGTGATACCGTCAAAGCCTTAAATGCTGAGTTTAATGGCAAAGGTGGCGGTCGTCCAAACTACGCTCAGGGCAAACTCTCAGCCACAAAAGAGGACATCGTTTCATACTTCGAAAAATAATCTATCATAAAACAACAAAGCCCCGAGTAAAAACTCGAGGCTTTATTTTTTATATAAAGTTTTTACTTCATAATACCTGTTGTGTACTTATACGCAAGAACTCTCAGGCACGCTTTCTGCAACACTTCTTTGCTAATTGTACCGTCTTTAACAGCATCTAAAATCGATGTGTAAGCATCTTCGATGTTATCAACCATAATCAGGTCGTTACCGCACAGAACAGCCTGAACGTAAACATTCTTATCATCAGCGTAGTAGCTGTAATCAGCATTGTTGAGGTTGTCTGTCATAATAAGACCTGTAAATTTTAGGTCATCTCTTAAAGTCTTGTGAATCTTCTCTGACAATGATGCAACGCACTTATCATCTAGAGAAGTGTGCAAAACATTTGAAACAAGCACACAGTGAGCACCAGCGTTAATTCCTGCTTCAAAAGGTTTGTAATCAGTAGATACAAACACAGATTCTTCCCTGTCATCTACCACAACAGGTTCGTAAGAATCAGGAATAGTGCCGTAACCAGGGAAGTGCTTGAGTGCAACTGAAACGCCCTTGCCCTGACTCACAGTTGTAACATCGCTTGCGTACTTAGCAGTATCATCAACAGTACCACCAAGTGAGCGAGAGTACATAATCTGAGTGTAGTCCTCGGCCATATCGAGCACAGGAGATAAGTTCATATTAATGCCGACAGATGCAAGCATTGTGGCTTTCTGAGTTTCATTCTCCTTGATTGCATCCATTCCGCCTTCTGCAAAAGTATCTCTCGGGGACGCAAATTCATACTCAGGGAAAGCTTCCAAATCGCTTAACGCAGTAACTGCTCCACCCTCTTCTTCAACTGCCATAATCATCTTTGTTGAAGCGTTTGACTGGTACTTTTCGATTGTTGTCTTAATCTCGTCCGCACTCATTGCGTAGAAATTGTCAACCGTGTAGTAATATCCCGACAGAGCGTAGCGTGTCATCAAAGTTTCAGCAGTTTCGTCAACAGGACAAGTACCAACGATGAGCTGACCGACCATCTGTTCATCAGACATAGACATCATATACTCATAAGCTTTGTCGTAGCTTGATTCAAAAATACCGCCATCCTTAAACTCAGCAGGGCACGAGGTAATAGCTGTAGTTTCCTTTTCGTTGTCATCATTCTTAACGGTTCTTGTCGGTGCAATCTGGTCAACTGTGGCATTGTTTTCCTTATTTACAGAAACAAAGTGAACAAGACTCACCGAAAACAAGATTGCCGACACCAAAATGATAACAACACTTGTAATCCAGAACTTTTTCATTATTTCCTCCAAAACTCAAACAAATTTTATATTTATGCTAAAAAAACAGTAATTATCCCTATATATTGCGTATTCTACCACAAAACATTACATTTTTCAACAATATATTACAGTATTGACACAATCCCTTTTTTAGTTTATCATTTCTAAGGTTGAGGAGGCAAATATATGAAAAACAGAAGATTTCTTTCAAATATAGCGTTGCTGATAGCGGCACTTGTCTGGGGTTTTGCGTTTGTGTCGCAGGAACAAGCGGCAAAGTACGTTGATGCTTTTACGGTTAACGCAACCCGTTCATTTGTAGCGGCTGTGGCACTTATTCCGCTGATATTATTCACATCTAAAAAAAGTGGCAGACCGATTTTAGAACGCACAAAAGCTGATCGAAAACTACTTGTCAAAGCAGGTGTGATGTGCGGTACACTTTTGTGCCTGTCATCGGCACTCCAGCAGTTCGGCATTTCGATTTATCCTGACAACGCTGCTGTGTCGGCACGAAGCGGATTTATCACCGCACTTTACGTAATATTTGTTCCGATAATCGGACTGTTGTTCTTCAAACGCAAAGTCAACTTCACAGTGTGGCTGAGCGTAGCAGTTGCGGTTTTGGGACTTTACCTTTTGTGTGGTACAAACGGACTGTCAGGAATTTACGCAGGCGATTTTCTCGTGCTTAGCTGTGCTGTTTCATTCTCGCTACAGATTTTGTGCGTTGACCATTTTATCGACCGTGTTGACGGTGTCAAGCTTGCGGCTATACAATTTCTTGCTTGCGGTGTTGAATCGATGGTGCTGATGTTCATTTTCGAAAACCCGTCAATGAGCGATATTCTGCTTGCATCACGCTACATTCTGTATCTCGGAATTATGAGCTCAGGCGTTGGCTACACACTCCAGATTATCGGCCAGAAATACAGCGACAACCCGACAGTTGCTTCGATTTTAATGAGCCTTGAGTCGGTATTTGCGGCGCTCGGCGGATGGATAATTCTAGGCAAAGCGTTGTCAATTCCCGAAATCATCGGCTGTATAGTTGTTTTCTTCGCAATCGTTTTAGCACAGCTTCCTGTAAAAGAAAAAGCAAAGGAATAATACTTTTACATAACAAAAGGCACTCAAGCTTAACACTTGGGTGCCTTAATTATTTGTTTACTTATAAATTCTGATAAACGGACCGTCGCTTGGGTTGAGCCAATAGAGCAGTGTGAGAATATCGTCGTGTGAAAGACCAATACCACCCCAGTTTGTCGGACCATAGCTTACGTGTATAAACTTTGCACAGCCCTGATTTGGGTCAACGTTGTCGCGGTTGTAGTTGAATACAATAGCGTAAGGATATGAAACTGTAAACTCACAGAGCCACTGAGCAGTTGACCAGTCAGCACCATCAAGCGAGCTCATCCAGCGATTGTAGTAAGCAGAATTAGGGTCGGTAATCCAGTAGTCCTGCTCAGTAAATTTGCTGTAGTCCATAGCGGTTCCAGGGTCGTACTCAGTACCGAAAGCATACTCAAGTCTGAACAGACCTGTCGGAGTTTTAGCCTCATACGGAGTAACCATAGTACCTGCGCCCTCAGCTCCGATATAACCCGAAAGCGGGTCAAAAGCAGGAACGAACACGCCGTTTTCGTCCTTCTGGTAACAGTGAATCTTGCAAGTAAGTGTCTGTTCGTCAACCTTTGCAAATATCATCTGGTTAACCTTGACGTCTTCAAGGTCCATTCCGCTATCCTTAAGGAAACCTAAAAAGTCCTCGTTCTGCTGAGCAGGTGGCTCTGTAGGCGCTTCGGTTGGTGCCTGAGTCACAGCCTGAGTTTCCACCACAGTAGGAGCCACAGTTGGCGCATCTGTTGCTGTCATATTCTGTAAAGCTGAGTCGAGCGAATTGTAAATACTATCGCCGAAAGTGAACACAACAACAAGCGATGAAATCACAACAAACGTCAGAACAGACACAAGCACAGCCGCTTTTGTCTGCGACGAAGAACGCTTTTGTTTGTAGCTGTGAGCACTTCGATAACGAGATTTATATCTTCTTCGATTTTTGGTTCTGTCATTTCTATATGCCATAGCACATCTTCCTTTTATAAGAAAACTTATCCTTAAAAATCACTTTGAAATTTTGCACACGATAACAGTAGCGTTGTCGATGCCACCATTTGCTTTTGCAAGCTCAATAATCTCCCTTGCGATTTCATCAAGTGGTTTTTTCGCTTTTACAAGCTCACAGAGAGTTTGCTCGTCAACCATATCAGAAACACCGTCAGTACACAAAACGTAGATATCGTTTACATTGTACGCTCCGCGAGCAATGTACGGATTAAGACCATTTTTGTCAGGTGTACCAAGGAACTTTGTAAGCGGAGCTTTGCCAACAAATCCGGGAGCTA
Organism: Ruminococcus sp.; assembly: GCA_017481885.1. Lineage (GTDB taxonomy): Bacteria > Bacillota > Clostridia > Oscillospirales > Acutalibacteraceae > Ruminococcoides. The sequence goes on from JAFUOM010000105.1 coordinate 13,603, forward strand.
CATGGTCCTGAGAAATCTGCACGATTCCGTTTTTCATTACTTTGTAAATTCTGCTGTCTCCCGCATTAAGAATGTAAATTTCGTCTTTATAAAACTGTATCATAGCGGCTGTAGTGCCCATCAGAACAAGCGAACGTGCATCGCTTTCCTTTAAAATACTCTCGTTTAAAGAATCAGCCAGCTCGTACAGATACTCGTCATAGTCCTGTTTATTTTCGCAGAATTCTTTCATCTTTTGGGACGCAATCAATGACGCAACCTCGCCACACGCTTCGCCGCCCATACCATCAAAAACAGCAAAAGCGTCGTTTGTCGAAGACTTAATCTTTCCGCCAAAGACCACATCATCGTTGTTGTCAGGGTCGAGCCTGAGTTTTGAATCACAATAAAAATTATCCTCATTGTTTTTTCTGACAATGCCTACGGTACAGCCACAACCATACTCAATAGTATATGTTTTTTTCACGCTCTCACCCTCCTTTTTAAAAATTATCAATAATCAATTTCTGCTGCTGTGAAAAAGCTCTCAGGAATTTCAGCCTGAGCCTGTTTGAAGTCGTCCATATTAACTTCAATATAATAATTGTCGCCTTCTACCTCATATCCCATATAAACATAGCTGAGGTATCCTGCTTCATCGATAGTGTAAGTTATAAAAACATCAGTGCTCTGCAAATTCATCACGCTGTTTTCGACATTAGCCTTGAACTCACTAAAAGCTTTTGCGCTTGTATATGCAGGACCTACGTTGTCAACAATAATCTCAAAAACTTTGTCCATCTCAGGTCTGAAAGTAACCTCGGTTTTGCCGTTTTCGGCAACCACTTCCTGATGGAGCACATTTCGCATAGTTGACGGCTTTGTAAGCTCATCTTCTATTTCATAAAACGCTTCTCTGAGTAAATCAGAGTTAAACTTCCTGTTAGTCTGAGTAAAACGTGTCGCCGCACCTGCGTTAAATTTACCCTTACGGTATCTGTTGTAAAAAGCGTAAAAGTCAAGCGCTCTGTCTGTGTAGTCCTCTACAGTCCACTTGCCGTCGTAATAATTACCCCTTACAGCTTTTTGACCTTTCGCGTAAGTCACAGCGTCATACTCATAGTCCTCATACACCGCGTGGTAAGCAGACTCGATACTTCTATCATCAAGATTAAACTCAATAGAACCATCATACTTCATATAAACATCATCGTTCACTCCGACTGATATATCATAAGAAAAACTACCGCAGTCAAAGTTCTTGGTTGAAGCTTTATTAAACATAACAAAGGTATTATTCTTGTAGTTTATAGCAAACATAGAAAACACGATTACCACAACCAACACCAATGCCACCACTACAAAAACAGAAAACTTAATATATTTATTTATATCGATACCCGAAGGTTCATCTTCGTAGTAACGCTCGCTTTTCAAAAGCGGTCTTTTTCTGTTAAAAAACATAGACATTTATTTCACCTTAGTACAAAATAAATCAAAACACACTACTATCCTTATTATACAGATAAAATTATATCAAATATGCGTACATATTGTCAACATTGATTATATTTTGAAAACAATTAAAAATTATAAAAACCCTCTTGCATACCTCTTTTTGCAATGTTACAATCAAATTGTAAGCACTATATTAATCGGAGGTTATGCTATGCGTTCATCAAGATTTTTTGCCTTGTTAACAGTTTTGTCGCTACTTATAACAATGACGTTCACGTGTGCTTGCGAAAGCACATCGATTGTCTACGGCGATGTGGATTTGGATTCAAACGTAACAATTATGGATGCAACCACAATCCAGCAAGCCCTTGCAAAAATTATCACGCTCGAAAAAGAGCAGGAAAAGTGCGCCCTTGTAACAGGTAACGACGATGTGTCCATTATGGACGCAACATTAATCCAGCAGTATATTGCAAAAATTATTGACAAATTCCCTGTGGAGGACAGCAACGTGACTGATAAAGAAACAATCAACAAAATCGATACAAACATCACTGTTCATTTTTCAAACAACAAAAAGTGGACAACCGTGTACGCATACATCTACAATGAGCAAACAGGAAAAACAAATGCTACCTGGCCTGGCGAAAAGCTTACAAACGGCACAGTAAATTCTTACGGCGAGACTGTGTACGCAATTGATGTGGATTGCTCAAAATTTAACCGAATCATCTTTTCAAACGGTACAGACCAGACCTCTGACAATCCGCTGAGCGTTACAAACTCAGGGTATTTTGTCCAAACAAAGCTCAACGGCAAGTATGTCGCAGGTGTGTATCCTTACGCTCAGGACAACGAGGGCACATTAAAATACGTTGACCTTGAATACGCAGAAGGCTACAACAAGGAGATTACAATCTGGACACCTGTTGGCTATGACGCAAAAGATAAAGACAAAAAATACTCCGTGCTTTATATGACAGATGGTCAAAACCTGTTTGGCGACAAATCCACATTGTCAGGCTACGAATGGGAAGTTGACGAAACGGTGCTTTCATATATGCAAAACGGCGGTGACGGCATCATTGTTGTCGGCATTGACAACTCAAACTCAAAGCGTGATAGTGAGCTCACTCCTGATTTAGGTGACATTGTACCTGAGTACAACTACGGCGGTTTCAAAAGCGGCACAGGCAAAGAGTACTCAGACTTTGTTGTAAACACTGTTATCCCATACATCGAAGCAAATTACAACACAAACTCAATCCGTGGTATTGCAGGCTCGTCAAGTGGCGGTATCGAAGCATTCTACATCGGTATGGAACACAAGGACAAGTTCTCCTACATAGGAGCGCTCTCCCCTGCATTCTTGCTTTACGACGAGTCCACTTGGGACAACTACTTAAGCACACTTGATTTTTCAGACAAAGACGCTCTTCCACGAGTTTACATCCACAACGGCAACAGCGAAGCGGATGCTTTAGAGCAGGAGCTCTACCCTAACGCCGCAGCAATGCAAGGCTTCTTGGAAGAAAAAGGCTACCCGTCAGAACTTATCAAAACCGTTATTGACAAAGACGGCACCCACAACGAGCTTTTCTGGGCAGTGTGGTTCCCTGAAGCTTTAGCATTCGGTTTGGGATATTAATCTGATAACTTAATCTGAGATAGTAATTCTCATCATTTACAGCTTCCTTTTTTGGGAGCTGTTTTTGTTTATTATATGTATTTTACAACAATTACTTGCAACAAAAAGCCCTCCCTTTTTACAGGGAGGGTTGGTTGATACAATAAGCCACCGTTTTATCACAACAGCGGTGAGAACACCTTCATAACGTTTGCAAAAAGTTTTTCAAAGAAAGGCAGTGTTGCCTGCTCCTTAGAAATCGCCTGCGACTTTCTTTGTGTTTCAATAAAATCGTCACGCATATCCTTTATACACTCGGTGTTGTACATCCACGCACCACATTCAAAGTGGTGCACCAGTGAACGATAGTCAAGGTTAATCGTTCCGCAAACGGCAAATTTGTCGTCGCTGACAAAACTCTTTGCGTGGATAAAACCAGGGGTGTACTCATAAACCTTTACACAGCTTTCGACAAGCTTTTTGTAGTTTGAGCGTGTCATAAGGAAAACTGCTTTTTTATCAGGAATGTGTGGTGTAAGCAATCTGACGTCAACACCACGTCTTGCAGCGTTACACATTGCGTTAAGTAACTCTCTGTCACAAATCAGATACGGTGTTGTTATGTACACATAATCCTTTGCACAGTTGAGCATATTGATGTACACCGTCTTGCCGATATCCTCGGTGTCAATCGGACTTGGTGAGTCACCAAACGGCACAACATAACCCTTGCCACAATCGCCACCTTTGCTCATAAACAGATATTTGTCACTGTCAAGTTGGCGTTCGTTCTGCATATTCCAGATTGAAATAAACAACGCAGAAAGTGACTTTACAGCCTCACCCTCAATTTTAATTGCGGTATCTTTCCAGTGACCGTGCTTTACATACGCATTGATGTACTCATCCGCAAGGTTAATACCACCAGTGAAACCAACCTTGCCATCAATAACAGTGATTTTTCTGTGGTCACGGTTGTTGTGGATGTGTGACAGAATAGGCTTGAATTTATTACACGGCACACAGTTGATGCCATCTTTTTGCAACTGCTTGTAAAAGTCCTCAGGCAATGTTGCAATACATCCAAGGTCGTCGTACATCAGGTAAACCTCAACACCGCTGTTTGCTTTTTCTTTGAGCACCTCATGTATAGGTGTCCACATCTTGCCTTCCTGTATAATGAAATACTCCATAAAAATGAAGTTTTTAGCCTCTTTAAGCTCCTTTATCAAGTCAGCGTGGAAATCCTCACCGAGCGGATAGTAGGTAGTTTTTGATTTATCGAAAACAGGCATTTTTGCTCCCGCATACAAATACTGCGCCTGAGCATAAGCGTCAACATCCAGCTGTTTGAGCTTTTCGATGTTGTTAGTCTGAGTCATATGTGGTCGGATTTTCTTCGCTGATTTTTCAAAACGCTTGTAGTCATCCTTACTTGCATTATTGTTTGACAAAAGTAAAAACAAGAACGAACCGAAAATCGGAATAATAAGCAGTATTACAAGCCACGGAAGCTTGTTTTCAGGGATTTCGTCACGATTAAGAATGTAGAGCAAAACAACAAAGTAGAACACCCACGCAAGTACAGCAAGCGGTACGAACACCTCGATAAGCCACGAAAGAATCGCAACCAATATTCCAAACTCAAGAAGAATCACCATCGCTCCCAAAAAAAACCTTGAGCGGACTATTTTTTTAATAGCATCTATCATATAAAACCTCGCAAATTTAAATTATGCAAACAATCATCTTTCTTTGCATTATACTCCTTATTCTGACAAAACACAACAAACAAAAATCAAAAATACAAAACGCTACTATCAAAAAACAGCAAAGAGGGCACCGTTTTCACGATGCCCTCTTTTTTTATTCTACCCTCATTAAGGTGCGTACACATATGTTTCGCAGTTGTATTTACCGCTTGTCTGAGTTGTAGTTTTGTATCCCTGATTATTTGATGAACCAAGGGTAAGGTTAACAGTCTGTGAACCGCTTCCGTTTGAGAAGATGATACTGTCATACTTGCCGGCAGGAATAGAAATCTTGTAAATCTTCTGTGACTCGCTGTTTGTACCAACATAAGTCATAGCGTCACCAGGCCAGCTGTTGTTTGTTGAATCCTTCCACATATAAGCGTAAACAGAACTACAGTTAGGAACGTTTGTGAAGTAAACGTCAATTGTAGAACCTACATCACCGCTTGACAAACCGCCTGTTGCTGTGATGATAGCCTTTAAGTCCTCGTAAAGTGTGTTGAGCTTATTGTAAGTTGTTTCGGTCTTTTCGCCTGTTTTCTCAATCTGCTTCACATACTTCTTGAGTGCCTGATACTGGTCGTATGATGAGTATGTGTAGTTAGTTGAAAGCTCACCCTTAGCTGACGCAAGTAAAGCAGCAAAGTCACCCTCGCCTGTGCTTGCAACGCTCTTAGAAGCTTTTGTATTTTCAACAGGGAACTTGTCGATTACTTTTGCAAGGAACTGCTGGATAAGTGTTGTATCCATAATTGTAAGCTCGTCGTTACCTGATACCTTTGCGTTTGTCAAGCCCTGTCCTGTAAGAACCTCGATTTTTGCAAGGTGGAGCTGAATGTATGTAGCGTCTGTGATATTAACATCGCCATCAAGGTCAGCGTCGCCGTACAAAGCAGGTGCTTCTGTAGGAGCAGGGGGCTGTGTAGGCTTTTCTGTTGGTTTCTGTGTAGGTTTCTGAGTTTCAACCGGCTTATCAAGTGCAGATGTAGATGTCTCGATAATGTATGTGCAGTCCGGCATAATCTCGTCAGACCAGAGGTTTGCACCATTGAAAATTACACAGTTGTTGTAAACATCAACAAAGTAACCTTCTGTAAGACCTTTTACAGGATCTCTGTTAACAGAACCGTTTACAAGTCTTCTTACGCCGCCGATAGCACTGTTGTGCATCATAACAGCAGACTTACCGTTGTTGTCAGAATAGTTTAAGTGAGCTGAAAGCTCAAGGTGAGTATGACCTGTAACGATGATACATTCTTTGTATGTTTCCATAAGGCTGATAAACTTAGCAGTACTAGCCTGCGACTTTGTCATACCAAGGTCGTAGTAGTAAGGACTTGTTGCTTTGTCGCCACTACCCCAACCTTCAACGTTAGCGTGCTCGAAAATAAAGATATTCTTACCGTCGCCGTGGTACTTTTTGAGCAGCCCCTCAAGCCAAGCAAGCTGTGCATCAGAGAACTGGTTGCCCTCATTTGTGTAGAAACCACCTTCCTGAGCCATAAAGATGAAGTGGTCGCCTGTTGTAGGCTCAGTGATTTCAAAGTAAGCCTTGTTAGCTTTGATTGTGTCAGCCTTTGAGTCAAGACCTGTACCCTTAACGAAAGGAGCGTTCAAAACAGGAGAACTGCTCTTCCAGTTAACGTGAACGTCGTGGTTACCGTTACATTCCCAAACTGGGTTAACATAGCTTGAATCAGCTAAGAGTTTCTGGTATCTCTTGTACTCTGTAGCGTATGTCTGACCACCGTTCTGGTCGTTTACAATGTCACCTGAAGATGCAAGGAAGTCCATATTTCTTCTTGCAAATGTCTCAAGAGCTGCAGCCCAGTGTTCTTCGTCGTATGGGTATCTGCCTTCGCCATAAGAATCATTTGCAAGCTGTGGGTCAGAAAAAGCACCGAATGAGTAGATAGCGTTTCCTGTACTCAGACGCTTGCTCTGAGGAATGGCGTAAGTTGCAGCTGCCGCACTTACAGTTTTGTTGCTTGGAACAGAACTACCTTTGATAGCAATAATCTGAGTAGCCATTGGTGGGATAGCTGTGTGGTCAAGCATCTTGTATGTGCCTGTTGAACCTGCTGACACGTTAAGAGTTGCAATGTATCTGTAACCGCCGAGTGCTCGGTTTGCATCTGCCCAGTACAGATAGTAGTTGCCTGCGTCAGAACTGTTGTTTACTTTAAGACTGATTGTACCCTCTGCAAAACCTGCTTTGTTAGCTTCTTCGCCTGTAAAACTGTAAGCCAGTGTCACACCGCTCGCTGCATTAGCAACACACGCAGTGCAAACGATTGAAGAAAGCAAAACAAGCATCGCAAGAATAATAGCGATTGTCTTTTTCATGTTAACTACCTCCGAAATAAAAAATCGTAAAGCGTTGAATACGTGCACAAGGCGTAAAGCACAAATTTCCCCTCATAAACGAAACCGTACGCACGCCTTTACTTTAACATATATATTCTACCATACAGATACATACAAATAAAGGAATTTATCGAAGAATAACTACCAAAATTTAACCCTTGTTTTTATGCAAAAAAGCACCTACAAACAAGCCTGTTCACTAAGAACGCATTTCACATTTTAAACTTATACACATCAAGTTTAAACAAAACGCACAAAAACGCACCCTTAATTTTGTAGAATATTAACTTTACTTTCCTAAACCTTTGTGATATACTCAATTTATCTAATTGTAAGTTATTTATATTACTATATGGAGGAGATTACTATGAAGAAGTTATTTGCTATCGCTGTTGTTGCTGTAATGATGCTTGTGATAGGCACTGTTTCTGCTTTCGCTGAGGTTAGCCCTACTGCTAAGCCTGAGCCTGGTAAGCCATCAGGTCCTTCTACTTCACCACAGACAGGCGACATCGCTGTTGTTTGCGGCGCTGCTGCTACTTTAATGACAGCTGCTACTGCAGTTCTCGCTGTTAAGAAGATTAAAGAGTAATTTTTTAAAAGTTTTGCTCCGCATTTGTTGATGCGGAGCTTTTCTTTTTATGTCTTCTTCATTGACATAAATGCAGTGCAATTGTATAATTGTCGTGTATAGATATTTATAATCATTTGATATTTAAGCATACAAAGGAAGATATTATGAAGAAAAAATCAGGAAAAATAATCTGGATAATCGTGCTCGTTGTTGCAGTGCTCGTTTTTCTGCTGTGTGCGGGTTATCTTGTAAAATACTTTTTCTTTGACCCTAGTCAAGGGATTAAGCGACCAACACACACACAGCCTTCCACCTCGGTAAGTGCAACAAAAGACGAAGCAACTGTTGTCGAAACAGAGGCCCCTACCCAGCGTTTTGCCGAAACAACTGCGCAAATTGAAGAAACCGAAACAGTTGACTTCAAAGAGCTTATGGAGATAAATCCTGACATTTACGCCTGGATTTACATTCCGAACACCAACGTTGACTACCCTGTTGCACAAAGTGGAATTGGCGAAAGTGACAGTTTTTATCTTGACCATAATGTGTATAAGAACTACCAGTTTGCCGGAACAATTTACTCGGAAAAGCACAACAAAAAAGACTTTTCTGACCCTGTGACTGTCCTTTATGGTCACAATATGCTCAACGGTTCAATGTTTGCGTCACTCCATAATTTTAACGACAAGGAGTTCTTTGACAATAACAATACAATTTTTGTTTTCACAAAAGACAAGCTTTACACCTATCTTATATACTCAGCTTACCAGTACGATGACAGACACATCCTCAACTCATTCAATATGAACGATGATTACAGTTTCAGAGATTACCTTGATTCAACTTTGGTAGAGCGTCCGTATTACTGCAATGTCAGAGAAGGCATAGAGCTTACCACCGACGACCGCATCCTCACTCTCAGCACTTGTATGAATGGTGGCGGTAACGTCAGATATTTGGTACAGGGGGTGCTTGTTGATGAACAATACACCGAATAATGATTTTGAACCTACAAAACCTATTGAACGCAATTTGCAGGGCCAACCAACTCAGCAGGAACTCGACTCAATCGAGTACATCACTCCTGTAAAAAAGAGTAAGCACAAGCACAAACACAGTCATAAACATTATCACACCGCTTCAAACAGTTCAACACCCGTGTCCGATACAACTAAAGATGATGCTGACGATTTTGTATATGCACGTCATCACAGCAAAAAAGACAAGAAAAAGAAAAAGGCAATTAAAGTTCTGATAATCATCGCCTGCGTTTTGCTGGCGCTTGTCATTGTTGCTGCTTCAACCCTTTTTATTTTCAACTCTGTCGGTAAATCGGCAATGCACAATTACAAGGATATGACCATCGAGCCATCTCCTGAAATCGAAAAGGTTGAGCAGGTCACAAACAGCGGTAAAACAATCACCTACAACGGAAAAACATATTCCTTCAACGAAGATGTTGCCACCGTAGTGCTGATGGGAATAGACACAAAAGACTTTGAAAATCCTGACAGAGTGGTCGGCGAAGGCGGACAGGCCGACGCTATCTACATTGCTGCTATCGACACAAAATCCGACAAGGTGTCTATACTCGGAGTATCCCGTGATTCAATGGTTGACGTCAATGTTTACAACCTTGAAGGTGGCTTCCTGCGTACCGAAAATATGCAGCTTTGTCTTTCCTACGCTTACGGCGACAGTGCACACACAAGTTGTGAAAATACCCTTACAAGTCTTGAGCGACTTTTCTACGGCATGCAGTACAACACATATTTTTCAATCGACACAAGAGCGCTTGAAACACTCACCGACACTGTCGGCGGTGTTACTCTTACAAGCCTTGTTGACTTTAATTCTGTTTATTACTCAAGAACCATCAAAGCAGGTGAAACTGTTACCCTTTACGGTAAAGATGCCACAAAATACGTACGCGAGCGTGACACAACAGAACTTGACTCAAACAACGACCGTATGGCTCGTCAAAAACAGTTTATGACAGCATTTTTGTCCCAGATTTGGGGTTCTGTCAAGAGTAACCCTGCTATGATTACGGATTTGTACGGCACAATTTCAGACAACTCAACCACTAACCTAACTCCGTCAAAAATGACATACCTTACTACAAGTGCAATCTCGATGCTTGATTCCTACAAAGAGATTGAATTTGTCAATGTTCCGGGTACTGTCAAAAAGGGCGAATACGCCGAGTTCATAGTTGACGAAAACGCTTTGATGGAAATTATGCTTGATTTGTTCTACATCGATGTAACCCAGTAAGCATAAAAAAAGAGAAGGTCTTTTTCGACCTTCTCTTTTTGTTTATGGAGTTATTAAGTTCAACACAATAAAACTAAATCTTCCTGATTTCTGAAATCTGCGGAAGCTCGTGGTAAATCTTTACGTACTCACTAGGAGCACAGCCGTACACACTCTTGAATACCGCAATAAACGACTTAACGCTTGGGAAACCATTGGTGAGTGCTGCGTGTGTTTCGCTGTCGTTGTTGTTTTGAATATCAAGCAATGCGTTTTCAAGACGAACAAGGTTCAAGTAATTCTTGAAAGTCTTTCGTGTGCTCTGTCTGAAATAACGTGAAAAATAAGTAGGAGTAAGTCCGACGTAAGAAGAAATATCATCCAGACTGATTTTCTCCTTGTAGTTTTCCTTGATGAAATCAATCGCTTTTTTAGCATATTCAAGGTCATCAGACGGCTCGTGAGCGGAAATATTTTCTTTCTTGACTCTGCACTTTGTGAACAGAATCATCATAATCTGCATCATAGCACAAGAAATCTTGAGCTGAGCAAACTCGCCGTTGTTCTCCATTTCAGCAACAATCGCTTTCAAAAGCTGAGCGATACGAGCTTTAGCCTGTTCATTCTTATCAACATCAAGGGTGTAGCTCTCAAAGTCAGGGAAATATGCCTTGATGTAGTTGTAAGAAAACAGCACAACAAGGTACTTGACCTTTTCGTCAGGGGTTTTGCCACAAGTCTGGTGTACATCCTCAGAATTGACAACAACATACTCACCGTCAGAGATATCGTGGTCAACGTTATTCTGCATTGTCCACATTCTGCCACTGATTATGTAGTCAATTTCCAGATTCTTGTGCCAATGTTTATTTGTAAAACACTCGCAACCCGGCTTTTCGTAAAGCATAACCTTACCGGGAAGGTTATTATCAGCAGTAACAATTTCGTATTTACATCTGTAACCGTTTGACATATTATCACCTCGTTATACACGTTACAATAAAATCCTGAAAAATATTCATATACGTCATAACCGTTTATGTTTCAATGTTCAGTAATACGGCACCAAACCGCATAAAAAGGTCTTTTTCCATGCCGTGAGATAAGTATAGCACATTTTTATGATATTTGCAAATTTTATCCTAAAAAACTTTTATTGAAATGATTTTTACTTTGGTGTATATTAGTATACATATAACAAAGAGGTGAAATAATGAAAAAAACTCTTGTAACTCTTATGTGTACACTTCTTGCGTTTTTACTGTGCTCGTGCTCATATATTCCTTTAGAAGTGCCGACACCTGATTACAACGGCGAGCTTATAGTACATTTCATTGACGTTGGACAAGGTGACAGCATCCTGCTTGAATCACAAAACGAATTTATGCTTATCGATGCCGGTGAAGCCGAATACGGCAGTACAGTGTGTAGGTATCTTGAAAACAACGATGTAAAAACACTCAGCTACGTTGTTGCAACACATCCGCACTCAGACCATTGCGGAGGACTAACAGAAGTAATAAACAGCTTTGAATGTGAAAATTTCATAACCGTTGAAACCGACCAGCAAACAAAAACCTGGCTCAATGTTCTTTACGCTGTCAAGAACAACAATGTAAACTACATTGACGCAAAGGTTGGCACTACATACACTCTGGGAAATTCATCGTTTCAGATAATGGGTCCTCACAGCAATTATTACGAGGATTACAACAACTACTCGGTAGTGATCAAAGCCACCTGCGGTAAAAACACTTTTTTGTTCACAGGTGATGCCGAAATTCTATCGGAAAACGAAATGCTCGACTACACTCTCGACCTTTCTTCCGATGTGCTCAAAGTGGGTCATCATGGTTCTTCCACCTCAAGCTCTTATAAGTTTTTAAGTGCAGTGTCACCACAATATGCCGTCATTTCCTGTGCTGAGCATAATGACTACGGACATCCTCACAATGAAGTTGTCAGCAGGCTTAACAATATGGGAATCTCAACATATCGCACCGACAAACACGGCACAGTTGTTGCAACAAGTGATGGTAATAACATAGAGTTTTACTGCGATAATTCACACATACCTCCAATTGACCCTAAAACGCTGTCGTACCTCGGCAACAAAAACAGCAAAAAATTCCACTTAAGCACCTGTAGTGGTGCAATGGATATAAATAAATACAATCTGGTCAGATTCAGCTCTCGTGAAGAAGCCTTGAGTAAAGGCTACTCACCGTGCAAAGCCTGCAATCCTTAAACTTATGATTAACAACAACATCTGCGTCTGGGACGCACTGAAAAACACAGACAAGCCCATCATACTCTACGGTATGGGAAACGGTGCCGACAAGGTGCTCAACGAATTTGAAAAACGAAATATAAAATGCAGTGGCGTTATGGCAAGCGACGACTTTGTGCGCTACCAAAATTTCAGGGGGTTCACTGTAAAAAAGATGAGCGATTATGAAGAAGAATTCTCTGACTTTATTGTCGCTTTATGCTTTGCATCTTCCCTGCCTGACGTTATGGAGCACATCCGATATGTAGCATCACAGCACACTCTTTTGGTGCCAAACGTTCCTGTTTACGGTGATGAAGTAATTGACGACGACTTCATTTGTAAGTACAAAAATGACATAAAAAAAGCCTACTCTCTCCTCTTTGACGAAAAATCAAAAAAGGTTTTTGAAAACACATTAAACTTTCTTTACAGTGGAAAACTCAACTACCTTTTTGAAATCGACAGCGACAAAGATGAGGTTTTTACTGACATACTTAAACTCACCGATAACGAAAGCTACCTTGACCTTGGAGCGTATAGAGGCGACACGGTTGATGAATTTCTGAGCTATGTCAGCGACTACGAAAAAATCGTTGCCGTTGAACCAAATCAGAAAAACCATCAAAAAATGGTGGAACACTGCGAAAAACTCAAAAATTTCACCGCAGTAAATGCAGGTATCTCAGACAAAGAGGGCACTATGCTCGTTTCAAAAGGTGGCGGCAGACAGTCGGTTGTCGGCGATAAAAAGGGTATTGAAACTTTGGTCACAACTGTAGACAAGCTTCTTTTAACCCACACGGTTTTCACCTACATTAAAGCCGACATCGAGGGTATGGAACACAGTATGCTCAAAGCTTGTGCAAACGCACTTTCAAAAAAGCCTAAGCTTAACATCGCGGCATATCACACAAACTCGGATTTCTTCACGCTTATCCTGAAAATCTACTCCCTCAACCCACTCTATAAAATCCACCTTAGAAAGCATCCGTACATCCCTTGCTGGGATTTAAACATCTATTGCGTATAACACAAACAAAAAGCACCAATCAAAGCTTAAAACTTTGCTTGGTGCTTACTTTGTCAGCATCGTAATATTAACATAAACGCAGTATACGAGCAGGCATACAATCGCAGAGCAAACAATTATATTCTGCCAAAGGCACAAGTCCTTGTTGCCTGTCTTTACATAATCAATGCCCATTTTTGTAAAGCATACTGCAAGTGGTATCAGATAACAGAACAAAACAGGTTGAGCGTTAAACGCCGCTTTAAAATCAAGTTGCAGCAAAGCTACCGCAAGCCTTGACGTACCGCATCCGGGACAACACAGCCCTGTTACAAACCTGAAAGGACACGGCAAACCTATGTCAAAAATCCTGACAACAGCGTAATAAAGCAAACCGACCGAGATTGTCACAACAATCCCGGTCAAAAGTTTACGTAACCTGTTTTTCTGATTATAATTAACCCTCAACTGTCTTGTTGATAGTATCCTGCATTAAGCAGTAGTTAACGATACCAAGACCAAAGAGACCTAAAACAAGGTAGATGATTGGAGAGTTGCTTGAAGACTCACCCTTGTTTGTCTTAATTGTGTCAACGTTCTCACCCATCTTGTAGTACCAGAACCAGCCGTAGATACCACAAGTGATAAGTGTGAGTAAGAATACCATACCGCCTGATGTAGCACCCTGCTTGTTAGCAAGAGCGTTGAGTTCGTCGTTGAGCTTAATCATCCAGATGATACCGTAGATACCACATGTAACGATTGAAAGTAAAATAGCTACAACAATATTTCTTTTCATTATAAAATACCCCCTTAAAGTATTGACGTCATTATACACTATATATAGTATGCTGTCAACAAGATTAGTACCAATTTATCAACCATCACAAATTTTGTCCTCGTTTTTTGGAATATTTATCAATACAACAGAGAGGATAACTAACACTATGCCTATGTACCCAAACGGAAACTCAACTGCTTCATCAAACAAAACAGCACCCGTCACAGTTGCCACAACAGGTTCGATTGACGCAATTATCGAAGCTGTGCTAGATTTTATGTATTTTAGCGACAACGTATATGTAGCATAAGGCAAAACTGACGACAACACCGCAAACAGCACACAAAACATTACGCTGCCCATATCTTCAAACATTACATTTACAACAGGCTTTACATCAATCAGCAAAAGCGACGCAATACCCGAAAAAATGAAAGTGTAAAGTGTAATCGTCAGCGGACTGTATCCTCTGTTTAGTGCAAAGCGTGAGAATATCGAGTAAATCGCGTAGCACACGCCGGACATCAAGCCATACACAACCGCAATCGTGTTAAAAGAGCCTGAGTCCCCTAGTACACCCGTCACAAACAAGCATCCCAAAAAAGCAAGCAAAAGCGATACAATTTTAAGTGCAGTAAGCTTTTCCTTGAACAAAAACACGGAAAAAACCATAACAAATATCGGTGCTGTGTAAAGCAAAATAGATGCAACCGAAAGTGAGCTCAGTTCAATTGCCTTAAAATAACAGGCTGAGAAAACCGCAACACTCACAACTCCCGTACCGATAAAACACCATAAATCCTTAAGTTTAATTTTAAACAAACTTCGCTTGAACAAAAGAGCAAAAACGCAGAAAATCACAGCAGAAATCACCATTCTGACAGATACAATCTGCATAGACGAAAGTCCGCTTGACTGGAGCGACCGCACAAAGTAGCCAATCATTCCCCACAACGTTCCTGCGACAAGCGTCAGTAAAAATGCAAATCTTTTCATATTAACTTTCCAGCATCAGCTTCATATATGCACACGCAGGTGCCATATCATAAAGAAGCTTAACTCCTTTATCCATAATACTGCTCATTGAATAATAGTTGTCTTTGCCTGTTTTAAGACCACAAATATACAGCGGTACGTTATCTTTTCTGCACTTTTCAATCAGCGTTGTGATGCAGTTGTTACTATTCCCTACCGCACAAACAGAACCTGCGTGATATGTGCGGTGAAGCACAGCATCTGCCCCTTTAACGTCAAGTCTGCTGTAATCCAAATCAGGGTATGGCATAACCTGCATAATTCTTTTATCGAAGTTTAAATTCGCTTTTTCAACATCAACACTATAAAGTGAGTTGCTCTCTTTATTCTTCACAATACTGCCGTTTTCAAAAACAGCATAAGCTCCACCCAAGGAGTAAAAATCATCACTGAGCGTATCACTTTCAAAAAGCTCAACACCGTTGTGGATGTACACCTTGTTGTCACCATTGCGATACGGCACAAAAACTCCACACATACCATTTTTGATAATCTCAACAGCAACGCAGAAATTGTCCATCCCGTTTGATTTTTCATCCTGCAGGGATTTGTCAGCCGCAACAACGCACACAGGTTTGTTGATATTTGAAAACAGAATTCCAAGCAGAGCCGATGTATACGCAAGCGTATCTGACCCGTGAGTCACAATAACACCATCGTAAAGGCTCGTATCAATATTTTTAAACGCTTCAACTATAGCTTTGTAGTCAGTCAGCTGTACATTTTCGCTCAGAATATTAACAGGCGACACAACCTCAAACTCAGTGTCTTTGTCAATCTCCTTGTACTTTTTGAGCACCAGAAGTTTGCCCTGCGGTGTAACATCAATCACACCATCATCAATGATACTTGCGATAGTTCCGCCTGTAGTAAAAAGTAAAATCTTCATAAAATCACCGCTATTAGTTTACCACAACAAAGTGCGTATTACAACAAAAGATAAAACAAAAAAGCAGAGAGCGTACACTCTCTGCTTTAATATTAAATGTATGAAATTACTTCTTTGCGAGCTCTTTCTTGATAACCTTCTCAATGCTAGGAGCTGTGAAACCAAAGATTTCAAGAAGCTGATTAGCAGGACCTGAGTAACCGAAGCAATCGTTAACACCAATTCTTCTTACAGGAACTGGGCACTCAGAAGATGTAACCTCACAAACAGCATCAGCAAGACCGCCGATAACGTTGTGCTCTTCAACTGTGATGATTCTGCCTGTTTCCTTAGCAGCCTTAATGATGATATCACGGTCGATAGGCTTGATTGTGTGGATGTTGATAAGACGAACAGAAATGCCCTCTTTCTCAAGATTCTCAACAGCCTTCTTTGTCTCGTTTACAGGAAGACCTGTAGCGATAACAGTGATGTCATTACCTTCGTGTAAAGTGATACCCTTACCAAGCTCAAAGCTGTAGTTGTCAGGATCGTTGAATGATGGAATAGCAAGTCTGCCAAGACGGATGTAAACAGGGCCCTGGTGCTCAATAGCAGCCTTAGTAGCCGCAATCATCTCGTAATGGTCAGCAGGATTTAAGATTGTCATGCCAGGGATAGTACGCATAATACCGATATCCTCTAAGCACTGGTGAGTAGCACCGTCTTCACCTGTTGAAATACCTGCGTGTGAGCCTGCAATTTTAACGTTAAGCTCAGGATAAGCAACAGAGTTTCTGATCTGCTCAAAAGCTCTGCCTGTAGCAAACATAGCAAAAGAAGCAGCAACAGGAATTTTACCGCAAGAAGCAAGACCTGCCGCAACACCAATCATATTGCCCTCGGCGATACCGCAGTTACGGAATCTCTCAGGGAAACTCTTTTCGAAAATAGAAGTCTTTGTAGCTGCAGCAAGGTCAGCGTCAAGAACAACGATGTTTTCGTTAGTTTTAGCGAGCTCACACAAAGCCTCGCCAAAGCTCTCTCTTGTAGCCTTAGTAACAATCTGTGCCATAGCTTAACCCTCCAATTCCTTAATCTGAGCGTCGAGCTCACTCAATGCGATTTCGAATTCCTCAGCGTTAGTAGCCTTGCCGTGCCAACCAACCTGATTCTCCATAAATGATACGCCCTTGCCCTTAACAGTCTTTGCGATAATAGCAGTAGGCACACCCTTTGTGTTTTTCGCAGTATTTAAAGCCTCTTCGATCTGGTCGAAGTCGTGGCCGTCGATTTTAAGAACATTGAAACCAAAACTCTCAAATTTCTTATCGAGTGGTTCAACACCGCCAACCTGAGCAGTTGAGCCGTCAATCTGCAAGCCGTTGCAGTCAACAAAAACTACGAGGTTGTCAAGGCCCTTGTGAGCCGCAAACATAGCAGCTTCCCAAACTTCGCCTTCTTCACACTCGCCGTCGCCGAGTACTGTGTACACTCTGAAATCTTTATTGTCAATCTTAGCACAAAGAGCCATACCGCAAGCAGCAGAGATGCCCTGACCCAGTGAGCCTGTGCTCATATCGATACCCGGTGTACCTTTCATATCAGGGTGTCCCTGAAGCATAGCACCAACGTGTCTTAACTTCTCAAGCTCCTCCATAGGGAAGAAACCCTTCAAAGCAAGTACAGCGTAAAGGCTAGGACAGCAGTGTCCCTTAGAAAGCACAAAACGGTCTCTGTCAGCCCAGTTTGGATTGCTTGGATCAACATTCATCTCTTTAAAGTAAAGATAAGTAAAGATATCAGCAGCAGATAAAGAACCGCCCGGATGACCTGATTTTGCGTGGAAGGTACCTACAATAGCACCTCTTCTTGCTTTTGCAGCAAGAATTTTCAGCTGATTTGTGTCAGTAGAATTCATCATTTGACCTCCTCAAAAGATTACATTACATAATTCATTGCTATTCTAACATACAAAATACGACGTATTTTTCATTTAAGAAAAAAACACTTTTTTTATTGTAAAATTTACACCTATTTTTCTGTGCTTTTTCGTCGATAACAACCATAGCTGATTAGTTGCAAACTGCAAACAATAAAAGCGTAGGACAACTTCAACTCAATCAGTGAGTTAAATCGGTGTTTTTATAATATATAATCATCAAGCCCTTTAAAAGCAACTCACTGTCAAGGATAATATCCCTTTTGCACAACGGAACAATCGTCTCAGCAAGACCGCCTGTTGCAACAACTGTGCACTTTTCGTTGAGTTCATCCTCGATTCGCTCAACAATGCCGTCAAGTGCACATGCGCTTGAATACATAATACCGTTTTTCATACAGTCCACAGTATTTGTTCCGATGATTTTTGTAGGAACTTCAAACGCGATTTTCGGCAACTGTGAAGTGCGTCTTGTCAAAGCATCAGCAGAAATACCCACACCGCTCATAATAAGACCGCCGATATACTGCTTTTCTTTGTTAATTACAGAAATTGTAGTTGCTGTTCCCATATCAATAATAATCTGTGGCAAAGGATATTGTTTTATACCTGCAACAGCGTCTACAACCAAATCACTGCCAAGTTGTGCAGGGTTGTCAATACGAATCGCAAGACCTGTTTTCATTCCCGGAGAAACCACCATTACATCATCAAGCTTTGTGTACTTTTCGATGGCGTTTTTCACCGTGCTTGTAATACCCGGAACAACTGACGAAATAATGGCACCTGCCAACATTGACGAGTTAAAGCCGTGGATATGAAGCACCATTCTGATAGTAGTTGCATACTCAATATCAGTAGCGGTATGGTTAGTAGAAACTCTCTCGCTAAACAAAATTTCGTTATCTTCAAAACAACCTACAACAATGTTTGTGTTGCCAATATCAATAGCAAGAATCATAGTGTACCTCCTTATGATTTAAGGCCCTTGAGCTTTAACAGTGCAGTGCCGATTGGTGTAGTGATAAGAGTTGACGCTATCATTTCAAACACAGCGTTAATACCTACAAATGTACAAATCCACACAAAGATGTTCTGACCTGCAATCATACCCTGAAGTTCAGGTGTGTTACCGTAAAGCAGTACGAGAGCTGTCATAAAGAATACTGTGTTCAAAAACGCCGCAAGAAAACCTATAACAGCACAGACAACAGACTGGCGTTTAATTTTTTTAGATAAAAAGTTGTAGATAAAACCAAGCAAAATTCCCACCAAAAGACGTGGAACAAAGCGTTGAATAAAAGCAAAAATCGGGTTGATTTCAAAGCAGATTACACCAAGAGCACTTGAGCCGCCGATACCAATACACTGCAAAAAGCTGGTAATTCCGAAAAGTGCACCGATGACACCGCCACCTTTAGGCCCTAAAACTATTGCCGCAATCGCAACAGGGATAACGTTGAATGTAATAGCCAACATACCAACATTAAGGTAGCCCAAAGGAGTGCAAGATAAAATAATCATAATTGCACAAAGCAAGCCTAAAAGCACCAGTGATGTGGTTTTGTTGTGTTGCAAAGCGTTACGTGTGTTGTTTTTGTTCATTATGTTTTCCTCCTGTTATTATTCCCATAACGGGATATAAATACAAATTGCAGATACCTTTGCGTATGCATCGTCAAATTTCAAAAAGTGAATATCTGCGTGTAAAACATCGCATACGGTAGAATATTCTGCTATTTAATTATATAACATTTTTTTGAAATTTCCATATATTTTTTAATAAAAATATGATATACTGTCGATATCATATCAAAAATGCAAACAAGAAAGGATAACACAATATGCTAAAAGGAAAAACTGTTGTTCTTGGTGTCACAGGCAGTATAGCCGCATACAAAATCGCAAACCTTGCACGAATGCTCAAAAAACTTCACTGCAATGTCCACGTGATTATGACACAAAATGCTACTAATTTTATCAATCCGATAACTTTCGAAAGCCTTATTTCAAACAAGTGTCTGGTTGATACTTTTGACAGAAACTTCCAGTACAGCGTAGAGCACGTCGCCATAGCAAAACAGGCAGATGTATTTATGGTAGCTCCTGCTTCTGCTAACGTAATCGGCAAAATCGCAAACGGCATAGCAGACGATATGCTCACCACCACAATAATGGCTTGTCCTTGCAAAAAGATTATCTCTCCTGCTATGAATCACAATATGCTGCACAATCCGATTGTTCAGCACAACATAGAAAAACTTAAAAACTTCGGCTACGAAATAGTAAAGCCTGACACCGGAATGCTTGCAAACGGAGACTTAGGCGACGGCAGAATGCCTGACGAAAGCGTTCTGCTTGAATATATAATAAAGGAAATTGCTTTTGAAAAAGATTTGAGTGGCAAAAAAGTCCTTGTAACCGCAGGTGCTACCCGTGAAGCCATTGACCCTGTAAGATTTATTACAAATCATTCAAGCGGAAAAATGGGCATAGCTATGGCACAAGCTGCTGTCAGACGCGGTGCAGATGTCACTCTTGTTAAAGCAAACACCGAGGTAAAAGCTCCTATGTTTGTAGAAACCATTGATGTTGTATCTGCAGAAGATATGTTCAACGCAGTAACTGATAGAGCAGACGAAACTGACATTATCATCAAAGCCGCCGCTGTTTCGGACTACACCCCAAAACTCTGTGCTGACCAGAAAATCAAAAAAGCAGACGATGATATGTCAATAGAGTTAAAACGCACAAAAGATATCTTAAAGCACCTTGGTAAGAATAAAAAAGAAAACCAGATAATCTGTGGATTTTCTATGGAAACTCAAAATGTTCTTATTAACTCACAGAAAAAGCTGGTGTCAAAAAATTGCGACATAATTTGCGCTAACTCACTTGTTACAGAAGGTGCAGGCTTTGGCACAAATACAAACGTTATCACAATCATCACAAAAGATGGCCACAAAGAACTGCCGCTTATGACAAAAGACGAAGCCGCACATTGCATTCTCGACGTTATCGCAAAGATGATGCCTTAGCTTTGAAATTTAAAACTAAAACCATATACAGCTTAATATAATGATAGTGCGTTTAAATAGTAGCGTAGCAAACGCACATATACACACGGAGGTTATTATGAAAGAGATTTCAGCAAACAATTTACCTAAGTCAGCATTTGAAATGATTGGCAAGGACTGGATGCTTCTTACAGCAGGCAACGAGCATAAGTACAACACAATGACCGCTTCCTGGGGCGGACTCGGTGTGCTCTGGAACAAAAACGTAGTGTTTGCGTTTGTTCGTCCTCAGCGTTTTACCTTTGATTTTATGAGCGACAATGACTACTTCTCCTGCTCATTCTTCAAAGAAGACTACAGAAACGCTCTCGCTTACTGCGGAAAATACTCAGGTCGTGACGTTGACAAAGCAAAAGAGTGCAACCTCACCCCTGACTTTGCTGAAAACGCACCGTACTTTGATGAGGCTGACACAGTTATAATCTGCAAAAAGCTATACGTTCAGCAGATGGATGAAAGCTCTATCATCGACGAAAGTGTAAAAGCTAACTACAATGGAGACGATTACCACCACGTATTCGTTGGCGAAATCGTAAAGGTACTCAAAAAGTAATATACAAGCATTAAAATATACAAACATAAAAAGGCACGAAGTACAAAAAACTTCGTGCCTTTAATTTATGTGTTTACTTAACAACAATCGCCTGGTATCCAAGCTGAGCATAACGCTCCTGTGAAATCTCCTTTGAGAAGCAGGAAATACCACCGCTGACAGAATCGCCGAAATAGTAGTTTTCTTCGTCAAATCCGCACAGCATCATACAATGCTCATTCTGAAGCCACACTTCGGTATCGCCTTTATCGTGTCTTGCGTTTTCGTCAACATACTCTACAATCCAGGAGAACTTTTCGTACGGTTCGTCCATATATGTAGTCGCCCACACCATAACAGGAATGTCGTTAGCAACATACTTCTGGCACAGCTCATCAAGCGACACACCCGACAGTGCAATAGCCTGTTTGCTGTCACCAATCTCCGTAAGATATTTGTTCATACACTTTGCCATTGCAGGGCTGTTTATGCCGTAGCCGTAACCATCGTACACAGTACCTGCAAATGCACAGTTCATATCAGGGCCGTACATATTGCCGTCTGAACCATAGTAAACGTCGTAGCAGTACAGATAATTATCTGCAAACTGATACTCAGTGATGTCGTAACCCATAGTCTGCAACGTCATTGTGCAAGCGTAAGTCTCGCAACCATTTCTGAGTCCGTGCTGTGCAAGTGTAACGACGTTATCAATATGATGTTCCTTAACAATTTCACGTGGTTGAGTTTCCTCGTTTACAACAACACCGCTATCGGGCGTTACCTGTGGCGCTCTGCTGTCCCTGATAACACAGTAAACAGAAATCACAAGCACACCCAGCATAAGGAAAACAACGACCATACAAAAGAAAAAACTAAACTCTTTGTTTTTCATACGGTATCTCATTTCTTCAACACATTATTACTAAGAGTATTTGCATAAGTATATTTTAACATAATTACACAGATTAAGCAAGCTTTTAAGCCTTTTACATCATTTTTTGCGATTATATCAACTATTATATTGCACTATTGTCACAAATCGTATAAAATAAACGTAATATGGGCTGATATGTTATCATATATTGCCTATTGCATTGATTTTGAAAGTTTGTTAAAATATTAACAGGTCAATGACAGAGGTATACCCTCTATCAGACCACAAACTTAAAAATCACAATTTCATTCTGTATGGAGGATAACATGGAGAATAAAACATACGACATTATCGACTCAGTCGAAAAACTCGAAAGTGCTATCAAAAGCATCAGAAAACAGCAGGAGATTTTTGCAACCTACACACAGGAGCAGGTAGACAAGATTTTCTTAGCTGCTGCTAGTGCTGCAAACAAAGCAAGAATTCCACTCGCTAAAATGGCTGTAGAAGAAACCGGTATGGGTGTAGTTGAAGACAAGGTTATCAAGAATAACTACGCATCTGAA
>JAFUOM010000106.1 GCA_017481885.1 Ruminococcus sp.
GGTACTGCTTGCAAAACTCTTGCTTGAAAAGCCTGATATTTTGCTTTTGGACGAGCCTACAAACTATCTTGACGAAGAGCACATCGTCTGGCTTAAGCGTTATCTGATTGATTACGAAAACGCTTTTGTCCTCATTTCACACGATATACCGTTCTTAAACGAGGTTGTTAACCTCATCTATCATATGGAAAATCAGGAGCTTAACCGTTACGTTGGCGACTACAACCATTTCCAGGAAGTTTACGCAATGAAAAAATCTCAGCTTGAAGCGGCTTACAAGCGTCAGCAACAGGAGATTTCTGAGCTTAAAGACTTTGTTGCTCGTAACAAAGCGAGAGTATCAACACGAAATATGGCTATGTCACGCCAGAAGCTTCTTGACAAAATGGACGTTATCGAGCTTGCTCAGGAAAAGCCAAAGCCTGAGTTTAACTTCAAAGTCGGCAGAACACCGAGCAAGTTCATTTTTGAAACAAAGGATTTGGTAATCGGCTACGATGAACCGCTGTCAAAACCGCTCGATTTAGTATTTGAGCGTGGTAAAAAGATTGCTTTAGTCGGTGCTAACGGTATCGGTAAAACAACACTTTTAAAGAGTATCTTAGGTCTTATTCCACCGCTTTCAGGTAAGGTTGACCAGGGCGACAATCTGCTGATTGGCTATTTTGAACAGGAAAGCTCACCTAACAACACTACTACCTGTATCGACGAGCTGTGGCAGGATTTTCCGTCATTCAACCAGTTCGAAGTGCGTGCGGCTTTAGCTAAATGCGGACTTACAACAAAGCACATCGAAAGTCAGGTGCGAGTTCTTTCAGGTGGCGAGCAGGCAAAAGTAAGACTTTGTAAGCTAATAAACAAGGAAACAAACATCTTGCTTTTGGACGAGCCTACAAACCACCTTGACGTAGATGCTAAAGATGAATTAAAGCGAGCATTAAAAGAGTATAAAGGTTCAATTCTTCTCATTTGCCACGAACCTGAGTTTTATCTCGATGTGGTAGACGAGGTATGGGACTGCACACAATGGACTACAAAGATTTTTTAATCTTTTAGTATATAGTTTTAAAAAAGGAGAGGTATTATGAAAAAATCAAAAAGTATTTTATGGGGTTTAGTTTTGGTTTTAGCTGGTATTTTACTTGCGGCTAATTCTTTTGACCTTATCGACATCAACATTTTCTTTGACGGTTGGTGGACACTCATTATCATCATCCCTTGCTTTATCGGAATTTTCACCGATAGCGACAAAATGGGCAATATCATCGGTTTTTGTATTGGTGTGTTCCTGCTGTTATGTTGTCAGAACCTCCTCAGCTTCGACTTGCTGTTAAAATTACTGTTCCCGATAATCATTGTTATTGTCGGTTGTAAGCTGATTTTCGGCTCATTCAAAAGCAGTAAGAGCCAGAAAGTAATGGAACAGGTTGTTTCAAGTGGCGGTCAGGTAAGAAATGCTACTGCAACATTCTCGGGTCAGGATGTTATCTATGGCCTTGGCGAAGAATTCACAGGTGCAGAGCTTACTGCTGTTTTTGGCGGAGTTAAGTGCGACCTCAGAAATGCTACTATTAACAGAGATTGTGTGATTAAGTGCAGTGCAATTTTTGGCGGTATCGACATTTTTGTGCCACAGAATGTTAACGTTAAAGTCAACACAACCTCAATCTTCGGTGGTACATCAAACAAAGCTAACAACAGCTCAGCAAACACTGTTACAATCTACATCGAAGGTTCTTGCTTGTTCGGAGGAGTTGATATCAAATGACAGAAACTCAGAAGATAATCAAGTATTTTGCCCTCGTACTGGCGATTTTCCTTATAGTTGCGATTTTCGGCGGAATTCTGACCTGCTTGTCATTCATCTCTGTTGTGTTCACAGACAAAGACACAGTTAAAGTAACCGAGATTTCCGATTACACAGTCACTGATGTTGACAGACTCTACATAGATTTACAAGCCGCTGACCTCGAGATTAATAGCGGCGATAGCTTTAAACTGCAGAGTAATCACGAGTATATAAAAATTGAGGAATCCTCAGATTCTCTCAGTATTAAAGAAACAAAGCGTCCGTGGAAATTAAACGACAGAGGCTACAAAGTAGTGCTCACAATCCCAAATAACAAAGTTTTTGATAGCGTTACAATCTCAACAGGAGCGGGTCAGCTCAATCTCAGCGATATTAACGCAGAAGCGTTAAAACTCAGCCTTGGTGCCGGAGAGGTTACTTTGAGAAATGTTACTACAACCGACAAAACTGAGTTCGACGGTGGAGCAGGGGAGATAACTATCACTGACTGTTCTTTTGTTGACCTTGATATGGATATCGGTGTAGGTGAGTGCGATTTCACAGCATTCGTGCTTGGTGACAGCGATTTCGACTGTGGTGTCGGCGAGGTTAATTTCAACTTTATCCGCTCAGCTGGTTGCGACTATACCTTGTCAATTGATAAAGGCTTAGGCGAAGTTAAAGTTGACGATAAAGCTGTAAAAGACGGCGAAACCATTGGCTTTGGCGAAAACGAAATTGACATCCACTGCGGTGTTGGCGAAGTTGACGTCGAGTTTATTGACAGATAAAACTTAATATCTTAGCTAATCAAAGGGGATGTCTCGTATCGAGACATCCCCTTTGTGCTAAATTATAGTTTAGGTGAGCAATCCAACGTAAATAAACCACAAATTGTAGGGGCAATTCACGAATTGCCCGAAACGTTGCGAAAAACCTATGTTTTATCTGTGTAACACTTGATAACAACCAGCTCAATCACCATCAACAAAGTTATCAGTACACTTAATAACGTTATGTAAAACAAAGAGTGCCAAACAGAAAGAATTACCGCAATGAAAAGTAACACTTTCACTATTATCAGCAGTACCCAAGTTTCCCAAAAGCAGTAGATTAATAGTACTATAAATATCGCACAGCATAAAACAGCGGTAATCAATGGCGAAAACATTGCGTAAAAATACGGCAGTGTGTCAAAATACGAGGTATATCGGGTTATAGTGCCCTCAGCAGTGGCGAAATTCATTTTAACACCAAACGGCAAAGCTTCCAGTATCAGCGTAATTATGGGCGCAATCAGCAACAACACTCGCTTTTTCATATTAATCATCCTCAAATTCTATTTGTTTGAAAAGGTCATATATCTTGTAACTTTCGTCCTCTCTCACTTCAACAAGCTCAGCGTTACCGATGATATAGCCTTTTTCTTCATCTTTTGGAACTCTTATGAAGCTCTCAACTTTTTTGCCGTTTTCGTCATAATAAACCGCCATTTTTGAGCTCACCCAGTCTGTGTTTGAAACAAAATCTTTGCTTGTGTTGATGTATCTGTTTTCGGATAAATCATACGCATCAAATGCCAGAGCGTCACTTTTTTCAATATCAGTCATTTCATTTCGGACAAAGTTGAGGTTTTTGTAACTGATGTCAGCACCAGTCTGCGACATATTCTCAGAGGAAACCAGCAGAGCATTTTCGCCATATTCATCAATCTGAATCAATGTTGTGCTGTCGCCCTGATTAAATGAAGGTAGACCCATTTTTTTAAGGCTGTAGCTCGATTCAATGTAGTCATAATCATATTTGTAAAACTCAAAAATTCCGTCTTGAGTTGTGAATATTACCCTCATTTCATTTGCGTGGCGAATTTCAATCGGATTTGCACCGAGGTTATTACTCAAAGAATTTGGATTAATCCCGACGTCTGAGTTAAGCTCTACATCAAAGCTTGACCTGCATAGCGACGAAAGCTCCAGTATATTAAATTCGTATTCCAATGACAGTCCGCTTGACCCTGCGTACATAAACCTGCCAAATAAACTCATACCGCCAAACAATGCCGCAGGGATAAGCGTAATTATCAGCACCGCTGCAATAATGCTCTTATAAGCAGAGGTTCGTGGTTTTGTATTTTTCGCTTTAAATATCAATTCATCGTCAATCAATCCGATAGCGTCAATTAACTTATCTTTATTCACTGAACACGCCCTCCTTTACAAGATGTTGTTTTAACTCTTTTCGACTGCGGTGCAGGGTAGTTTTTACTTTGCTTTCTGAAAACTTGAATTGCTTGCTGATATCTTTGATTGAGTCGCCGTAAAAATAACGGCAGATAAATATGTTTCTTTCATCATTTGAGCGTTTTTTCAGAAACTTTTCAATAATATTCTTTAGCTCTTCAACTTCAATTGAGTCGTACACTTCGCTTTTGTCGCTGATACATTCGCTCAATTCATCAAAGCAAACACTGTCATTACTCAAACGCTTTTTTGCGGTGTTGTTTCTCAGCTTGTTGATGCTCAATCGCCTTGTGATTTTTGCAAGAAAAGCCGAAAAGATATTCGGTCTGTGTGGAGGAATAGCGTTCCACGTTTCAATGTATGTATCGTTTTCACATTCGCTTGAGTCTTCAAAGCTCCTGAGAATGTTAAAAGCGATTTTGTAGCAGTATTTTCCGTACTTTTGCTTAGTGTACATAACAGCGTCCTGATTACGCTCAAAGTACATATCAATGATTTTTCTGTCGTCCATATTGCCCCTCGTAAATCTATATGTTTATGTATTTAGCTTACACTATATATGTCGCAAAATAATTCCGAAAAGTTACATAAAA
Organism: Ruminococcus sp.; assembly: GCA_017481885.1. GTDB lineage: Bacteria > Bacillota > Clostridia > Oscillospirales > Acutalibacteraceae > Ruminococcoides. The sequence goes on from JAFUOM010000106.1 coordinate 4,623, forward strand.
TGAAAAAAGGTTGTCTTACTAATATAAGAATAGTAAGACAACCCATTGTGCGGTAAATTATAGTATAGTTGAGTACATCGATTCGTAGGGGATGGAGTCCCATTCCAATACATTACTAAAGATGTACTTTTTTACCTTATCATGTAAGTGCTATATTGTCTGAAAACTCATACGGATTATCTAAGATATATAAATCATATTTCAACTGGCAGGAGAAGCTATAATCATCTTTATACCAAATTGATACAGTGTTGAATGTTGCGCTTTCTTGTGAATTATTTTTATTATCAAAGTACCAATAAATTGAATTCGAATTTTCATCAACATCACCAGTGGAGATAGAAGTGCCCGGATATGATGAGTAATACATGTAAGGTATTGTATCAGATATTGCTTTAAACTCATTGCCTGACGTATTACCTGACGCATTTGATGGAACAGGATAAAAACTTATTAATTGTTCATCACTATTATCGTTTATGGTGTTATGGGATATTTTAAAACCATTAATATCATCTTTTTTAGAGATTATTTTTGCTTCTGTATATAATCCCCACTTTTGATTATTTTCAACGTGAAACAAATCATTATATACCGTCAGATAAAAATCTTTATAATTATAAACATCTAATACCTTACCAAAAATATCCTCCGTAGAGTAAAACTCAGCATAATTATTGAATTCGTATTCACTGCGAAAATTCTCCATTGCTGACAAGAGAATGTTAGCTTCATCATCATTAAATGCATCATTATTATCAGAGAAATATCTCAAAAAAGTATAATGATTGCTAATGTTGTCAAAAGCTATTGCTTTTATCATCTTATTATCATCAGAACATATCTTATCCATTTGTAAATATAGTCCATTATCTATAGATTTAATGTGATTTACAATTTGTTTGTATTGAAAACTTCCATAAAAAACGATAGTCTTTTTTGATATAATTTTTGTTAGTAACTCATTAACTTTGTTTTGCTCGTCCTCTAATAAATTTTTATAATAATCAAAGCTAATCAGAATACTATCAATAGATTCGTCTGTTGATTGTTTTTCTAGGTCAGTGATATTATCACATTTAGAAAAATTTATCTCAGTGTTTTTTGAAATTTCACTTGTATCATCAAAACATTGTTTATGAGTATCTTGATAAATCAACACTTCATCACTACAAGAAGCGAGAAATACTATCATTAACAATAGATAACCTATAAGTAGCTTTTTCATAACTATCTCCTTTTATAACACTATAATTTATTATAAAAATGATTTCTCTATTAGCAAAAGTTAGTTCAGTTTAATGTTAGCTGTTTGCTTTTTTTGAGGAGCTTAATATATTCAACTATTAGAATTAGGTAGATGATAATGCTTAATCCTAAAGCGTATGTAAAGTACGGAAACCCAAACCCAGACGATACGCTGCTTTGATTTGCCATAGTTTGCAAACCAATAGTAACAGTGTATGGTCCATTATGAAAATATTGATAATAAAAATATTTGAAAAATACAACAACTGCTATGAATAGCAAGGTGAAAATAATAAACAGAAGCATGAACAATTTTGATGTTTTATTGTTAGTAGAAACGCCGTGCTCTTTGAGTTTGCGTTTTTGTAATGTAAGAGCAACCTTGTATGCAACCGCTAACGCTAGAACCAAGAATATATCATATTTGACATCTGCTATGTAGAGTAACGGTATGATAGAAAGGATAGCGATTCCGCTGAAAACAATGTCGTTTCTCAAGTATAGCGGATTGTAGATTTTACTATCTCTGTATGCTATGTTGTACGAAATTTCAACAAACGTTAATATTCCCAAGCCGATGATTAACAAAACCATTCCTGCTGTGTTAAGCGGTTTTTCAGAGTTGTTGTTGAATATGCATCCGAGCAGCACAACGAATACAGAAAGTAACATTGAGAGTTTATAGCTAAGACTAAGCCATAGTTTTTCTGTTGGGTATTTTTCTGTGTTAGCGGTGTTGTCGCTAGTGTCATCACTCTTGTCTTCATATATTCCGTATAGCTCGTTGAGTGACATCTGCAAGCATTGTGCTATTTCGGGTATCAAGATTGCATCAGGCATCTGGTTACTACTTTCCCAACGTGAAACCGTCTTGTCTGATATTGACAGCATATCCGCAAGCTCTTTTTGAGTAAGTCCGAGTTCTTTACGTCTGAGTTTTATGCGTTCGTTTAGTGTACTCATATTTTTCTCCTTTGGTTTTCTGTATATATAATACAATCAGACACCCAAAAAGTAAACATCGAGCTCGTTGAATGTATTCTCGAAAAGTGAGAATTGGCTTAAATACTTATTTTTGTTACGCAAAACGTAGATGCTAAATTGTAGGGGCGACCATTGGTCGTCCGCTGTGCGAAGTATAAAACATACCCGCAAATCAAAAATTTACACATTAATAAAAATATTTTATGCAGAAAATTGCATATAAGTATGCAATTTTTACGCCTTTTTTCGGTATAGGTGAGAGGGTGCTCTCAAGTTACAGAAAAGAGGGAACTATATGAGAAATAGCGGATTCATCAAATTGGATAGAAGGATTGCCGATAGTCGCTGGTTTAAGAACATCAATACGTGCCACTTGTTTATATATTTGCTTTTAAGAGCAAATTATGAAGAGGGCGTGTTTGAGATGCACAACATAAAACGAGGACAGCTTGTAACAAGTTTAAAACAGCTGAGTGATGACACGGGTTTATCTTTTCAACAAGTACGCACAGCTCTGAAACACCTGAAATCAACACACGACATAACAAGCGAAACAACCACGAAATATACGATTATTACAGTAAAAGACTACGAAAAGTACGCAGCGTCAACACACACTTTAACAAACAAGCAACATGCACATAACAAGGTAGCAACAAACAATCAACAACAATATAATAAGAATAATAAGAAAAAGAAGAATAATAAGGGAATAAATAATTATCCTTATGAAACTGATGAGGAATATTTTACTGTGTTTAATAGTAAGTCCAAATTTAAAGACTGATAGATAGAGGATAGGTTTTTTTGCAAAACAAAAACCGCTCGGATTACTCCAAGCGGTTAATGGTGACTCATCGGAGATTCGAACTCCGGACACCTTGATTAAAAGTCAAGTGCTCTGCCAACTGAGCTAATGAATCGAGTGGGGTGGATAATCGGATTCGAACCGATGGTCTCCAGTGCCACAAACTGGCGCTTTAACCAACTAAGCTATACCCACCATATGGCGCGCTGAAAGGGACTCGAACCCCTGACCTACTGCTTAGAAGGCAGTTGCTCTATCCAGCTGAGCTATCAGCGCAAATCTGACGAAACATATTATTTTCATCAGCCTTAATATTATATAAAATCCAACGTAGTTTGTCAATAGTAAATTTGCTATTTATATGCATTTTTTTGACAAATTTAAGATTATTTTTGCTGTTTGATGACTTTAAGACGTGAAAACTCTTCTCGTTCCTTTTCATCAAGGGCGTCTGTGATAGTTTTAACAGCATTTTCGAATTTTGGAATCATAATATTTTTTAAAGCGTTTGCACGTTTTTGAGTCTTTTTGATTGAATCGGCGAGTCTGTAAACGCTGTTTTCAATTTCGGCAAGCTCAACGGTGAGCCCCTTAACGTGCATAAACTTCATCTGAGCTTCATCAAGTGCTGAGTTAGAGGAGGCAAGACCGTAGTGCAATTCGTTTTTCTCACTTTTGTCAACGCTTAAAATAGGAATCTCAACACCCATAACACTACGGTAGTCAAGCATTAAGCTGTCGTCAATTGGAGTTGACAGCGAAACTTCCTCGCAAAAACCAAGCGTAATGTTGGCTTTTTGCAACGCAAGGTAAGCGTCGTTGAACGCAGAGTCGATATTGCCCTGAATCTCGTTTGCTCTGTCAATCAGCATCATCATCTCACGGATGAGTATATTACGCTTTCTGTCCAAAAGCTCATAGCCGACTTTTGACAGCTGTAGCGATTTTTTGGTACTAATCAGGTTACCTTTGGTAGGTGCAACGTTCAAAGCCATAATATACTCTCCTTTCTTTAGATGTTTTCAACGTAGTATTTGTCGAGCAACTTGTCGTCAACTCGGTCAAGCTCTGATTTTGGCAGGTTAGACAGAAGTCTCCAGCCTAAGTCAAGGCTCTGCTCAATAGTTCTGTTTTCAGTATTTCCCTGATTTACAAACATACTCTCAAATTGTTTACCAAACTCGATGTATTTTTTGTCAATAGGGGAAAGTTCTTCTTCACCGATAACAGACGCAAGGCTTCTAGCGTCGATAACTTTAGCGTATGATGCGAAAAGCTGGTTAGCAAGTCCTTGGTGGTCTTCTCGTGTGTAGCCTTCACCGATGCCGTCCTTCATAAGACGGGAAAGAGAAGGAAGAACGTTAACAGGTGGGTAAATGCCCTGACTCTGTAAAGTTCTGTCAAGTACAATCTGACCTTCGGTGATATATCCTGTAATGTCAGGAACAGGGTGAGTGATGTCATCGTTAGGCATTGTAAGAATTGGAATCTGGGTAACAGAACCTTTACTGCCTTTAATCATACCAGCTCTTTCGTACATAGACGCAATGTCAGAGTAAAGATAACCAGGGTAGCCCTTACGACCAGGAATTTCGCCCTTTGATGAGCTGAATTCTCTGAGTGCTTCAGCGTATGATGTCATATCTGTCATAATAACAAGAATGTGCATATCAAGCTCAAAAGCGAGATACTCAGCAACAGTTAACGCACATTTTGGTGTGAGCATACGCTCAATGATAGGGTCGTTAGAAAGGTTTAAGAGCATAACAACTCTGCTCATAACGCCGCTTTCTTCAAAGCTCTTTTTGAAGTACTGAGCAACGTCGTTTTGCACACCCATTGCGGCAAAAACAACACCGAAGTTGGAAGAGTCAGCACCGCTGATTTTAGCCTGACGTACAATCTGTACAGCAAGCTCGTTGTGCTTCATACCTGAGCCGGAGAAGATTGGGAGTTTCTGACCACGGATAAGTGTCATCAGTGTATCGATACTTGAGATGCCGGTGTTGATGTAGTTTCTAGGGTAGATACGTGAAGTAGGGTTAATTGGTGTGCCGTTGATATTCTTTCTTTTCTCAGGGAAAATATCACCTAAACCATCAATCGGCTTGCCTGCACCGTTTAAAACTCTGCCCATAATCTCAGGAGAGAGCGGCATTTCCATTGGTCTGCCTGTAAGTCTTGTTTTTGTGTTCTGAAGACTTAATGCACGAGAGCCCTCAAAAACCTGAACGACGATTCTGTCGCCCTCAATCTGAACAACTCGACCCTGACGTTTTGTGCCGTCTTCGAGTTCTATATCAACAATTTCTTCAAAGGAAACGCCCTTAACGCCGTCGATAACAACCAGCGAGCCGTTAATTTCTTTTACGCCAACGTAATCAATAACCATAGCATTTCCTCCTTACTTAGTGATAGAATCGATTTTTTCATCGATATCTTTAATGTATTCGTCGAACATTTCAAGCCTGTCGTTTGGAATGTCGTACTTCATCTTTGTCAGCTTATCAAACAGGCCGAGCTCAGTAACTCTTGAAATAGGGATAGCCATATTGACTATGTGCTTTGCACGCTTGTGCAGATGTAAAACAGCTTTCATCATCAGCTTCTGCTTTTCTAAAGATACGAAAGTATCGTCCTTGTGGAAAGCGTTCTGCTGTAAGAAACCAACGCGGATAACTCTTGCTGTTTCGATAACAAGCTTTTGGTCATCAGGGAGCACGTCAGCACCGATGAGCTTAACGATTTCCATTAATCTGCTTTCTTCAGCTAAAAGTGCAGAAATAGCGTTTCTGTATTCAATGAACTCAGTGCCGAGGTTTTCTTCAAACCAAGGGTCAAGGTCAGTGAAGTATTCGCTGTAGCTGTCCATCCAGTTGATAGCAGGATAGTGTCTTGCGTAAGCAAGCGCCTTATCAAGTGCCCAGAAGCAACGGGTAAATCTCTTTGTATTCTGTGTTACAGGCTCAGAGAAGTCAGAACCCTGTGGAGATACAGCGCCGATGATTGTAACTGATCCCTCACTGCCACAGAGCACGTTTGCTCTGCAACCACGCTCGTAAAACTCAGAAAGACGTGATGGAAGATATGCAGGGAAGCCTTCTTCGGCAGGCATTTCCTCAAGACGGCCCGAAATTTCTCTTAATGCCTCAGCCCAACGTGATGTTGAGTCAGCCATAATTGCAACGTTGTAGCCCATATCGCGGTAGTACTCAGCAAGAGTAATACCTGTGTATATTGAAGCTTCTCTGGCTGCAACAGGCATATTTGAAGTGTTAGCAATAAGGGTTGTACGGTAGGTCATAGGGCAGTTGTTCTTAGGGTCAATAAGCTCTGAGAACTCCTGCAAAACCTGACTCATCTCGTTACCACGCTCACCGCAACCGACGTAAACGATAATGTCAGCGTCACACCATTTTGCAAGCTGGTGCTGAGTCATAGTTTTACCTGTACCAAAACCGCCAGGGATAGCCGCTGTGCCACCCTTAGAAATAGGGAAGAGCGTGTCAATGATACGCTGACCTGTAATAAGCGGAACAGACGCAGTGAGTCTTTCTTTTACAGGACGTGGAGTACGGATAGGCCATTTCTGGCAAAGTGAAAGCTCGTGGATATTGCCTTTGTTGTCTTTGATTTTAACAACAGTATCAAATAACTTGTACTGGCCGTTATTAGCTGTAAACACAACTTCACCGTTAAGTGTAGGTGGTACCATACATTTATGTGTGATGATGTCAGTTTCAGGGAGTGTTGCATAAATTTCGCCACCGTTTAAGTGATCGCCGACTTTTGCTGTGATGGTAACATCCCAAAGCTTTTCTGTGTCAAGCGGTGAAACAGAAGAGCCACGGCTTATGAATGCACCCTCGGTCTTTTCAATTTCAGAAAGAGGACGCTCAATGCCGTCAAAGATGTTGTTAAGGATACCAGGTCCCAAAAGCACGTTCATAGGCGCTTTTGTGCCAACGATAGGGTCACCCGGTTTAAGACCTGTTGTTTCCTCGTAAACCTGAACAGTGGTGTAGTCTGAGTTGATGCCGATAATTTCGCCGACGAGCTTTTCTTCTCCTACGTAAACCATTTCCATCATAGAAAAATCAGTGGCACCTTTAACGGTTACAACAGGACCATTAATACCGTAAATGCAGTTTTCTGTCATTGTTACACCACCTTAAGTCCTGAATTTTCTGCGAACCATACACGCTGGTCACTAAGCTTTGTGTCGAGCGTGTCGTCAGCCATAATGCTTAAAGCTTCGCAGTAAGCTTTGATGCCTCCAAGCTCAATTGAGCTGTCAGCACAGATTTCGCAGTTGTTTATGATACCTTTGATAAGGTCAGCTTTGTTTAAATCGCTTTCTTTTAAGTACACAACACAGCTGTTGTTATTGAAAAGCTGTGCGATTTCTTTTGCACTTTTTTCTAAACAAGAAATATAGTCGTCGCTCTGAGCAAATTCCTGCAGTTTAGCTTTAGCGTCAGCAAAGACATTTTCAACGATTTCGTTACGCTTAATAAAAAGCTGTTTTCTGCTTTCCTGTTCGCGCTTAGCAACATCGCTGACAATCTGAGCTTTTTTTACTGCAATTTCTTTCTGAATGAGAGTGTAAGCATCGTTCAAGCCTTCTTTTGTAGCTTTTTCGATTTCCTGCTTTCGAAACTCCTCAGCCTCTAATCTGATAGCATCGCTTTGCTCTTTAGCGTATTTATTTATAGCTCTTAAAAAGTTGCTGGTTTTCTGTGATTCGTTCATAAATTAGCCTTCTTACTTATTCTGTATTTAATAAAAATAAGCCGATAAAATTACATTTTAACACCGATAGCTTCCTGAACATATTTTGTGATACTGTCCTTGGTACGGCCGTTGCCGTGTCTGTCAGGAATTTCGATGATGAGCGGTTGTCTGTTGTTTAATTTGATGTCGTAAACCTTGTCGTGACAAAGTTTTGTGAGTGTTTCTGTCATCAAAATAACAGCGATATCTTTCATTTTCATAGCGTCGTCAAGCGCTTTTTCAACGTGATGCTTTTTGTGCACAACAACACCGTCAACACCCGCAAGTCGCATACCCATCAGTGTATCAACGTTATCGCTGATAAGATACATTTTCATTGTAATCGCCCTTAATTAAAGACTTGAGATAATCATGATAGAGATGAGCATACCGTAAAGAGCACAGCCTTCACCTAACGCTACGAAGATGATTGACTTACCGAAGTTTTTAGGGTCTTCACTAGTAGCACCGATAGCAGCAGGAGCAGAACCACCAACAGCGATACCACCGCCGATACATGAAAGTCCTGTTGAAATACCTGCAGCAATGTAACCAAGACCTGCTGAGTTTGAAGCAGCAGCCTGTGTAGCAGTAGCTACGTCAGCAGCGTTAGCAACGATAGGGCAAACCATACAAAGTGCAAATACTGCACAGAAAGAGCAAATCTGTGTTAATACAGTTGTTTTAGCACTCTTTCCTTTTTCGAAAGCCTTGATTGAAATAAGAACAGAAATTACTAAAAAAGCAGCAGGGATGAATAACAGTAAATAATCTAACATAATAGTTACCTCCAGATAATATCAAAATAATCAGTCATTTTTAACTTTAACAGGTGTGTAAGGTCTGCCGTCGCCCATATAGAAACGAGAGAACATTTCATAGTATTCAAGACGCAGTACCTGAATTCCAACGAGCAGTGCCTCAAGAGCGGCAACGATAAGGTTACCTACAATAACCGTGATAACGTAGCCTGTAGAGCCGAACATACTAGCAAGCACGAATACAACCTGCATCATACCGGCGTGAACCAAAACGAAAGCTCCGACTCTTAAAAAGCTCATTGTGTTTGTAACGTAGCTTAAACAAACTTCGAAAAGCTCGAAGAAGTTGTCAACAAAGAATTCGCCCATTTTTTCAGGCATCCAGTCCTTTTTGCCTTCAACAAGCTCTGAAAGTGGCTCTCGCAAAAATACCAGTATCAGCGGTATTATAATGAGGAAGATGATGTAAGCTACATTCATAATCTTAATGCCGAGTACCATTTGGCACACAAGGCCTACTACAAGCGAAGCGTAGAACGTTAGTCCGCAGATTCCGTTTACACCGAAAATCGCTCCTCCGATGTCTTTACGCTTGAAACACGAGTAAATGTTAAGTCCCATTGCGACCATAACAAGTACCATACCGATTCCTACAGCTGAGTAGATAATGGTCATTGTCCAGTGCGACTCCATAACTTCAATCGGCTTTTCTTCAAGACCGAAAAGCTTGTTATACATCGGGTCGAGCACGTGCTCAAAGCCGAACACACTGCCGAATATAAAGCCGAATATTGTCGATGAAATCGAGCAAGGAATAAGCAGTCTGCCAAGCTCCATACCCATAAACTTGTACATAACTATCGCGGCAATTAAAAGCACAATTCCGTGACCAACGTCACCAAACATTATACCAAACAGCAACGAATAGGTGAAAGCGATGAACGCTGACGGGTCAATTTCGCCGTAATTCGGAGTGCCGTACATCTGGGTGTATAGCTCAAACGGCTTTGCAAAGAAATTGTTCTTTAGTTTTACAGGTGGTTTGTGCTTGATTTCGTCCTTTGCATCAGAAACGCCAACCTCAATGCTCTCGATGCTCTCCAAAGCTTTGACGATAGCTTTTTCGTTTTCAGTAGGAATCCAGCCTGCAAGGATAAAGTTATCGTGATAAGAGTAAGCGTAGGATTTGATGGAGTATATAGCATTTAACTCGCACAGCTTTGTGTAGATTTTGAGTATCTCGTCACTGTTTTCTTTAAGATACTCTTTAGCTTTTTCGTCGAGCTCAGTGATTTTGTTCTGTAAATCCTCGATTTTAGCTTTTTGGTTTGAGATGAACTCGGTTGGGGTGCTGTTGAATTCATCGACCTCAACGTGTTCAAAGTATAGTGCCGAGAAAATACTGTCGATTTCGTCAGCCTGGTCAAGTGGAGCGGTGTAAATACCCCAGTAGTATTTGTCGTCACTTGACACAGGGAAGAACTGCACAAACTCGTTGTCCTCGAATTCCTTGAGCTTTTCAAAGCTTTCTTTCGGTAGTCTGCCAAAATCAGTAGCGATGAACTCACATTCCTTGATTTCTTCCATCTGAAGATTAAGACCGACAAAGTGCGAGCTGTCTTCAATCATTCGCTGACATTTTTGAATTTCAAGCTGAGCGTTTTCTTTTTCACTGAGAGTTTCGCCAAGCTCATCCTCGATGTTGTCAACGATTTTGCTCATTTGCTCAATGCTAAGGTTGAAGCCGTTAATATCAACTATTTTGCTTTTGATATCAGCCTGAGCCATAAGGGCTTTGAGCTTACTAAGTGTTGCGGATGACTCGTTTTTAGATGTTACGGGCAAAAATCTCTCGGTTTCAGAGAAAAATTCGGTAGCATCGTCAGGGTGGAAAACCTCTGAATGACCTAACATCGAAACAGTTTCGTCAAGAAAGCTGTTCATACCGATGATGGTAACGAGCTTCATTTTGGATAATGCCAAATACATCACCTCTTTGTAATGATAAATGTTTGTATGAATATTAAAAAATCAAAAGCGATTCAATTTGTGATTCACCTAAATTGTATCGCACACCTTCAATGATTGTGATGATGTTTTTCAGTTCAGCCTCGCTGACGTACATATACGATAAAAGAACAACAGCGGGATCAGTGGAGTAGTACAGCATACGCCTGCACATATTGTGTCTGCTGACAAAAGACAACTGTTCTTCTTTTTCGATGCTCATAATCTTCATACGCTTGCCGACTCTTGTGGTAGATGCAATCTCAAATACTTTTTCAATGTCCTGAGCTTTGCACATTTCGTTTAACGAGCGGTCTTTGATACTGCCGTATGGAAGCAGGTGAGATTTGATTGTCTGAGCATCCATTGAATAGTACTTTTTAAGTCTTAAAATTCTTGAGATGTTGCAGAAGTCGTTGACATGGTCGCACAACGCTTTCAGGTTTTCTCTCTGCTTTTTGCTTTTGCGTTTTGAGATTGCAGTGTATAATTCCTTTTGAGAAAAATTATTCAAAGCATCCTCAGCGCCAGCTATGTCAATGATACCTCTTTTGTCAGGTCTGAAGTTTTTGAGTATTTCCTGATATTCGCCTTTACCCAAGGTTTCAACAAACGAATCAAAGTCCTTGCACGATGATAGCTTGTACAAGTCGATATCCGTGTGATTGTTGAAGTAGGAAGGCAGAGTAAAGATGTACTGCTGTTGTTTGTTGCACGACAGCAGTCTTAAAAAGTGAACAAGCTGTTCGATTTCGTATTTTCTGATGATAAACTCAGAGAAAGGGGAGCCTTCGCTCATTTCGTATCTGCAAAGTGAGTCAAAGTCGTAGAACACCTTTTGCTTTAACAAAACTTCAAGCTGACCGCGGTGAACCTCATTTTCGTTTAATTTAGAAAGCACATCAGCGTACTTTGTGTGAGATTTAAGGTAAGACACAACAGCGGTAACGTTGTTGCATTTGAGCAGTGCCTTGTAGTCCTTTTGAGTCAGTCGCTTACCGTATTTAGCTCTCGCTTTTGTAATAACAGCACTTGATGCATCAATTAACATCGAGATTCACCTCCAATCGTAATAATTCATAAATCAATTGTTAATTACTCTTTCTACAATCTGATTAACCCACAAATCGTGGTTTTCACTGTACATTGTGTCAAGGTTTGACAGTATTTCTTGATGCTTAGCCTGAGCTTTTTCCCATTCTTTTTCAGCGTTAGCTCTGTCAACCTCAAGGTTTTTACGCACTCTGTCCTTGGCACGGTCAATGTAATCCTCGTAGATTTTCTTTTTTGTTTCTATAATTTCCTGTTCAGTAGCGGCTTTTTCTTTAATTGCTTGTTCTTTCACAAGACGGGCTTGTTCGTCCATCTCAATGATTTTTTTCAGCATATCCTGCACAGTCTCGCCTCCTGTGTTTGTATATTAAAATTAATTAGTTCTTCAATGACTGAAGTGGGGCAGGGATTCTGCCGCCTCTGTGAATAAACTTTGAAGGGTCGCCGTATCTTACAGGCATAACAGGGCCGTAACCGAGCAGACCGCCAAAGTTAAGCTCATCGCCGGCTTTCAAGCCGATAGCAGGGATAATTCTGACAGCGGTTGTCTTTGTGTTAACCATACCGATAGCGGCTTCGTCAGCAATAATAGCTGAGATAGTCTCAGGAGTGATGTCGCCAGGGACCATAATCATATCAAGACCAACTGAGCAAACAGCAGTCATAGCTTCAAGCTTAGTGATATCAAGTGCACCAATCTGTGCCGCATGAATCATACCTGCATCTTCGCTGACAGGGATGAAAGCACCGCTTAAACCGCCAACGTGGGATGAAGCCATAACGCCACCTTTTTTAACAGCGTCGTTAAGCAGGGCGAGAGCCGCAGTTGTGCCGTGACATCCGCAAACCTCAAGACCCATTTCTTCCAAAATGTAAGCAACTGAGTCGCCAACAGCAGGAGTAGGAGCAAGGGAGAGGTCAACAATACCAAATGGTACAGACAATCTCTTTGATGCCTGCTGAGCAACAAGCTGACCCATTCTTGTGATTTTGAACGCAGTTTTCTTAACAAGGTCAGCAACGCCTGTGATGTCGCAATCCTGAGCCTTAGCTAAAGCCGCTCTTACAACACCAGGACCTGAAACACCAACGTTAATAACGCAGTCAGCTTCACCAACACCATGGAAAGCACCTGCCATAAACGGATTGTCCTGAACAGCGTTACAGAATACAACGAGCTTTGCGGCACCAATGCACTGTCTGTCTTTAGTAAGCTCAGCGCTTTCTTTTACTATTTTACCCATCATTTTAACAGCATCCATATTGATACCTGCTTTTGTAGAGCCGATGTTAACAGATGAGCAAACCTTGTTTGTGATTGATAATGCCTCAGGGATGCTCTCGATAAGAGCGTAGTCACCTGACGCAAAGCCTTTTTCAACTAAAGCAGAGTAACCGCCTATAAAGTCAACGCCGAGTTCTTCAGCGGCTTTGTCGAGCACCTTTGCAAACTTTGTGATTTTCTGAGTCTGACAAACTGATGCAAGCATAGATATAGGTGTAACGGCGATTCTCTTGTTGATAATCGGAATACCGTATTCCTTTGAAATGTCCTCTGCAGTTTTAACAAGGTCTTTTGCATAGCGGCAGATTTTGTCGTAAACCTTGTCGCAAGCCTTGTCAATGTCAGAGTCAATGCAGTCTAAAAGCGAAATACCCATTGTGACAGTACGCACATCAAGGTGTTCGTTTTCAATCATATTTATGGTTTCAAGTATATTTTTTGTCTCAATCATATTTGTAAAACTCCAAGTAATCAGATTTTATGCATGCTGTTGAAAATGTCCTCGTGCATAACGTGAACCTTAACGCCCATTTCTTCGCCAACTTTGTTGAGCTTCTTTGACAAATCATCAACAGTAACGCTTGAATCTTTGATGTCAGCAAGCATAATCATAGCAAAAAGGTCCTGCATAATATTCTGTGTAACTTCAATGATGTTTACACCTTCTTCTGCACAAGCGGCAGATACCTTTGCAAGGATACCAACGGTGTCTTTACCAAGTACAGTAATTACAGTTTTCATAAACAAATTCCTCCTGAACTTATATATAAGTATACATCAGTAATTATACTCTTATAAATTTAAAAAGTAAAGTTAACAATGCACAAACAAATATCAATATTTTGCATATTTTTTGATAATAATTTAACGATAATTCTCTCAAAAAAATAAGCGACCCGAAAGCCGAGTCGCTTGTTTCCTAAAAAGAATTATGTGTTATCGATTACAGTGTTTTTGCAATCTCTTTTATGTATTCTCTGAGTCCGTCTTTAACTTCGTCGTGTTCAAGACCAACGTCGATGGAAGCCTTTAAAATACCGAGCTTGTTGCCCATATCGTAGCGGGTTCCTGAGTATTCAACAGCAGTCATTCCGACAGTTGTTGCAAGCTCTCTCATAGCATCAGTAAGCTGAATTTCACCGCCAGCACCAGGTGTTGTGTTCTCAAGAATGTCAAAAATCTCAGGAGGCAGGATGCATCTGCCAAGCACTGCAAACAGTGACATAACCTCTTCTTTTGTCTGTGGTTTTTCAACCATATCTGTGCAGTTGTAAATGTTGTCGCGTAAATGCTCAACTTTTAAAGAACCGTACTTGTGAATTTCGTTTTCAGGCACGCTTTTTACACCTAAAACACCCTTGCCGTATTCTTCGTAAGCGTCGATAAGCTCTTTTGTAGCAGGGGTATCGCCGATAATTACATCGTCGCCATACATAACTACAAACGGCTCGTTGCCTACAAAATTCTTAGCACGGGATACAGCGTGACCCAAACCTTTTGTTTCAATCTGTCTGATGTACGAAATGTTAGCAAGTTTGTGAATGTTTTCGATACTCTTGTAAAGCTCTGTTTTGTTGCCATTAAGGAGAGCATCTTCAAGAATAGGTGTGCGGTCGAAATGGTCCTCGATGATTCCTTTGCCACGGTTTGTGATAATAAGAATATCTGTGATTCCCGACTTTACAGCTTCTTCTACAATGTATTGTATAGAAGGTTTGTCAACGATAGGGAGCATTTCCTTTGGCATTGCCTTTGTTGCCGGCAAAACTCTTGTGCCAAGTCCCGCAGCAGGGATAACAGCTTTTGTGATTTTCATGGGGTCCTCCTGACCTAAAAAGGTCAACTGAAAAATTGGGGTAGATAAGAAATAATAATATATGTGAACCACAACGATAAAGCAAGCGGTATGTTTACACCGCCTTTTTTAACGAGTGTTTCGCTGACTTTTGAAGGTTCTTTTGTTTCGGTTTTAATTTTTGTGATTTCTTTTATGCAGTGCTTGTAATACATCCTGTTAGCACAAAAGCCTATTGCGATATCCAAAACTAAGGTCGCAAAAGAAATAAACACAAACAGCAAAATGAAATACAAATCTTTTTGTGGAAGCTCGGCATAATGATGTAAAAATGCGTTGTAATCATTGTTTGCCGTGGCTTCGAAAAGCTTGTCATAAGCATTGTTTGAAGCGATGTAGTAGTTAAGATAAAGGTACGCAATCGTCAAAGCTGTTTGTATAGCAGTGATTATAGCACCGATTTTGTACATCTTTCTGTAAAGCAGATAACCGCCACCGAAAAGCATCGCACTGAAATTGAACCTTGACCTTGCAAATTTCTTGATGTTATTGAACACCAAAATGAAGTAAGGTGTATTTTGCTTAACGAATTTTGCAACTTCACCAGCAGTAACCGAGTCACCCATATCAGTGTTCGGGTTCACTCCTGCAAGCGGGTCGAACATAACAACATTCGGTCCAAATGGGGAAGTGTCAAATGGTTGTCCCTGCTGATTTTGCCCATTTTGAGGGTTTTGTTGATACTGCGGGTTCTGGTTTTGCTGTTCGGTTTTGACTTCAAAAAGAGCATTTCCGCACTTGTTGCAGAAGAAAGCGTCGCTGTCGTTTTTGAATCCGCATTTTTTACATTCGATAAAATTTGAATTATTGTCAGAGGACTCGTTTACAACATCCTGCTGATAATCGTAACCATCCTTGTGTTTGTCTGCGTTTGCACATCTGCCCAAATTCTGGTAACACTCTCTGTGGTGAGGGGTACCACATTCAGGGCAAACAACCACATCGTCGCCTACGTGAAAGTACTTATCGCAGACGGGACATTTATATCCGATATAGTCCATATACTACTCCTAGTCTATTATTCGTTAACATTATATCAAAGATTTCTGAAAACTGCAACATATTTATTATATACTAACTTTACAATTGCTAAACTTTAGGTTATAATTAACCTGAAATAATAGGCAAAGAGGTATTAATTATGCTCCAATTTGAAGAATTAAGACTTGCTCTTGAGGCACTTCGTCCTGAAATTGACGATTTAAGCTCAGCTTTGGGACTTAACTCTATGAGAAGCGAAATTGAACAGCTCGAAAACCGTGCAGCTGAGCCTGGTTTTTGGGACGATATGGAAAACTCACAGAAAATACTACAGCGTACAAGCAATTTAAAAGCAAAGGTTGAAAAGTACGAAAAGCTTGATATGAGATACGAGGACACATTGGCACTCATTGAGCTTGGTAACGAGGAAGAGGACCTTTCTTTACTTGAAGAAGCACAAGCTGAATTTGACGCTATCAAAGCAGACCTTGATAGTCAGCGTCTTTCAACTTTACTTACAGGCGAGTACGACGCAAATAACGCTATTTTGACATTCCACGCAGGTTCAGGCGGTACTGAGGCTCAGGACTGGGCTGAAATGCTTTACAGAATGTATTCACGCTGGGCAGCAGCTCACGGCTTTAATGTTAAAGAAATCGACTATCTCGATGGTGACGAAGCAGGACTTAAAAGTGCTGTGCTTTTAATCGAGGGCGAAAACGCTTACGGCTACTTAAAGAGTGAAGCAGGCGTTCACCGTTTGGTGCGTGTATCTCCGTTTGACTCAGCAGGCAGAAGACACACAAGCTTTAGTTCACTTGAAGTTATGCCTGAAATTAACGATGATATCAAGGTTGAAATTCCGCCTGAAGAAATCAAAATGGACGTTTACCGTGCATCAGGTGCAGGTGGTCAGAAGGTCAACAAAACATCATCTGCTGTTCGTCTTACACATATTCCGACAGGTATCGTTGTTGCGTCCCAGGTTGAGCGTTCACAGTACCAGAACCGTGACGTTGCTATGAAGATGCTCATTTCAAAGCTTGTTGAAATCAAAGAGCGTGAGCACCTTGAAAAAATCGAGGATATCAAAGGTGTGCAGAAGGAAATCACCTGGGGTAGCCAGATTCGTTCATACGTATTTATGCCTTACACTCTTGTTAAGGACCACCGTACATCATTTGAAACAGGTAACATCAACGCTGTAATGGACGGCGACCTTGACGGTTTTATAAACGCATATCTCAAGAGCCTCAGTTTAGGCGAGCTTGAGGGTTAAAGCTTAAAAATTAACTCTAATCTGTAGTTAAGGGGAGGTCACTATGAAATATTTAGTAATGCTGTGCGACGGTATGGCTGACTTGCCATTTGCCGCACTTAACGATAAAACACCGATGGAAGTAGCTCACAAACCTTGTATGGATGCTCTTGCAAAGAAAGGTGAAATCGGTCTTGTTAAAACAGTTCAGGACGGAATGAAGCCTGGCAGTGACGTTGCTAACCTTGCAGTACTCGGTTACGACGCAAAAAAATATTACTCAGGTCGTTCACCGCTCGAAGCCGCAAGCATCGGCATTGATTTGAAAAGCACTGACGTAACATTCCGTTGCAATCTCGTTACACTCTCAGACGAAGCTGAGTATTCAGACAAAACAATGGTTGATTACTGTGCTGACGATATCTCATCAGCTGAGGCTAAAATCCTTATCGAGTATATTGAGGAAAAGCTCGGCAACGACACTTTCTCGTTCTACCCTGGTGTTTCATACAGACATTGTTTAGTATGGGATAACGGCGTTGTAGAGGGTCACAACCTCACACCACCACACGATATCACAGACAGACCAATCAAAGAGTACATCCCACAGGGTGATAATGTAGCTCAGCTTTACGATATGATGAAGAAGAGCTACGAACTTTTAAAAGACCATCCTGTAAACATTGAGCGTATCAAGCGTGGTAAGCGTCCTGCTAACTCAATCTGGCTGTGGGGCGAGGGCACAAAGCCTGCACTTGACAGCTTTGAGGAGAAATTCAACAAAAAAGGCAGTATGATTTCTGCCGTTGACCTTTTAAAAGGTATCGCTATCTGTGCAAAGATGAACTCAGTTGACGTTGACGGTGCAACAGGTTATATTGACACAAACTTTGAGGGCAAGTGCAAAGCCGCAATTGAAGAGTTCAAAAACGGTCAGGACTTAGTTTACATCCACGTTGAAGCACCGGACGAGTGCGGACACAGAGGAGAGGCTGAAAACAAAGTAAAGTCACTCGAAATTATAGACGAAAAGATTTTGACCCCTGTTGTTGAATTCTTGCGTACATACGATGATTTTGCGGTCTTAGTTTGCCCTGACCATCCAACACCGCTGTGCATCAAAACTCATTCTTCTGACCCTGTACCATACCTTATTTACAGCAGTAAGAACGAAATCGACGGTGCTGACACATTCACAGAAGCTAGTTGTAAAGCAACTGGTAACTATATCGCTGAGGGTTACACAATGATGGAGTATTTCCTCACAAAGTAATTTTATAATTCGCTAAAAGAAAAAACCGCTTGCGTTACTCTGACACAAGCGGTTTGCTGTTTCTTAGTGCTATTTGAGTTAATTACATCAGCTCCAAAGCTTCTTCCAAAGCGTTGGCGAGCTGGTCAGGACAAGATGTGCCTCTGCCACCACAGTCGATGCCTTTGAGTCTTTCGATAGCATCGTTTGCGTCCATTCCGAGGACGAGCTTACTTACACCCTGAGTGTTGCCTGAGCATCCGCCCATAAAGCGACAAGAAGTTATAATATCGTCCTCAATTTCAACCTCTATCATACGTGAACAAACGCCACGTGGAATATATGTATGTTTCATTTTACAACCTCCTTTTGCGTGATTATTATATTATCAAATGTGAGCACAGTCAAGATTGAGCAAATATTTTAAAAATACTATGGCACAAAGTTACATAATATGATAAAATAATAAAATAGATTTAAAAATACATCATTTTGAAAGTTGGAATTATGAGTTATAAAATTAATTTAGGAGCGTGGGGAAGCGTGTTTGCTGTACCTACAGCTTTGGTTGATTCACATATAAAGCTTGCATCTAGTGCACAGCTCAAAGTGCTTTTGTACATACTCAGACACAGCGAACACGACAACGGCGTAGAAAGTATAGCAAACGCTGTATCTGTGCATCCTGACGAGGTGAAAAACGCAGTCGAATTCTGGGTTGAACGTGGGTTGATTGCCACTGACCGCAGTACACTCAGCGTGCCAAAAGCTGAAAATAATAACACTCAGGCAAAGACAGAAGAACCTGTCACACCTGTTGTTGAGCCAAAAGTTAAGCCAAGGGCAATTTCCCGTTCACAGCGACCTGACCCTACATTTGTAGCTAGAAGACTCGCCGAAAACACCGAGCTTTCCCAGCTTATGGACGAAGCTCAGATTGCACTGTCAAAACCGCTCTCAAGTGGTGACACAGCAACTCTTGTTATGCTCCACGATACAGACGGACTGCCTTGCGATGTTTTGGTGCTTTTAATTAACTACTGCGTTTCTATCGGCAAGGGCAATATGCGTGCAATTGAGCGAATGGGAACCCAGTGGGGAGCAGAGGGCGTTTACTCGCTGGAGCTTGCCGAAAAGAAGATTATCAGCCTTTCAAGGTCTAACAACGCCTGGTCAAAGGTTTCAAAGGTATTCGGCATCAAAAACATCGGTTCACCAACGAAAACACAGCTTGAGTACGCCGATTGCTGGGTTAACGACTGGAAGTTCTCGGATGATATGTTACTCGAAGCATACGAGCGTTGTGTTAACCAAAAGGGCGAGTTCAATATTAAATACATCAACGGCATACTTTCAAAGTGGAATGCTCAATCGATTTTTAACCTTGACGACTTGAAAAAAGCTGACGAAGCAGGAGCGAAGTCGAAGAAGAAAAAGTCTGACGAAAAAGAGCGAGAGGCTTCTTACGATATTGCTGCCTTTGAAAGCAAAAGCCTTTTCAACGACTAATTTAGGATTATTTTATAAAGAGTGATTTTATGGCATACAGTAAAAAAATATACGATACAGCAAAAGAAAAGCTCAGCGCTCGTCGAGTTAACGCTCTGAACATTGCCGATTACAGAAAAGAGCAAGTGTTTATTGAGATTCCTCGACTTTCTGACATCGAGCGTGACCTCACTTCAATCGGTATCAATACAGCTCGTGCTGTGCTCAGTGGTAAAGATGCCGTGGCGGAGCTTTCTTCTTTAAAAGAAAAAAGCTTGACTTTACAAAACGAATACAAATCTCTTTTAGTGTCCCACGGCTATGACGATGACTACCTCGAACCTCATTTCGTTTGTACAAAGTGTAATGACACAGGTTACGTTGAGCTTAACAACAAAACCATCACCTGCGATTGTTTCAAAAAACTTTTAAGTGCTACAGCTTGTGAGGAACTCAACAAGATTTCACCGCTGTCACTTTCAACTTTTGACAGCTTTAAACTTGACTATTACAGCGAAAGAACCGACAAAAACGGCAATGTTCCGTACAAGCGTATGAGCAAAATCTACGATTTCTGTCTTGATTACGCAAAGAGCTTTAAAGCTAACTCGAAGGGAATACTGATGAGAGGTTCAACGGGACTTGGCAAAACCCATTTAAGCCTTGCTATTGCAAACGAGGTTATTAACAAAGGCTATTCTGTTGTCTACGTTTCTGCACCTGACATTCTTTCGAAACTTGAGCGTGAGCATTTTTCCTACAACTATTCAAGCGAAGAACAGCTGATGCAGTCGCTGCTTGACTGTGATTTGCTCATTTTAGACGATTTGGGCACTGAGTTTACAACTCAGTTTAGCTCAACAGCGATTTACAACCTGTTCAACTCTCGCATCAATCTAGGAAAACCAATTATAATCAGTACAAACTTAGATGCTAAAGAACTCGAAAAAGCATATTCTCAGCGTTTTATCTCACGAGTAATGGCAACCTGTGCGATACTCGACTTTATCGGAACAGATATCCGCTCTATGATTTAATATTTGCATAAAAAAGGGGCGTCTCGCTAGGTGAGATGCCCCTTTAACTAAACTATAATTTACCGAAAACCAAAAGGGGCATCTCAATATGAGATAGCCCCTTTTAGTTATAAATTTATCCAAGTGAGTCTTTTTTATTTGTAACAACAGTTGCGTTGTAGCAATCAAACTTAGCTTCAATATTTCTAGGCAGTGTTTTCTTAGTTAATAAGCTCACGATTGGAACAAGGATAAGTCCGCCTACCATAGCAAAGACACCCGAGTAAAGTGAGTTTTTGAACACAAAGCCTAAGATACCGCCGTCAAGTGTAATAAAGCCTACTCCGATGCAAAGCTGAACGATTTCCAATCCTGTACCAAAGATAAAGCTTGCGATTACAGCGGCTTTTGTAGTCTTTTTCCAGTACAGACCGTAGAGGAAAGGAGCCAAGAAAGCACCTGCTAAAGCACCCCATGACACACCCATCATTTGAGCAATGAACACTGAATCTTTCCAGATGGAGTCTTTAAGAATAGCGATAACAGCAGAAATAGCGATGAAGAATACGATGAAGATTCTCATAATAAGAACACTCTTTTTGTCATCAATCTTCTTTTTCTTGCCGATAGCAGGCTTAACAACATCGAGAGTAAGAGTTGAAGCAGATGTTAAAACAAGGGAAGATAGAGTTGACATTGAAGCGGCAAGTACCAGTACAACAATGAGTGCTACGATAACAGGAGCAAGGTCAGACAGCATTGTCGGGATAACCTTGTCAAACATAACAGCACCGCTTTCTGATATGTAACCGGCATTAGTCATTTCTTCAGCATAAAGCTTGCCAAAACCACCCAAGAAGTAGCAACCGCCTGCAACGATGATAGCGAAAAGTGTTGATATGATTGTACCCTTTTTGATAGAATCCTCGTTTTTGATTGAGTAGAACTTTCCAACCATTTGTGGAAGACCCCAAGTGCCAAGGGATGTGAGCATTATAACAAAGAAAAGAAATACAGGGTCAGGTCCGAACATAGATGTGAACTCTGGACCTGCTTCAACTTCAAGAGCTTTAACAGCAGCGTTGAAACCGCCGTTTTGCTGTAAAACAGAAAGGATAACAGCAACGATACCAATAAGCATAATGATACCCTGAATAAAGTCGTTGATAGCAGTAGCCATATATCCGCCAAAGATTACGTAAACACCTGTAAGCACAGCCATAATAACAACTACAGCCCAGTAAGGAACAGAAAAAACGTTGTTAAAAAGGGAAGACAAACCGTTGTAAAGTGAAGCTGTATACGGAATGAGGAACACAAACACGATAAACGAAGCGATAACCTTTAACTTGCTTGAGTCGTATCTTTTCTCAAAAAAGTCAGGCATAGTTTTTGAATTTAAGTGTTGAGTCATAACTCTTGTTCTTCTGCCAAGCACTACCCACGCAAGCAGTGAGCCGATAAAAGCGTTTCCAAGACCAATCCAGGTGGAAGCAAGACCGAAGTTCCAGCCGAACTGACCTGCATAACCAACGAAAATAACAGCCGAGAAGTACGAAGTACCAAAGGCAAAAGCAGTAAGCCATGGACCTACTGTACGACCACCAAGCACAAAAGAGTTAACATCGGTAGCGTGTTTTCTACAGGCAAAACCAACGCCTATCATAAGTGCAAAGAAACACAAAAGCATCGGAAGTGCAATCCATATTGTGGTTGGGTTTGGTTGAGCGACGGATAGATTTTGCATAAATAAACCAGCTTTCTTTAGCGATTTAAAGTTGTGATACTTTAACTTGTTAAATACTTTAACGCTTTAAAGCGAATTTGTCAATAGAAAATTGTAATTTCCTGAAATATTTTTTAAATATGATAATAACTGTTGACTTTGACGCTTTAAAATGTTAAAATGTTAATAATTTTTATAAAGAGGTTTTTATGTTATGACAATTGTACATTTACTGGAAAGAAACGCTAAAGAATTCCCACAGGATATAGCTTTGGTTGAAATCAACCCTGAACAGCCCGAAACACGACGACTCACATGGAACGAGTACGAGCTTGTTGAACCTACTCACCGTGTTCCGCATTATCGCCGTGAAATCACTTGGGAGGTTTTCAACGAAAAAGCTAACCGTTGTGCGAATATGCTCAAACACAACGGTATCGGCAAGGGCAAAAAGGTCGCTATCCTTCTGATGAACAGCCTTATGTGGCTTCCTATTTATTTTGGTATTTTAAAGACAGGTGCACTGGCTGTACCGCTTAATTTCAGATATTCACCAGACGAAATCGACTACTGTCTTGATTTAGCTGAGGCTGATGTGCTGATTTTCGGACCTGAGTTTATCGGTCGAGTTGAGCGTATCGCTAACAAGGTTTCTAAAAAATGCACTCTTATTTACTACGGTGGCGGTTGCCCTGCATTTGCTGAGGATTACCGTGACCTCGTATCTGAGCATTCCGGCAACTTCCCTGAGTGTGAACTCGAAGAATCTGACGATGCCGCAATTTACTTCTCATCAGGTACAACCGGCTTTCCAAAAGCTATTTTACATAACCACGAAAGCTTAATTCACTCTTGCAGAGTTGAGCAAAAACACCACAGCCAGTCTAAAGACGACTGTTTCTTGTGCATCCCACCGCTTTACCACACAGGTGCAAAAATGCACTGGTTCGGAAGTTTGCTCACTGGTTCAAAGGCTGTTATCTTAAAGGGTACTCAGGCTAAGAACATTTTAGAAGCTGCAAGCTCTGAAAAATGTACAATCGTATGGCTTTTAGTTCCTTGGGCACAGGATATTTTAAACGCTTTAGATAGAGGCGAAGTAAACCTCAGCGATTACGACCTTTCTAACTGGAGACTGATGCACATCGGTGCTCAGCCTGTTCCACAGAGCCTTATCAAGCGTTGGCTTGAGTATTTCCCAGAGCATCAGTACGATACAAACTACGGTCTGTCCGAGTCAATCGGTCCTGGTGCAGTTCACTTAGGTGTAGAAAATGTCCGCAAAGTTGGTGCAATCGGTGTCCCTGGTTACGGCTGGGAAGTTAAGATTGTTGACCCTGAGGGCGTTGAAGTTAAACAGGGCGATGTTGGCGAGCTTTGCTTAAAAGGACCTGGCGTAATGACCTGCTACTATCGTGACGAAGAAGCTACAAAAGCTACTTTAAAAGACGGCTGGCTCTATTCAGGCGATATGGCTATGCAGGATGATGAAGGCTTTATCTATCTTGTTGACCGTAAAAAGGACGTTATCATCACAGGCGGCGAGAACCTCTATCCTGTACAGATTGAAAACTTCCTTGCGGCTCATAGTAAAATAAAGGACGTTGCAGTAATAGGTCTTCCTGATGCACGATTGGGAGAAATCGCAACAGCTATCATCGAAATCAAACAGGATATGACCTGTACAGAAGAAGAAATCAACGAGTTCTGTCTTGATTTACCACGTTACAAGCGTCCACGTCGCATTATCTTTGCCGATGTACCTCGTAACCCAACAGGTAAAATCGAAAAGCCGAAGCTCAGAAAAATCTACGGCGGCGAGGGTCTTGTTGACTCACAGAACAAGTCTTAATATAATAGTAATAATCGCTTATATTGAAAGGGTTTTATGATATGAAGAAATTATTGATTGGTAACCAGGCTGTAGCCTGCGGTTTACACGATGGCGGTTTAGGTGTAGTTTCCAGCTACCCTGGCACACCATCAACTGAAATTACAGAATTCTTATCCAAGTACGATGACATCCACTCAGAGTGGGCACCTAACGAAAAGGTAGCCTGCGAGGTTGCTTTCGGTGCATCTTTAGCCGGTGCACGTTCAGCTTGTGCAATGAAGCACGTTGGTTTGAACGTAGCTGCTGACCCACTTTTCACACTTTCATACACAGGTGTTAACGGTGGTATGGTTATCTGCGTTGCTGACGACCCTGCTATGTATAGTTCACAGAACGAGCAGGATTCACGTCATTACGCTATCGCTTCAAAGGTTCCTATGCTCGAGCCTGCTGATTCACAGGAAGCATACACATTTGCAAAGTCAGCTTTCGAGCTTTCAGAAAAGTACGACACTCCTGTACTTTTAAGAATGTGCACACGTATTGCTCACAGCCAGTCTATCGTTGAGTTCTCAGAGAAAATCGAAGCTAAGCTCAAAGATTACGAAAAGACTCCTGCAAAATACATTATGATGCCTGGCAACGCTATCAAGCGTCATCCTTTCGTTGAAGAAAGAACTCAGAAACTCACTGACCTTGCTGAAAACTGTATGTACAACACAGTTGAGTATAACTCTGACGAAATCGGTATCATCACATCTGGTTGTTCATATCTTTACGTTAAAGAGGTAATGGGTGACAAGGCGTCTATCCTTAAAATCGGTATGCCAAACCCACTTCCTGTTGAAACTATCAAGGATTTTGCATCTAAAGTTAAGAAGCTCTACGTTATTGAAGAGCTCGACCCAATTATCGAAAACCACGTAAAATCACTCGGTATCGACGTTGTTGGCAAAGAGAAGTTCTCTATCTTAGGCGAGTTCTCACAGCAGACAATCGCCAAGGCTTTCGATATGGACGACAAGTGCGGTGTTAGTGCTGACTCTGCTATTCCAATGCGTCCGCCAATGATGTGTGCAGGTTGCCCACACAGAGGTATGTTCTACACACTTTCTAAAAATAAAATCACAGTTCACGGTGACATTGGTTGCTACACACTTGGTGCAGTAGCTCCTCTTAACGCACTTGACTCAACTCTTTGTATGGGTGCTTCAATCTCAGGCTTACACGGCTACAATGCTGCTCGTGGTGAAGAAGCTGAGAAGAAGTCAGTCGCTGTTATCGGCGACTCAACATTTATGCACTCTGGTATGACAGGTTTAGTTAACGTTGCATATAACGCTACAAACTCAACAGTTATCATCCTTGACAACTCAATTACAGGTATGACAGGTCACCAGCAGAACCCAACAACCGGTTATAACATCAAGGGTGAAGTAGCGGCTAAAGTTGACCTCGAAGCACTTTGTAAAGCTCTTGGCATCAACCGTGTAAGAGTTGTTGACCCTTATGACTTAAAAGCTTGCGAAACAGCAGTAAAAGAAGAACTCGCAGTTTCAGAGCCATCAGTTATTATTTCACGTCGTCCTTGCGTACTCTTAAAGTCAGTAAAAGCACAGCCATCATTAAACGTAGATGCAGACAAGTGTAAGTCTTGCAAGCGTTGTATGGGTCTTGGCTGTCCAGCTATCAGTATGAAAGACGGCAAAGCTAAAATCGACAACACATTGTGCGTAGGCTGTGGCGTATGTAAACAGCTTTGTGCATTCGATGCTATCGTATAAGGAGGAGTAAAAATGGAAACTAAAAGTATTATGATAGTTGGTGTTGGCGGACAGGGAAGTCTGCTTGCATCAAAACTCTTGGGTAGACTCCTCATGGACGAAGGCTACGACGTAAAAGTATCAGAAGTTCACGGAATGAGCCAGCGTGGCGGTTCTGTTGTTACATATGTAAGATTTGGCGATAAGGTTTACTCACCAATCATCACTGAGGGTGAAGCTGACATTATCATTTCATTTGAAAAGTTAGAAGCAGCACGCTACGCAAAGTTCCTCAAAAAAGACGGTCTTATCGTTGTTAACACACAGCAGATTGACCCAATGCCTGTAATTATTGGTGCGGCTACATATCCTGAAGATGTTCTCACTGAGCTCACAGACAAAGGCTTAGCGATTGAAGCTATGGATGCATTGTCACTTGCAATTGAAGCTGGTTCACCAAAGGCAGTTAACATCGTGCTTATGGGCAGAGCTGCAAAGCAGTTTGACATCCCATACGAACGTTGGATTAAGGCTATCGAGAACACAGTAGCAGAGCGTTTTGTTGAGATGAACAAAAAGGCTTTTGACTTGGGATATAATTATTAATTGCATAATTTATTACCAAAAATTGCGAAAAATCTATTGACTATCACAATTTAAAGTGATAAAATACTAAACAACAAAGACGTTTGAACGGAAATTAGTACCCGAAAATATCATTTCAGAGAGCTGCGGCTGGTGTGATGCAGTAATGTAAAGTCGGTGAATTCATTCCGTGAGTTGTTGGCTGAAGGTAAAGTGAGCAAAACAATCCATTAAAAATCTGATTTGGATATACTTATTCACTCTAGGCTGTGTAGGTCAAACGGGTTCGACCGTTATATCGACAAGGGTGTGTTTGCACTCGGAGGCTGTTGTCGCGAGATAACAGTAAATAGAGGTGGTACCACGGGATTTTTCTCGTCCTCTGTATTCCGAACGGATGCAGAGGACGTTTTTGTTTTTTCTGCAATCCTAAACCACTTATACTTTTAGCAAAATTGCAGAAAGGACGATAACAATGCAGAATTATTATCAAAAAGAAATTGAAACAATGCCTGTTGAAGAAATGAAAAAGCTTCAATCCGAAAAGCTCGTTAAACAGGTGAAGCACGTGTATGAGAATGTTCCTTACTACCGTGATTTAATGGACAAGAAAGGCGTTACTCCTGACGATATTAAGGGTATCGAGGATTTACACAAGCTTCCGTTTTTAACAAAGGCAGATTTAAGAGACGCTTATCCATACGGACTTTTAGCAAAGCCACTCTCTGAGTGTGTTCGTATCCAGTCAACATCAGGTACAACAGGCAGACGTGTTGTAGCTTTTTATACACAGAACGACGTTGATTTGTGGGAAGACTGCTGTGCAAGAGCTATTGTTGCCGCTGGTGGTACAAACGAAGACGTTTGTCAGGTAGCATACGGCTACGGTCTTTTCACAGGTGGCCCTGGTCTTAATGGCGGTTCGCACAAGGTTGGTTGTCTTACACTTCCAATGTCATCAGGTAACACCGAGCGTCAGATTCAGTTTATGACTGATTTAAGTGCCACAATTCTTTGTTGTACACCATCATATGCCGCTTATATCGGCGAAACTTTACAGGAAAAGGGCTTAGGTCCTGACGATATTCCACTCAAAGCAGGTATCTTCGGTGCTGAACCTTGGACAGAAGAGATGCGTCGTGGTATCGAGAAAACTCTCGGCATCAAGGCTTACGA
Organism: Ruminococcus sp.; assembly: GCA_017481885.1. Classification (GTDB taxonomy): domain Bacteria; phylum Bacillota; class Clostridia; order Oscillospirales; family Acutalibacteraceae; genus Ruminococcoides. Next base: position 32,476 of record JAFUOM010000106.1, read on the forward strand.
CATCTATGGTCTTACAGAAACATCAGGTCCTGGCGTAGCGTTTGAATGTTCTGAGCAGACAGGTATGCACATCAACGAAGACCACTTCCTTGCAGAAATCATCGACCCTGACACAGGCGTAGTTCTCCCGGAAGGTAGCAAGGGTGAGCTTGTGTTCACATCTCTTGACAAAGAAGCATTCCCACTGCTACGTTACCGTACACGTGACATCTGTGTGCTTTCTAGAAAGAAGTGCTCATGCGGACGTACACTCATCAAAATGGCTAAGCCAATGGGCAGAAGCGACGATATGATGATTATCCGTGGCGTAAACGTATTCCCAAGTCAGATTGAAACAGTTCTCTTAAACGAAGGCTATCAGCCAAACTACCAGATTGTTGTTGACCGTAAGGGCAACACAGATACATTCGATGTTAATGTTGAGATGAACGCTGACCAGTTCACAGATACAGTAAGTGGCGTTACAGTTAAGGAAAAAGCTCTTGCTAACGCAATGAAAACAATGCTCGGCATTAACCCAACCGTACACTTGGTAGCTCCAAAGTCAATTGTCCGCAGCGAGGGCAAGGCTGTTCGAGTTATCGACAAGCGTAAGTTACACGATTAAGAAAGGGGAAATAAAAATGTCATTAAAACAGCTTAACGTTTTTGTAGAAAACAAAAAGGGTGCTCTTGTAGAAATCACTGAAACTTTAGCATCACACGACATCAATATGCGAGCTCTTTCAATCGCAGACACAGAAGAGTTTGGTATTCTCCGCCTTATCGTTAATGACAACGAAACAGCAGCTCAGATGCTCGCTGACAAAGGCTATCTTATCAAGACAACAGAGGTTGTCGGTGTTAAAATCGGCGATGCTCCTGGTAAGCTTTCAACAGCTTTAGCAGTTCTTGACAAAGAGGATATAAACGTTGAGTATCTCTACGCATTTATGGCTCGTACCGAAAAGCATGCTTACGTAGTATTAAGAGTTGCTGACAACGCCCAAGCTGAAAAAGCACTCGAAGATGCAGGTTATCATATGATTACCGACGCTGATATCAACAAGCTTTAATCGAGCTCGCTGATTGATAAAATAATAGTTGATATAACAAAACACCTTGTGACCAATTTCGGAACACAAGGTGTTTTTTGTATTTACATTTTAATTTTTGCTATTTCAAATATCTTTTTGTACTCGTCAACTTTATCAGCAGATAATGATTTTTGAGCGTTTATCGCATCACTCAGAACCTTTCTTTTGTGTATAAGTCCGTAGAAAAACCTGTGAATAAAGCTGAAAGGGTAGAGGATAGGCAGTTTTTTGAGTATAGGGTATCGTTTTTTCATAGCATGAAACCCTATGCCGTAATTCATTTTTAAACGCTGAGCTTTTGTCAGGTGTTGAGTGCCAGTATTGATTTTACGCAAGTGCTGGTTGTTATAGACCGTGCCGAAAATACCACTGTCGAAAACAAATTCAACAACTTTTCTTAAGTCATCACTCGGTGTCTCACCTTCAAAAAGTACTTTGCCAATTTCATCGACTACAACTGCAAAACCATCAATGTCAAGCTCTTTTAATATCGGATTTACATAATCAAAGTCAATGCCAGCGTTTTTCTTAATGAGATAAACATCAAGGAACATCCTCACACCAACACCAGAATTAACAAAATGCTTGTATAAATGAAACAGTGTGTAGATGTAATTGTCGCTGTCAGTAAGCTCATATCGTTCACCGCTGACTTTGTTAGCGTTATCAGCAAAGTTTAGGAGTATCTCCTTTTGCTTTTTAGAAAATCCCTCAAAATTAGTGTGTAGCTCAACGTAATATCTCGGCTCTTTTTTTAAGCCGTATTCACCCTTGTTATTGTCTTCACTTTTTACAGTAAAGCCTTCGCTCAGCATCGCTGTAATGGCGTCTTTTATCTGGAGCTTATCAACGTAAATGTCAATGTCGTTTGAC
>JAFUOM010000107.1 GCA_017481885.1 Ruminococcus sp.
TACGGTGAGATAGATATCACAATAAATCTTTCAAAACCTGAAAAAGACCCAAAAACCATAGCACAGGCAAAGCTTCAAAAACAGTCAGGATATCCAAAATGCCTTTTATGCAAAGAAAATGAAGGTTTCAAAGGCAGACTTAACCATCCTGCAAGACAGAATCACAGAATCATTCCGATTGAAATAAACCACGAAGATTGGTTCATGCAATATTCACCATACGTTTACTACAACGAACACTGCATCGTGTTCAACAGCAAACACACACCAATGGTGATTGATAATACGATATTCTCTAAATTGTTGGATTTCATTTCATCATTTCCTCATTACATAATCGGCTCAAACGCCGACCTTCCGATTGTGGGCGGCTCAATACTGACACACGAACATTTTCAGGGTGGCAGATATGAGTTTGCTCTCAATCGTGCAAAGGTTGACAGAACATTTAAAGTTGAAGGTTTTGAGGAAGTAGAATGTTCGGTAGTAGAGTGGCCAATGTCAGTAATCAGACTGAGCAGTAATCACAAAGAATATATTGCACCACTTGCGTGCCACATCTTAGAAAAATGGAGAGCTTATACAGACGAAGAAGCTTTCATCTACTCTCAGACACGAGGCGAATCACATAACACTATCACCCCTATCGCATCGATGAAAGACGGCAAATTTATCATAGACTTAGTTTTAAGAAACAACATCACAACAGATGAACATCCTTTCGGTGTTTATCATCCACACGAAAAACTCCACCACATCAAGAAAGAAAACATTGGTTTAATCGAAGTTATGGGCTTGGCTGTATTGCCATCAAGACTTAAAAATGAAATAGCTTTACTCAAAGAAGCAATTATAAATGGTGATGATATCACTAAAATAGAAGAAATCAGTAAGCATGCCCAGTGGGTATCAGAGTTTATCGCAAACTACGACAATGTAAACGAAGAAAACATCGATGATATCATCAAAGCTGAAATTGGAAAAGTGTTCTTGGAAGTCCTCAAAGATGCGGGAGTTTTCAAGAGAACTAAAGAAGGTCAAGAAGCTTTTGATAGATTCATCAAGTCATTATAGGAGACAGATATGGCAATCATCACAACACATCCTTTTGGAACAGACAAAAATGGCAATATGGTTAATTGCTACTCTATCATAAATAAAAACGGAGCAAGCGTAACGCTCAGCTCACTCGGAGCCTCAGTAGTATCAATCAAGGTACCTGATAAAAACGGAGTTATGACCGATGTAGTGCTTGGTTACGATACTCTTGAAGGTTACGAAAAAGGCACAGAGTACTTTGGTGCTACAGTAGGCAGATGCAGTGGTCGTATTAAAAAAGGAAGTTTCAGCCTGAACAGAAAAAAGTATAGCCTCCCTATCAACAACGGCAACAATCATCTTCACGGAGGGTTTGATAGTTTCAGCAGAAAAATGTGGGACATAAAAATGGACCGTGGTGATGTTGTATTCACACTTTTATCTCCTGATGGTGACGAAGGTTATCCGGGTGAGATGAAAGTAACTGTCAGATACACATTCGATGATAATAATGTACTCACAATCAAGTACAGTGCTATATCAGATCAAGACACAATCTGCAATCTCACAAATCATTCCTACTTTAACTTAAACGGTCACAACACAGCATCAATTGATGACACCTTATTAAGCATCAATGCTTCTAAGTTCATTGAACTTAACAACGAACTAATCCCAACAGGAAAAATTCTGGACACAGAAAATACTCCTTTTGATTTTGCTAATAAAAAAAGCTTATCCGAAGCTTTAAAGGAAGATCACCCACAGCTTACAACTGCAAAAGGTTTTGATCACAGCTTTATTTCACCAAAAGGTAAAAACATCTTAAGCTTTATGGCAAGTGCTACAGGCTTAAAAAGCGGCATAACACTTGATTGCTACTCAACTCAGCCAATTTTACACCTTTACACAGCAAACTACGTTGATACAGATAACGGCAAAAACAGAGCTTGTTACAAAAACTACAGCGGTTTTTGTATGGAAGCTCAGGGATATCCTGATGCAGTTAATCAAAAGGCATTCCCATCTACTATCTTGAAAGCAAATACGGAATATAAACAAACAACAAAATTCGCTTTTTCAGTTTTTGACAAGGAGGACTAAAAATGATTATTAACAAAAACTACGAAAATCTAAACGTTCTTCACGAAAACACTTTAGAAAACCGAGCTTACTACATTCCAAGTTCAAAGCAGTCCGATGACTTCATTGAACACAGAGAGCTGTCAGACCGTTTTCTTCTTCTGAGTGGAGAGTGGAAGTTCAAGTATTTCAAGAGCGTTTACGATTTACAGAACAAGTTCTACTGGTTAGATGACAACAACGATGATTTCATCAATGTAACTGTTCCATCAGATTGGCAGAACTACGGTTTCGACTACGAACAGTACACAAATGTTGAGTATCCAATCCCATTTGATCCACCATTTGTTCCTCATGAAAACCCTTGCGGTGCTTATGTGAAAGAGTTTGATTATCACACAGACGATAATGCAAACAGAGCTTTCTTAAACTTCGAGGGTGTTGACTCTTGCTTCTATGTGTGGCTCAATGGTCACTATGTAGGATACAGTCAGGTTTCTCACTCAACAAGTGAGTTTGAAATCACACAGTTTTTAACAGAAGGCAAAAACAAGCTTGCAGTATTAGTCCTCAAATGGTGCGACGGCACTTATCTTGAAGATCAGGACAAATTCAGAAAGAGCGGTATTTTCCGTGATGTCTACATTCTCAACAGACCACAGAAAGCTGTTTTTGACTACTTCACAACAACTAACATCAGCGAAGATAAAACAGACGTTGAAATCGCAGTAAACTTCATCGACGAAGAAATCACACCACTTTCAATCGCTCTGTATGATGCAAATAACAACCTCGTTGGTAAGGCTACTGAAAAAGTAGATAACGACAGTTCATATCAGCAGGTATTCACAATCGAGGTTTTAAATCCTACATTGTGGAATCCTGAAGAACCATATCTCTACACTCTGGTTCTTGAATCTGAAAACGAAGTTATCACAGATAAGGTTGGTATCAGAGAGATATACATCAAAGACGAGATTCTCTACCTCAATGGTCAGAAAATCAAATTCAGAGGTGTTAACCGCCACGACTCCGATCCTGTAACAGGCTTTACAATCAGCTTAGAACAGATGAAGAAAGATTTGTTTATGATTAAAGCTCACAACTTTAACGCTATTCGTACAAGTCACTATCCTAACTCCCCTGTTTTCTATCAGCTTTGCGACAAATATGGTTTTCTCGTAATTGATGAAGCTGACCACGAAAGCCACGGTGTTGCAGAAATCTTCTACAAGAATAACGCTTGGGAAAACCACTGTGAGATGTGGAACATTCCTTTAGCTGATAACCCAGAGTGGTTAGAGCCAACTATGGATCGCACTCAGAGATGTGTTCACAGAGATAAGAACAGACCATCTGTTGTAATCTGGTCAATGGGTAACGAAAGTGCTTACGGCTACTGCTTCGAAAAAGCATTAGAGTGGACTAAGGTGTTCGACCCTACTCGTCTTACTCACTACGAAGGTGCTCACTACAGAAATCACAGCAAAAAGTACGACTTCTCAAATCTTGACTTCTACAGCAGAATGTACCCATCATTCGAAGAAATCGACGATTTCCTTATGGGCAACTACAGAAAGCCTTACATCACCTGTGAATACAGCCACGCAATGGGCAACGGTCCTGGAGATTTCGAAGATTACTTCCAGGTGTTCCACGCACACGACAACATCTGCGGTGGTTTTGTGTGGGAATGGTGTGATCACGCTATCTACAAGGGTGTTAACGAAAATGGAAAGCCTATCTACTACTACGGTGGTGACCACAACGAATACCCTCACTTCTCAAACTTCTGTATGGATGGTCTTGTATATCCTGACAGAACACCACACACAGGCTTGCTTGAATACAAAAATGTTCACCGTCCATTAAGAGTTAAAGAGTTCAATCAGAAAAACGGCAGACTTGTTCTTCACAACTATATGGATTTTGTAGATGCAAAGGATTACGTGAATCTCCGCTACGAAATCAACTGTGACGGCGAGATCATCTGTGCAGAAACTATTGATGAACTTCCTTCAATCCCTCCACACAAAGAAGTTGGTCTCACACTCAACCTTGATATTCCTGAAAAAGGTAAGTGTTATCTCGTAATCTATGCAGAACTCAAAAATGCTACTGAGATTTTAGCAGACGGTTATGAACTCGGTTTTGAAGAAATCGCACTTGAAAACAAAGACCCAAGAAACCAGAAAGCAGTTTCTATCAAAGAAAACTTCGGCAAAGCAGGTGGTAACATTACTGTTGAAGATACTGATAGATTCCTCTTTGTAAAGGGCGACAACTTCAACTATACATTCAACAAGCTCACAGGTCTTTTCGATAAACTCAGCAAAAACGAAAAAGAAATGCTCACTCAGCCGATGGATATCAACATTTGGCGTGCTCCAACAGATAACGACAGACACTTAAAGTCTGAATGGTATCGTGCACATTATGACAGAGCTACCGAAAGAGCGTATGAGACTACATACAATCTTTCTGACAATGAACTCACTATTGAAACTGAGATTTCACTTTCTGCTGCTCCTGTACAGAGAATGCTTACATTAAAAGCAGTATGGACAGTAAAAGCATCAGGTGAAATCGAAGTAAATATGGACGTTCACAGAAACACAGAGTTCCCTGAACTTCCAAGATTCGGTCTCAGACTTTTTACACTAAAAGAAATGAATCAGGTTACTTACTACGGTATGGGTCCTTGTGAGAGCTACAGAGATAAACATCGCACATCATTCCACAGCAAGTTTACTGATACAGTAGAAAACTTACACGAAGACTACATCAGACCTCAGGAAAATGGTAGCCACTTCGACTGTGATTATGTTGAACTTTACAGCGATGATAATAAACTCACAGTAACAAGTGACAAAGCTTTCTGCTTTAACGCTTCACCATATACACAGGAAGAACTTGAAAACAAAAAGCACAATTTCGAGCTTGAGTCTTGCGGTAGCACTGTTCTTTGCATCGACTATGCACAGAATGGTATCGGCTCTAACAGTTGCGGACCTGCTCTTCTTGAAAAATACAGATTCGACGAAGAACAGTTTAATTTCAATGTAAAACTTGTATTTTGATAAATGACTGGTACAATTACAGATAAGGAGAATTACAATGGCTGAAAAGAAATATTTAAAATGGTATAATAAGGTCGGTTACGGTACAGGAGACGTTGCCGGTAATGTAATATATGCATTCCTTACTTTCTTCCTGATGATTTATCTCACAGATACAATGGGAATGAATGCCGGTATTATCGGTACTCTCATGATGGTTTCAAAAATATTTGATGGTTTCTCAGATATTATTTTTGGTTCGTTAATGGACAAAACAAAATCTAAGATGGGTAAAGCCAGACCTTGGATGTTCTACGGATTCTTTGGCTGTGCAGTACTTCTCGTACTGATTTTCGCAATTCCTACAAGCTGGGGCGACACAGCAAAGTATGCATACTTCTTTATCACATACACACTCTTAAACGCTGGTTTCTATACAGCTAACAACATCGCTTATGGTGCTCTTACTGCCCTTGTAACAAGAAATGGTGCTGAAAGAGTTCAGCTTGGTACATTCAGATTCATCTTTGCAACAGCAACAAGTATGACAATTCAGGCTGTAACAGTTGGTATTGTAGCAGCAATGGGTAACGATGCAGTTGCTTGGAGATGGATGGCTATCATCTATGCTGTAATCGGTATTATCACAAATACAATTGCTGTATTCTCTGTAAAAGAGCTTCCTGAAAACGAAAACGGCAACGATGAGGTTGTTGAGACAGCTGAAGCAAAGCCTGAAAAGAAGTATTCTTTCAAGCAGTCAATGAAATCACTCGTTTCAAACAAATACTTCCTTCTCCTCTGTGGTACATATATTCTTACTCAGCTTTACACTGCTATGACAGGTATGGGTATTTACTATATGAAATACATCTTAGGCGATGCAAACCTTCTCGGAACATTTTCAGTCGCAATAAACATCCCTATGATTATCGGTCTCATCTCAACACCATTCCTCGTAAGCAAATGCAAAGGTATGTACAAACTCAACATCGTAGGATATATCATTTCATGTATTTTCAGAGTATTAGTTTTAGTTGGCGGCTATATAGGTAGCGTTCCTATGATGCTCATCTGCTTAGCTATCTCAACTCTCGGTATGGGGCCTCTTCAGGGCGATATCAACGCTCTCATCGCTGCGGCATCTGACTATACATATAAGAAAGACGGCATCAGAATTGATGGTACAATGTTCTCTTGCACATCACTCGGTGTTAAAATCGGCGGTGGTATCGGTGTTGCAATCTCAGGTTGGTTGCTCGAAGCTGGCGGATACATCGAAAACGCTTTAGTACAGCCTGCATCTTGCGTCAATATGCTTAACTTCATCTATCTCTGGTTACCACTCCTCATCAATGTAGCTATCCTTGGCTTACTCTTCTTCCTCAACGTTGAAAAAGCAAACAAAGAACTCGACAAAAAAGCTACAACAATCAACGCTTAATACTTTTCTATGTAATACCCCAATAACGACACCCCGCTGATAAACTGGACTATATCCCGGAAAACGGACATTGAAAGAAAACACCCCCTGTTGTAGAATAAAAACTACAACAGGGGGTTAAATCATGCCAAGAAAATACACAAAAGTAGAATGTATAGCAGATGAAGTTTTCAAATTAAAAGAAGCCGGAAGAACTAACAGAGAAATTGGTGAGATATTTGGGCTAACAAAGGATCAGGTAAAGCAACTTGCGAAACGCCAACGAAGAAAACAACGATTGCTTGCAAATGGATATGTTTCTCGTCCAAAAGGTCGTCCACGAAAAACGGAAGCAACAGAAGAAACGCGTCAGAAGAATGAGTTGGCACAATTGCGTATGCAAGTGGAGCTATTGCAAAATTTTCTGTCAGAAGCTGGAATGAGGTGGAACTCAAGTATAGAGTGATAGAACGATTCAGGGGTAAGTATACGGTTAAGTCTATGTGTAAAGTGTTTGGTGTATCACGAAGCGGTTATTATTCTTGGAGAAAGCGACAAGGTAATGAAAGTAAAGACAAATGGCTGGTTGATTTGATTACAGAAATTCAATCAAAGAGTAAACAAACTTATGGTTGTCGCCGAATTCGCCGAATCCTTAAAGATAAACATAGCAAAAATGTTAATCTTAAAGCTATTTTACGCATTATGCGTAAATACGATTTGCTATCAAAAGTGCGTAGAAGAAGACCATATATGCGATACCAAAAAGCTTTACACAAATATCCAAATCTTCTTAATCGTGAATTTGATCAGGTTCAGCCTAATCGGTTTTGGGTAACGGATATTACATATATCCCGACAACTAAAGGAATGGTGTATATGTGTGCTGTTGTAGATTTATGCGGAAAGATGGTAATAGCTTACCGTATAGGTTCTGATATGACAGCTTCGCTTGTTACAGATACCATTCGTGAGGCTAAACAAAAAGAAAAGGTCACTGATGGACTCGCACTCCACAGTGACCAAGGGTCGCAATACACATCCCAAGTATATCATGACCTACTTACAGAGTACCACATTAAGCCCTCAATGTCCAGTCCCGGTTGTCCTTATGACAATGCTGCTATGGAAAATTTCTTTGGTACTCTTAAAACGGAATGTCTATATCATATGAAATTTGCTAATCGAACAGAGGTCGAAAAAGCCGTTGCTGAATATGTTCAATTCTACAATTATGAACGTATTAACTTAAAAGACGGCCTTACTCCGTTCGAAATACGGAGTAAAGCCGCGTAATTTAATAATATTCTACGATAGGGTCTTCTTTTCCTTGTCTATTTTCTTGGATACTGTCCAAAACACCAGCGGGGTGTCGTAAATTATAAGTTCAAAATAATGGTTAAGCATAAACTGGTATATTGAATTACAAACACCAAAATGATATAATACATATAATTTGAGGTGGTATAATGAATTTTTCACACGTTAAATATGCTCTCACAGTAGCAAAAACTGGGTCGCTGAGTAAGGCAAGCGAAGAGCTTCTCATTGCTGTACCAAATATAAGTCGTTCAATAAAAGAACTCGAGGCTGATCTTAACATAACGATATTCGAAAGAACCACTAAGGGTATGCAACTCACCCTTGAGGGTGAAGAGTTTCTCGGTTTTGCAAAAGGCATTCTTGAGCAAATTGATCAGGTTGAAAACTACTACAAACACGGTGCGCCTCAAAAACAGAAATTTTCAATTTCTGTTCCGAGAGCTTGTTATATTTCCGAAGCTTTTTCACAGTTTTCTAAATGTCTTACAAAAGATGCTGCTGAAATTTTTTATAAAGAAACAAACTCACAGCGTACCATACACAATATACTAAAGCACGATTATAAGCTCGGTATAATCAGATATGCTGAAAACTATGACAAATACTTCAAAACAATGCTCGAAGAAAAAGGTCTTTGCTATGAGCTTGTTACGGAATTCAGCTATTCACTTATCATGAGTGCAGACAGTCCCCTTGCTCAAAAAGAAGACATAACTTTTGATGACCTTACAGAATACATAGAAATTGCACACGCTGACCCGTACGTACCGTCTATGCCACTTTCAAAAGTAGTTAAAGAAGAACTACCTGACAATATTGACAGAAGAATTTTTATCTTCGAACGAGCAAGTCAGTTCGATTTACTTTCTAATAATCCTGAAACCTTTATGTGGGTGTCCCCTGCTCCAAAAAAGCTACTTGAAAGATATAATCTTGTACAACGAAAATGCAATGAAAATAAGAAAGTGTACAAAGATATACTGATTTATAAAAACGGATACAAGCTCTCAAAGCTAGACAAAGAATTCATTACACAGTTGTGTGAATCGAAACGTAAATACTTATAAATTCAATGCAATCTGTTTTTGCCCGACCTGTTACAAGGTCGGGCTTTTTTGCGTTATTTTCAGTGTTATCAATTTTGATAAACCACCTTATATAAATTGAGAATTGTTAAAAGTTTAACATATTGTTAAAATAATAACGAAGTCAAAATTCAACACTAAACTACAAGAGAGGTTGGTTTAAATGGAAACAAAAACATACGATATCATCGACTCTGTCGAAAAACTCGAAATTGCTATCAAAAACATCAGAAAACAGCAGGAGATTTTCGCTTCTTACACTCAGGAGCAGGTAGACAAGATTTTCTTAGCTGCTGCTAGTGCTGCAAACAAAGCAAGAATTCCACTCGCTAAAATGGCTGTAGAAGAAACCGGTATGGGTGTAGTTGAAGACAAGGTTATCAAGAATAACTACGCATCTGAA
>JAFUOM010000108.1 GCA_017481885.1 Ruminococcus sp.
AACAATTAAATTGCTGTTATCAAGCGTTTTTTACCTCACCACCGCCTACGGCGGAGCCTTTCCTTGCAGGAACGGCAAACCCTTTGTCCTTCGGACATTTCCCTTATCAAGGGAATACCTGATTTCAAACAGGGGAAGCCTAATTTGTAGTCCTGTTGGTGCTACGCACGGCGGGCAATTCGTGAATTGCCCCTACAATTTGCTATGCAATAAACTATAATTTAACATAACAGCAACACCTGAGTTAGTGCCGTCTTTTCTTGTTAGGGTTAAATTTCCTTGATTGGTTATTGTGCACAAATAATTTACCTGTTTTTTTACTATTTGACTATTGTCTTTTGGTTTTGGAGTTATTATAATTAAATAGCAAATGTATTTATATTTGTAACCTTGCTTACTTGCAGGGTTCATTATCAAAATTTAACGGAGGTAATTGATGATGAAAAAGTTTATTTCTCTCGTACTTGCTGTTATGATGCTCGTATCATGCGTATGCATCTCAGCTACAGCAGCAGACGAGGCACAGGTTCTCCACTTTGATGCAGAGGCATCAGGTTGGACAGATTTTACTAGCGTATTCTGCCACATCTGGGCTTATGGCGGCGATTCTTTCGCTCCATGGCAGTCAAAGAAGGAAAAATGTACAGATAACGGTGACGGTACATGGTCATACGACATTACTGCAAAGCTTAAGACAGAACTCGAAGAGGGTCAGCTCTATGTTTGTATCTTCTCAAACAACAACAACCAGCAGATTTATGACCTCTTATTCGACACAACAGTATTTGGCGACACAGCTTATGGTGCTGATTTCGTTTACGAGAACCCAGAAGATAGCTCAAAGACAGCTCAGGCTGGTTTCTGGAAGAATCAGGATCCTGCAGTGTTCGGTCCTGCAATGGCTATCACATCTATCGGTAACGTAGTTGGTACTTGCATCCCTAACGTTACAACAGCTCAGGAAATCTTCGAGACATTCCTCGCTAACACAGAAAAGCTTGACAACGTAAGAACATACTCAATGAAGACAGATCAGGCTATCCTTGACGATATCGCTATCGCAATGGATCTTACAGTTACTGACATCGAGACAGCTATTGCTAACACAGCAGCAGTTGTAGAGTGGAACGCTGCTGACTCAACAGCTCCAGCTGGTTCAACAGAGCCAACAGAGCCAGAAGCTACAGAGCCAGAGGCAACTGAGCCAGAAGCAACAGAGCCAGAAGCAACAGAGCCAGAAGCAACTGAGCCAGAGGCTACAGAGCCAGAAGCTACAGAGCCAGAGGCTACAGAGCCATTCGATCCAGCTGACCACACATGGACAGCTGTTGGTGCTATCGCTCCAGGTCACACAGACGGCGGTTGCTTAGGCACAGCTTGGAACCCAGCTAACACAGACAACGACCTCGTATTCGACGAGACTACAGGTATTTGGTCAATCACATACACAGACGTTGCTGCTACACTTGAGACAGAGGACTTTGATGATACATGGTACGAGTACAAGGTTGCTGCAGACCACGCTTGGGATCTTTCTTTCAACGAGAACGGTAACGCTTTAGGCGACGGCACAAACGCTAAGTTTGACGTTGAAAAAGACGGTTCAACAGTAACAATCTTCTTCGACGGTACAAAGTGCTGGGCAGTTGTTGAGGCTCCAGAAGTAACAGAGCCAGAAGCAACAGAGCCAGAAGCAACAGAGCCAGAGGCTACTGAGCCAGAAGCTACAGAGCCAGAAGCTACAGAGCCAGAAGCTACAGAGCCAGAGGCTACTGAGCCATTCAACCCAGCTGACCACACATGGACAGCTGTTGGTGCTATCGCTCCAGGTCATACAGACGGCGGTTGCTTAGGTACAGCTTGGAACGTAACAAACGCTGACAACGACCTTACATACGATGAGGCTACAGGTCTTTGGTCAATCACATACACAGACGTTGCTGCAACAGGCGAGACAGACGACTATGAAGATACATGGTACGAGTACAAGGTTGCTGCTGACCACGACTGGGCACTTTCATACAACGAGTCAGGCGACGCTTTAGGCGATGGCACAAACGCTAAGTTTGACGTTGAGGTTGACGGTTCAACAGTTACAATCTACTTCGACGGTACAAAGTGCTGGGCAGAAGTAGAAGCTCCAGAAGTTCCAGAGCGTCAGCTCGGCGACGTTGACAACGACGGCGAAGTTACAATCATGGACGTTACAGCTATCCAGATGCACCTTGCTAAGCTCGAGATCCTCGACGAGGAAGCTCTTGCATATGCAGATGTAAACGGTGACGGTTTCGTTACTATCCTTGATGGTACAGAGATTCAGCTTGCACTTGCTGATATCGAGGAACTTTAATCTTAAAAGTTAATTGAACTTTATGGGCGGTCTTTTGACCGCCCTTTTTGTTTACCTATTTAAGTTTACGGCATTGCATTAGTAAAAATGCACTAATATCTTGTCCGTTTTTTTACACAGTGACGTATTGTCTTTTGACTATATCGGTTTTATAATTACAATGTGGTGGTACCCGTTTTTTACAAAGCAGGGTGCCTGCAATGTTTATCATTAAAGTTTTTTGGAGGTAAGATGATGAAAAAGTTTATTTCTTTAGTGCTTGCAGTAATGATGCTCGTATCTTGCGTTTGCATTTCAGCCGCAGCAGCAGACGAAGCTCAGGTTCTCCACTTCGACACAAATGAGTCAGGTTGGACAGAGTTTACTACTGTATACTGCCACATCTGGGAGTACGGCGGAGATGGTTTCTTCCCATGGCAGTCAAAGAAGGAAAAGTGTGTAGATGAAGACGGCGACGGCATCTGGACTTATGACTTAGGTGCTAAGGGTATCGAGCTCGAGGCTGGTAAGCTCTACGTTTGTATTTTCTCTAGCAATAACGGTACACAGATTCACAATCTCTTATTTGATTCAACAGTTTTAGGCGACACAGCCTACGGTGCTGACTATGAGTACGAAAATCCAGAGGACAGCTCAAAGAAAGCTCAGGCTGGTTTCTGGAAGGGTCAGGACGAAACAGTGTTCGGTCCAGAATTAGTCATCACATCTATCGGTAACGTAGTTGGTACTTGCATCCCTAACATAACAACAGCTCAGGCTATGTTTGAGACATTCCTCGCTGATGCAGCTAAGCTTGACAACGTAAGATTGTTCTCAATGAAGTCAGACCAGGCTATCCTTGACGATATCGCTACCGCAATGGGACTCACAGTTGCTGATATCGAGACTGCTATCGCTAATACAGAGGCAGTTGTAGAGTGGAACGCTGAGGATTCAACAATCGGTCAGGTAAAACCTGAAAAAGGCGATGTTGACCTTGACGGCGTTGTTACAATTATGGACGTAACAGCTATCCAGATGTGCCTTGCTAAGCTTTCTGAGCTTGATGGTGCAGCACTCGATCAGGCTGATGTAAACGGTGACGGTTACATTACTATCCTTGATGGTACAGAGATTCAGCTTGCACTTGCTGAGATTGAGGAGCTTTAATCCTAAAAGTTAATTGAACTTTATGGGCGGTCTTTTGACCGCCCTTTTTGTTTGGTTGTACTTATTTTTTTACTGCGTTGGTTAATGTGCACTAATATTCCGTTTGTTTTTTTACATATGGATGTATTGTCTACTGGTTGTCCGAGTTTTATAATTAAAGTGTAGTGGCACTATGTCTGTATTAAGCAGTGTGCTTGCAGGTTTATTATTAAAGATTAACTCGGAGGTAAGACGATGAAAAAGTTTATTTCTTTAGTGCTTGTTGTAATGATGCTTGTATCTTGCGTTTGTATTTCAGCTACTGCGGCTGACGAAGACGCTCAGGTTCTCCACTTTGATACTAACGCGTCAGGTTGGACAGATTTTACAAAGGTTTATTGCCATATTTGGAAGTATGGGTACGGCACAGATCCTTTTGCTCCTTGGCAGTCAAAAAAGGAAGCTTGTACAGATGAAGACGGTGACGGTATCTGGACATACGATATCACTGCTAAGGGATTTGAAATTGAAGAGGGCAAGCTCTATGTTTGTATTTTCTCTAACAATAATGGCACACAGATTCACAACCTACTATTCGATTCAACAGTTCTAGGCAACACAGCTTACGGCGTTGATTTCGAGTATGAAAATCCTGCGGACAGCTCAAAGAAAGCTCAGGCAGGCTTCTGGAAAGGTCAGGACGAAACGGTTTTTGGCCCTGAAATGTGCATCACATCTGTAGGTAACGTTGTCGGCACTTGCATACCTAACGTTACAACAGCTTTTGGATTGTTCGAAGATTTTGTAAGTGATTTTGATAAGGTTGATAACGTAAGAACATATTCGGGCAAGACAGACCAGCAGATAGTCGATGATATTGCTATTGCTCTTGGTCTTTCAATTGATGATGTTGGTGGCACTCTTGCTGATTATGAGATATTAAGCGGATGGAATGCGGCTGACACAACAATTCCTGAGGAAAACGGGCTTTTGACCGTACAGACTGCTGTTAATCAGTACAGAGAGCAAACAGGCGATGAATTTACCACAAGACGTTACTATTTCCTCAGACCTGACGGCACCAATGGCGAAACAGCTAAGACAGGCGAGGTTTATGACAAGGGTATGTATGTACCTTCGTGGGGAAAGAGAACTACATCTGCAACGCATATTTATTGGGAGAATACAGAGCGACTTGACCCTGAAAGTTACATAGGCTATGCCGCAATGCGTGCAGACAGCGATTATGTTTACTACGCTGATGTGCCTGACTTTGTTACATCTATAAAGTGGAACAACGGTATTAATTACAAAGAAAGTGACGCACTGTGGCAGTGGGCTCACGAAACATTTAACATTGCTTGTGAGTACTACGATGTAGGTGAATCGGATAATTACCCAATGGGACTTGACAGCTTTGACAATATGATTTTTGTTATCGACCCTGATCAAAGACCTTGGGCAGTTTACGGTGAACCGGGTGCTGAGCCTGGCGAGTGGTATTACTACTACGGTGATGGTTGCTATGGTCTTAGAGCAAACGGTGACTCACTTGACTGTATGCGTGATGACCACACCCACGAAAAACGTGGCGATGTGCACATTATAGCAGGTGACAAAGAAGTTTGTGGTACAAATTGGGACCCAACAGACCTTAATAACGAGCTTGTTTACAACGAGGAAAGCGGTTTGTTCGAAAAAGTATACGACAATGTTCCTGATGGAATACATGTGTTTTTGATTACAACAAACTATGTCTTCCCAAAATCAGGGTCTGGCGTATTGGATGGTTGCGACTTTGGCAGGGATTTAATAGTTGATGTTAAACAGGACGGCGCAAGGCTTATCATTACTTTCGATGGAGTTGACAAGGCTGACTTTATGCTTTTGCCACCATCTATGGTTACAGGTGACGTAAACCTTGACGGTGAGCTTTCTATTCTTGATGCAACCAAAATTCAGCTTGTTATCGCAAAGCTCGAAGAGTTTGCAAACGCAGACGCAAAAGCTTTGGCAGATGTCAACGGCGATGGCGAGGTTACAATTCTGGACGTAACTAATATACAGCTTATTCTGGCAAAGGTTGAATAATGATAAAAATAACCGCTGTGGAGTGACCACGGCGGTTGCTTTTTTCTACAAGGTGAATAGTGCACAAATTAGATGCTCGTTTTTCTACATTTTAAACGTTGTGATTTGTGATGCTTAATTTTATAATAAAATTGCAAAATATTTAAAACCAATGAAACCAAATGATATGGTAGCAGGGTATTATTAGTGAAAGGATGCTAAAGGAGGCGTGTTCAATGAAAAAACTAACTTGCATCGTTCTTTTGATAAGGATTATTGTGTCGTGCGTAAGCGTTACGGCGACTGCTACAAACAGCTCAAACTGCTTGCATTTTGATGTGAATTCCGCAGGCTGGACGGGTTTTAAAAGAGTTTACTGTCATATCTGGGAATACGGCGGAGAGCCTTTTTACAATTATGGCGCTAAAAAAGAAATGTGTGCGGACTCAGACGGTGACGGTGTGTGGACTTATGATTTGAGTGAAAGAGGAATAACGCTTAAAGACGGTGTTCTGTATGCGGTGGTCTTTGGCTCTGACAGAGTAGACACCTCAAGCCCTATATACGACTATGACCAGACATATACATTGTTGTTTGACAGCAGTGTTTTGGGTGACACAGCGTATTGCGACGGCACGGTGTATGAGGATTTCGAAGATTTAGAAGTAACTTTCTGGAGAAATCAGGACGAAACTGTTTTCGGACCTGAAAAGACAGTCGCAACCAATGGCGAGGTAATCGGAACGTGTGTGCCAAGTGGCGTGACAAGTGAAAAGTTGCTTGAGATTTTCCTTGTCAATTGTCTTGACTTTGCTATGGACGAAACAGGAAAGAGTGCTCAAAAGCTTATTGATGATACAGCGTTCGACTTGAATTTATCAAAAAATGATGTGGTGATGTGTCTTGAGCGTACAGATAACGCCGGTTCGGAGTTCTATCTTGGTTGGAATTCTCACGATTCTACACTTGAATTCAGCCTTGCGTCATACGATGAGATTGAAGTCAAGCGTGCTGTAAGACAGTACAGAGAATTGACAGGCGACAGGAGCTTCAAGACTAATCGATTCTATTTTTATATGCCTAGCACAGCGGAGTCTAAACCAGCGGATAGTGAGTATGCTCGCAAAAATTCGCACGAGGATTTTAGGTGGGACGGTTCAGTCAACATCTACTGGACAGGCACCAACAGATTTGACCCTTACATGTATCCGGGGTTTGTTCCGATGATTACTGATGACTATTATATGCATTATGCGGATGTTCCTGATTTTGTAACGTCTATCGAGTGGAACAATGGTGTGGATTATACCGACGAGAGTAAGGCTTACAATGCTGTGGGCACAGGTGAGCTTACATGTGCAGGGCACGAGAATATGGTTTACTATGTTGATGTTTTCAAGCCTGTTGTAGAGGTTGAAGGCAAGCCTGCTCAGGTCAGCGGAAGATGGTACTATTACTACGGAAACGGATGTTTCGGTGAAAAGGAAAACGGCAACGCATTTAATTGCATCAGAAGTGAATACAGGCACTTCAATGATGGTGATGCTGACGGAGATGGCGATGTTTCGATTATGGATGCAACCGAAATTCAGCTTGTTTTAGTAGGAATTAAAAATTGGAAGTCATCGTATGAAAAAGATTTTGCAAATGTTGACTGCGACGACGAAGTAAGCATTATGGACGCAACTGCCATCCAGTTACACCTTGCAGGTCTTGACTAAAGTTAATAAATAAAAACAACCGCTGTGGGTGACCACAGCGGTTTTGTTGTTGAATATATTTTTGTGTCAGTAGGTGTGTTACTCGGTTTTTTTCTTCTTGTTTTTGAAGATGAAAAGCTTTGAAAAAACGTAGTTGAGAATTACAACGATAACGCTGACGAGAATCTTTGCAAGCATACCCTCGATGCCGAAAATCGCCTGATCAAAGCCAAACTTGATGAGAAGCGGAAGTCCGACCCATTCGATAACGCCTGTCACAAGACGTGACGAAACGAACAGCCAGAATTCTTTGAAAGCGATGCTTGGTCGCCACGATTTGCTCTCGAATACCCACAGCTTGTTTGTGATGTATGCAAACACAACCGCACATATCCACGAAAGAACGTTTGATGTTGTTGTCAAATCAATGGTGATGCCCCAAAATGAAATGGTAGGTATCACCATAGTGAATAACGCGTATGTCACCCACGAAACAACTGTTGTCAGCACACCGAAAATCAGGTACATTATAATCTCGTGGAACTTGTCCCAAAGTTTTTTAATCATAGTTTTATGCCTTTCAAGTGCTGTTTTACAGAATGTCCTCGTCGTCGAGGTTTGTTTCGCCCATAATGTAGATTGGACGGTTTTTGGTTTCCATATAAATTCTGCCGATGTATTCGCCCAAAATGCCGACAGAAAGCTCGATGATACCGCCCAAGAAAAGGGTAGCACATAAAGTTGTAACGTAACCCGGAACGTCGATGCCAAAACACAGTGTTTGAATTAAAGTGACGATGATGTAAATAAACGCAAGCAGTGAGATGACAAAGCCCATAACAGCGATAAGTCTGAGCGGTGTTACTGAAAAAGCGGTGATGCCGTCAAGTGCATACTTGAACAACCCCCACAAACTCCACTTTGTCTCGCCAACTGTACGCTCAACATTCTGGTATTCAATCCATTTTGTTTTGAAACCAACCCAGCAGAAAATACCCTTTGAGAAACGCTGAACTTCAGAAAGTTTTAAGATAGCGTCAACCATTTTACGGCTCATAATTCGGTAGTCAACCGCACCGTCAGGCATTTTTACGTCAGAGATGTTGTTCTGGAAAGAGAAGAAAATCTTTGACACAAGCTGTCTTATCTTGCTTTCGCCTGTCTGCTTTGCACGGTAGAGTGCACAGCAGTCGTTGCCTTCTTCGATACCCTGAATCATAGCAGGGAACATCTTTGGCGGATGTTGTAAGTCAGCGTCCATAACAATAACGTAATCAGCGGTTGAGTTTTCGAGTCCTGCGTACATAGCAGACTCCTTGCCAAAATTACGCGAAAAGCTGATGTATTTTACATTTGAAAAACGTGATGCAAGAGTTTTGAGCACCTTGAGGGTTTTGTCCTTGGAGCCGTCGTCAACAAAAATATATCTGAAGCTGTAGTGCTCTATAGTAGCGATAACTTCGTTTGTCTCCTTGACAAAAAGCGGAAGAACCTCTTCCTCGTTGTAGCAAGGAACAATGATGTCTATAGTTTTCATAATTATCACCTCGTAATTATTTTTAATTATACCAACCCTGAGAGCAAAAGTAAAGCAGTACGAAAGTTTTTGAATAAAAATTGAAAATTTTGCATTTTAGCTCTTTACCTTATTTTATTTTGTGGTAAAATTATAATGAATAATTATGTGGAGGTTTAATATGTCGGCGAAAAAAGTTAAGAAGATTGAAAACAAAAAGCCGATGTGGCTCAGTTTTGTTGACCCATCTGACAGCAAGAACTTTTTTGTTCGCAATGTTTGGCTTTTTGTAGCATTTTTTGTGCCGTTTTTGTTGATGTACGGCTGTTTTGCTTATTTTGAGATTGCTCCATTTGGCAAACAGCAGATTCTTGTTACTGACTTATGGCACCAGTACTATCCGTTCCTTGTTGATTTTCAGGACAAGCTTCAAAATGGCGGTTCACTGTTATGGACCTGGAAAAGCGGTGGCGGTACTAACTACTTAGCGTTAATGGCTTACTACCTTGCAAGTCCGCTGAACTTTTTGTCGGTGTTTGTTCCTGCTGAATATTTGAGAGAATTTTTGGCAGTTATCACTGCTATGAAGGTCGGCTTTGCAGGCTTGTTCTTTGCACACTTTTTGAGAATTACTTTCAAAAGACGTGACATATCGGTTGCGGCGTTCTCGATTATGTATGCTTTGTGCTCGTTTATTATGGGCTACTACTGGAACGTAATCTGGCTTGATACTGTTGCACTTTTGCCTTTGGTTGTTGCAGGCGCAATTGCTCTGCTCAAAGACGGCAAGTTTAGACTTTACGTTATCGCGCTTGCTTTGTCGGTGCTTGCTAACTACTACATCGGTCTTTTCACTTGCATTTTTGTTATGCTTATCAGCATTGCTTACTGTATTATTGAATTTGACGGCATCAAGAATTTGTTTATGCGCTTCTTCAAAATGGTAGGTTTTTCAGCTTTAGGCTTGGCAATTACCGCAATTTTGACCGTTCCGACAGCTATTGCACTGTCAAGCACACATTCATCTGACAACACTTTCCCTAAAACATATGCGATAAACATTGGCGACACTGCTGACTTTAAGGGTACAATGCAGGCACTTTCAGAGGTTGTTTCAAACTTAGGTGCGTTTATTGCTCCTACCGACAAGGAAGGCTTGCCGAACGTTTACTGCGGTATTGTTGCACTTGTGCTCGGAATTCTGTTTTTGACTTGCAACAAGATTAAAATCCGTGAGCGTGTTGCAGGCGCTGTAATGCTGTTGTTCTTTATGCTCAGCTTTGTTATTCGTCAGCTTGACTTTATCTGGCACGGCTTCCATTTCCCAAATATGCTTCCTCACAGATTCTCTTTCCTGTTCTCGTTTGTGCTGATTGTAATGGCGTACAGGGTGTTTATGAATCTGGAAAACGTCAAGATTCTGCACATTCTGATTACTGTACTTGTATTTACAGGTGTTGTATACCTTGTTTACAAGTACAACGACACAAAGATTGTTGTAGGCACAGTATGTATTGCTGTACTTGTTGTTGCGTGGCTCTTTATGAGCACACTTAAGATTGTTCCTAAAGAAGCGGTTGCTTTAGCACTGTTTTTGATTTGTCTTTGCGAGGGTGCTTGCACAGCTTACATCGGCGTTAAGACTGTCGGAACTACAACAATGGAAACATATCCGCTTGGTACGGTTGCAACCGAAAAAACTGTTGATTACCTCAACAATGTTGAGTACAACAACGAAGATCTTTTCCATACTGAGGTTACAAAGTATCACACATTAAACGATAATGCCCTTATCGGCATTGACGGTATTTCGATATTCAGCTCTGTTGCAAATGCAGATGTAACAGCCTATATGGAAAAATTCGGTATTTGCGGATGGATTGCAAGTAACCGTTATACATATCAGGAAAGCTCACCTGTTACAAATATGTTCCTCAATATGAAGTACCTGATTTCTCCGCACGGTAAATTCCTTGACACTCAGCACAACAAGCTTGTACATCAGGAAGGCAATGTTAAGTTGCTCCAGAACAAGTACTACATTCCACAGGGCTTTATGGTAAACGAGGACATCCTCGACTTTAATGTATCAACCGCAAGCTTTAATCCGTTCGATAACCAGAACGAACTTTTCCGTCTTGCTACAGGTTTAGATGGCAATGTGTACGAAGCGCTTGAGGTTGTTTCTCAGGGTCACACAGATGCAGAAATTTTCCCAATGTCAAAGAACGGCTATGGTAGCTATTCTTTTGAGCTCAAGGATTCTTCTCAGACACCTCACGTTAAGTTTAACTACACTGCACCATATGACGGAACAGCGTTTGCATATTTCCAGTGCGGTGAAGGCGAAAACTGTGACTTAAGAATTAACGACAACACAATTATCACAAACTACGTTAAGCGTCCGTACATTATGCAGATGGGTAGCGTTAAGGAAGGCGACAAGCTTTCAATTTACTCTGACCTTTCCGATGTAACTGTCGGCAGTGCTCACGTTTACTGCAATATGCTCAACGAAGAGTTGTTTATGCAAGGTTATGAAAAGCTTTCCCAGAGCACTCTTGAGTGTACAAAGTCAACTGACACACGCATTGAGGGTAGAATAAACGTAAAAGAGGACGGCTTGTTCTACACATCAATTTCTTACGACAAGGGTTGGAAAGCTTATGTTGACGGCGAAGAGGTTGAAATCACACCAATTTGTGACGCACTCGTTGCGTTCAAGCTTACAGCAGGTCACCACGATATCAAGCTCAAGTATTGTCCTGCAGGTTTCCCACTTGGTCTTACAGTGACACTGGTTTCAATCGCTTTGTATGTTGGTATTATCCTGTTTTTTACAAAGTTCAAGTCTAAAAAAGACAAGGCTGATACAAAAGCAGAAACAAGTAAATAATTGCAATAATTAAGGGCTGTGCCATTGGCACAGCCCTTGCTGTTTGTAGTAAGTTGTAAATTTAATTAAAACTCGAACTCCTCAGGTGATTCTTCGTCCTCGGCGTAGAGGGCAATTTTTGGAGTTTGCTGAGTTTCTTGTGGCTGTTTTGTGTCACAGTCGCACTCGATTTCAGCCATTTCTTCGTCTGCATCGGAAAAATCAACGACTTCAACTGCTGTTTCTTCGGTTTCGATTACAGGTTCAGCGATATCGATTACAGGCTCTTCAATTTCAACAACCTCGTCGGTAACGTCTGGGTCCATAGCGCAAGCGGATGCAATCTGAGGTGCAGCGATTTCATCGTCAGTTTCGTAATCGTTTTCGATGTAGTCAACAAGCTCCTCGTCTTCGTCAGGTGCGATAAACGCTTTGAAGTCCTGAGCCTTGTCTTTCGCTCTGTCCTTTAAATCAGCAACGGTTACTTTTGCTTTTGCTGACAAATCCTGTGCTTTTATCTTTGCTTTGCCGCCAAGGTCGGTTGCTTTGCTCTTAGCTTTTTTGCCTGTTTCTTTAGCCTTATCCTTGATGTCCTCAGCTGTGTCGGTTACGATTTTCTTGATTTTCTCTGTATTCTCGCTTTTGAGCTTAACGTCGCTTGAATCGCTCAGAAGCTCTACGTATCGTCTGCTTGCTTTGTCGATGCGTGCGGTAGTCTTGTCAACAACTACGCACAAAGCCTCACACTCTGTGTCAGCCTGCTCTCTGAGTGTTTCGTAAAAATATCTGCCAAGCTCAATGTAAGCCTGATTTCTAAGCTCTGTGTCAGCTTTGATAACCTGCTTGATGCGGTTTGCCTTTGCTTTAAGACGGCTTTTTTCAACCAAAGCCTGAGCTACATCGGTAGCGGCATCAGCGCAAAGTTTTACACCGTTTTTGAATTCGTTTTTAATATCCATAAAGATTACCTCCGATAAAAAACTATCATATAGGTATATTATCGCAGATAAGGGGAGTAAAATCAACAACTATTTTCTTGCATTTAGCAAAACGAATGATATAATGGAAGAAGAAACTCAGGGAGGTGTGTTTATGTCGAATGTAATTTCAAAGGAAGTTGCGTGTCCTAACTGCAACGAAATTTTCAGCGTGCACGTTTACACCAGCATAAATGCAACAAACGACCCTCAATTCAGAGAGGATTTGTTAAGTGAAAAGCTTTTGAAATGGAAGTGCGAGAACTGTTCTTACGAGGGCAGGTTCACCTATCCGCTTTTGTACAACGATATGAAGCGCCGCTTTATGGTATATCTGATTCCGCAGATTGAGCGTTTTCAGCTTGAGGACAGGAGCCTTGAGGATGAGTATCGCAACCTAAAGGGTATCACAAAACGCATTACGCCTGATTTTAACTCGTTTAAGGAGAAGGTTTTCATTTTTGAATCCGGTCTTGATGATATGGCTGTAGAGCTTAGTAAGCTTGCTGTCAGCGAGACGGTTGCAAAAAAGCACAATCTTCCTAAGGTCGAAGAAGGTTACCTTTCGATGTACAACCGTGAAACTAACACAATGGGATTCACCTTTTTTGTCGGCGAAAGCCACGAGCCGTATGTTCAGTCGGCACGACTTGAGGTTTACGCACGCTCGGTGCAGATAGTTAACGCTGTGGGTCAAAATGATAAAAAACTCTCAGGGTTTATCAAGATTGACCGAGAGTGGGCTGAGAACACCTTGTTTCGTTACAAAAGAGAAGAGAATAAGTAAAGCAAAAGCAGAGCGAAATTTAACGCTCTGCTTTTTTGTGTGATTTTGTGGTAAAAAAACTCCCCAAAAAACAAGGGGAGCCGTTGATTTGTGGTTTATGGGTGCAGGCACTCGGACGAGCACTGCTCGCCCCTACAAGTGGGAACATAAGCGTTTGTATTACATCTGTGGTTTATTTTAGCTCCATAGTTTCTGAGTCGAAAATGTATTCGTTTGACTCGTAATCTTCCATATAGTAGGTGTGGGTGTTGACAAATGTGTAACGGCTAATACCTCGAAAGATTTTGAAAGTTTCGTCTGTACACTCTACATCTCCGTATTCATCAAAGAATGTTGACGAAAAAGCGGTGCGTGTCAGGGTGTCGGCTTTACGCTCTTTGTCAGATTTGCCAAAATGGAAAAGTCCCGCGTAGCCGTCGTCGGCACGGTCCCACGCACTGTCGCAGGTGTAGAACTTGTCTTCAAATTTGAAGATGTTCCACATATGACCTTCACCTCTGCCGCTACAAGGACCGTAAACGCAAAAGCAGTCGATGTCGAGTTGCAAAAGAGCAAATCGCAAGGTATATGCAAAGCCGTAGCATACACTTTTTTTATTTTTCAATGCTTTGTAGATTTCATCGCTTGGGTATTCAAACAAAGGTGAGCCGAGCTGTTTGTTGTCTTTTCGGTCGTGGTCGTAGGTCATAGCACGTGCAACTGCACCGTGAACATTCAGGATTTTGTCGAGAGTGTTGTCGTTTTTTGTTGCGTTTGTGTTCACTATCTGGAGAAAGCTGTCGTCGATGAATTTGAGCATCTCGCTTTGCTCTGTTTTAGAGTAGGCGTAAGTAAGCTCAGCTTTGTCGCCGTTTAATTCACATTTGCTGAGGAAAAAGTAATACGGGCTTTGCTTAAGCAGGTCAACGTAGTACTCGTTTTTTTCAGCACTTTGTGACAAAGTAACCGATTTTTTGCGGTTTAGCATAGCGTCCATCAGTGCGCGGTAGTGCATCTTATCTTCAGTTGTCATATGCAATTCATCGTCAGGCTCAACAACACAGTGGTCTATTTCGGTAATCGCCATATAGCCTGTGTCTGCTGTTTCCTGAGTATTTTTTGCGGTGGTTTTTTCGCTTTCGCCGGTGCACGAGCAAAGCGACAGTACCAGAAAAATCGCCATTAACAGGGAAATAAGTCGTTTCATCAGATGTCCTTTATGCTAAATAATTTTTGCGCGTTTTTGTACATAATTTTCTCGTAGGTGTTTTCACTCACCATATCTTTGAACTCGTTGAAATAAGCCTGATACAAACTGCGGTCACCATTGCCGTTATTTAGGTAAGTGTCCTTGCCGTCAATCGGAGCGTCCGAGCCAAAGACGATTTTGTCATCACCACAGATTTCGAGGAATCTCAAAGTGCTTTCAATGCTGACCCATGTTGTGTCGCCGTAAAGGTTAGGCAGTTTTGAAATGAGGTCAATAGCTTCTGTGTTGTCTGTACCAAGACCCATATGCACCATCACAAAGTTAACGTCAGGGTACTTTTTTGCGACTTCATAAACAAGAGTGACGTTGTCACATTCACCACATCCAGTATGAGTAACAACAGGCAGGGAATATTTTTGAGCAAGTTTAATGTATCTGTCGATTTTTTCGCTGTTGAATCTCAAGGCAGAGTGAAACGGGTGGAATTTAACTGCACAAATAATGTCACGGTTATTTTTGATAAGCTCTTCTATCGGCTTTTCGTTCTCATACGGATTAACCCACAAAGCGACAGAAATTTTGCCCTCGTTTTCTTTTGCGAAAGATATAGCCTTTGTGTTGCTTACTATGTGGTCGGTGAGATACTGTTTTGGTATAGGGTTTTGGCTGTGGTCGTGGGTTGCACAGTCGGCGTTTGAAATAATACAGTGGTCGATGCCGTATTCTTCCATCATATATGTAATGTACTCTTCTCTCATATCAAAGCCGAGACTTGTTCCGATGTGGGTGTGTGTATCAATAATCATAATAACCTCCGACACATTATTACGTTAAATATAATACCGCTTTTGCACTTTGTGGTCAAGAAAAAAGAGACTGTCTCACTAATTTAAGTAGTAAGACAGCCCCTTTTGGCTTTGTATTAAAGTTTTTCAACAATATCAGCGATGAACAGCTGAATCTGAGTTGCGTCGAGGATTGAAATGTCACCGTCGTCGTCAACATCAGCAGCTACAGCACCTAAATCAGAAAGCTTTTCTAAGCTGGCGATATGAAGCTGAATAGCTGTCGCATCCATGATAGAAACCTCTCCATCCATGTCTGCGTCTCCTCTGATGTACTCTGGCTCTGAGGGTGTGTAATTGCTGATGTACTCTTTTGACATCCAAGCTACACGTGAGTTTGTCCAGTCAAGCATATACTGGTATTCAGCCTCGAAAACATACTTGTCGTATTTTGTAGCTGTGCTGTCCTTTGTGTAGTCAACGCCTGTAATCTGACCGAACTCGTTGTACTGATATGTTACGTGGCACTTATTGAGTGAAGTGTGGTCAGCAATCCACTGTGGCTCCTGAACGATATCCCAGCGGATGAAGTTCATCTTTGCACTAGCTGTGAGCTTTGAAAGATATACGTCTGATGAGTAAAGCTCTGTGTCGTTAAGACCTTCACCGTTTAATCTGTTGTTGATGGCAGGAACAAACTGCTCGAACCATACAACAGGAATCATATCTGTGAGAGTTTTGTTTCTTGCAACTGATTCTTTTAAGAAGTTAGGACCACGGTAGCCACCTTTGTGCTTTGCAAACCAGCCTGTAGGCTCTTCGTAATCGTCGATGCCCATATTTCTCAAGTCCCATTCAACGCCCTGTGCGTTACCAAGAGAGTTGTCGTAGTCCCATACAGGAGAAGCAAAGAACTTCCACTTGCCGTTTTCGTCCTGCTTGTAAACGAAGAAGAAACTGCCTGCACCTGCGTCCCAGTTTTTGCCCAGCTCGTTGATGAGGTAAACCTGTGCAAGGGATTCGATGTCAATGTAGTCGTTTATATTAGCGGCGTTTGTAACAAGCTTTGAGTACATTGTGTCGTACTTGTTTTTGATGAATAAGCGTGTTTTTGCGTAGTTTTCGTCAGTGCGCTCAAGCTCAGGAGCTTTCATTGTGAGGTTGTTGCCGTTTGAAGCCTTTACTGTGAAGTCGTCTTCGTCAGGGTTAGCGTCGATTTCGCAAACGAATGAGAATGCAGGGGACTCGCCTGCACAGTAGCTTAAGTACTCCTCATCGTCGATGTCAGGCATAAGAGTGTTCTTGCCAACGTCAACCTTTTCGCACACCTGATAGTTACCGATGTACTCGCCGTTAACGTAAACTTCTGTGAAGCGGGAGTCAGAAGCGTAAGGCACGCCTACTTCGTCAGCTAAGTCGTAGAGAATTCTGTTTCTTGAAAGAGAAGCATCCTGGAAGTTTGAAATGATTGAGAACTTCTTGCACTTTTGCATATTGCCGACTTTAACTGCACCGTCGAAAGTGATGTTGAAGCCTTTTTTGTCAGCATCCCAGGAAGTGTTGCCTCTGCCTTTGATTTTCTTGATTGGAGTTGAGTCAAGGTTGCCCTCTTCATCAAGCAGTGCACTTGTAGCAGAAGCAGAGTTTTCCTTTGTTTCTGTGAGATAGCCCCAAAGGTCTTTGCCGTCAAAGTTCTCAGGGTTGTTGATAAACATAGCAGCTTCTGCGCTTGATACCATAATAACGAGTAAGTAGTCTTTGCCGTTTACCTTTGCGTAATAATCAACATCATCCGTAAAGTCTACTACTGCTGATGACTTTGCGTCAATTTTTACATCGTTTATTGTAACGGCTGAGTCAAAAGCGTTGTAAATTTCGAGTTGTGTGTCATCTGTGCAGGTTGGCATAAAGAAGTACATTTTGCCGTCTTTTTCGTACCACTTAACCCACGCCTCGCTGTCAGCTTCTTCACCTTCGTAAGCGTGAGCGTATAAAGCGTCTTTTGTAGCGGCGGTGACAGTTGTTTGAGCAGCTGAGAATTCAGTAACAGCAGCTGTGCACAGTGAAACCACCATAATCAGTGCGAGCATTAAGCTCATTATTTTTTTCATTGTGTATCATCCTTTCTGAAAAGTGTGTGCCTGTATGGTCAAAGCATCAGAGTTTGTCGATAATCTGAGCCAAGAACAACTGGATTGTTGTTGTGTCCATAATTGAAAGACCAACGCTGCCATCAACATCAGCAAGCTTCAACGATTCTTCGCTGAGCATTTCGATTTGAGCCAGATGGAGCTGGATTGCGGTAGCGTCCATAATTGTGATTTCGCCGTCAAGGTCAACGTCGCCCATCTTGTTGTCAGGAGCGGTGGTTTCGGTTGGCTTTGTTTCAGGCTCTGTCGGTTTTATTATTTCACTTGGTGTGTATGAGTCAAAATACTGGTCTGACATCCACGCAGAACGTGAGTTTGTCCAATCAATCATATATTTGAACTCGTCAGCAAAGCTGTACTTTGTGTAAGTTGTGCTGGTTGAGTTTTGCTTGTAGGAAACACCCACAACCTGACCGTACTCGTTGTACTGATAAGTAGCTGTGCTCTCTTTCAAAGCTGTGTGGTTACTTATCCAAGTTGAGTCTGTGACCATTTCCCAGCGTTTGTAGTTCATATCAGCACTCTTTGTGAGGTATGAAAGGTACACATCTGCTGAGTAAAGCTCGGTGTTGTTAAGAGCGGTGCCGTTTAATCTGTTCTCGATAGCAGGCACAAACTGTTCAAACCAAACAGTTGGAATCATTTTGTTTAATGCGTCGCATTTTGCGATAGCCTCTGAAAGCACGTTAGGTCCTGCGTAGTTTTTCTTGTACTTGATAAACCAGCCTGTAGGGGACTCATAGTCTCTGACGCCCATACTGTCAAGCTCACTTGCTACGCCTCTGGCGTTACCAAGGGAGTTGTCGTAGTCCCATACAGGGGAAGCGTAGAATTTGTAGTGGCCGTTTTCGTCAGGCTTGTAAACAAAGAAGAAACTGCCTGCACCGCCGTCCCAGTTTTTGCCGAGTTCGTTGATAAGGTAAACTTGAGCGTAGGATTCAATATCAATGTAATCGTTGACGTCACTAGCGTTTGAAACAACCTTGTTCCACATTGTGTCGTACTTTGACTTGATGTAGTTTTTAACCTGATTATATCCTTCGTCGCCACTTTCAAGCTCAGGAGCTTTCATTGTGATGTTGTTACCATTGCCCATTCGGATGGTGAAATCGTCAGCAGATGGGTTGTTGTCAAGCTCACAGACAAATTCAAAGTCAGCTTGGGTTTTGTTTACAAAGTTTAAGTAGTCCTCGTCGTCAATATCAGGCATAAGAGTGTTTTTGCCGACATCAACCTTTTCGCACATCATATAGTTGCCGATGTAGTCGCCGTTGATGTAAATTTCGGTGAAACGTGAATCGGAAGCGTAAGGCACGCCTACTTCGTCTGCGAGGTCGTAAAGGAGTCGGTTACGTGAAAGAGCCGCATCCTGGAAGTTAGAGATGATGGAGAATTTCTTACATTTTTGCATACCATCGAGCGAAATCGCAGAATCGTATGTAATGTTGAAGCCTTTTTTGTCGGCATTCCACGAAGTGTTGCCTCTGCCTTTGATTTTCTTTACCGGTGTTGTGTCAAGGTTACCCTCGTCGTCCAAAGCAGCAGCTGATGCAGATGCTGAGTTTTCCTTGCTGTCGGTTAAGTAGTCCCACAGATTTTTGCCGTCGAATGAATCAGGGTTGTTGATAAAGACAGCAGCCTCGGCACTTGAACGCATAATGACGGTGGAATATGTCTTGTTGTTTGCCTTTACTGTGTAGGTCTGACCCTCTGTGTAAGGCACAACGGCAATTGAGTTTGGTTCAATTGTAACACCGTTAAATGTAGTTTGTGTGGAGTATGAGTTGTAAATTTCGATGAATTCAGGGTTTGTGCAGGTTGGCATAAGGAAGTATCTTGTGCCTTTTGCATCGTACCACTTAACCCACGCTTCGCTGTCCTTCTCTGTGCCGGAATAAGCATGAGCAAAAAGACCCTCGGTTGTAGCGGCTGTGACCTCAGGTGTGCCGATGATGATTACTCTTGTAACACTGCCCTCTGAGAGCTTTTTGCCGTCTTTGTCGGTTGCAACAACGTTAGCGGTTACGCTAACACCACCGTTGCGTGTTGCAGTGTATGTATATGTTTTTGTGTTGCTTAACACTTTGCCGTCAACAACCATTTCGTATGCGTAGTTAACGCCTGCTACTTCGTTGAAGTTTAATGTGATGTCAATTGTATCGCCGATTTCACCCTCAGTAGCAGAAAATTCAAGGGATGGTGAAACATCAAATTCGTAGAAAGTGAGCTTGTCGCCTGTGTCGTCCCAGACAGAGCCACCGTCAACAGTTACCATATTGAAGCCGTCGGCGTAGTCCTGAGCTGAAAGTACAATTGAGCTGTTCCACAGCTTTTCCGAGTTGCCACGCCAGAAACGCATTGCGGTTTTGCCTGCATCCTTAGAAGTGACTGTGTATTTGTAAACGCCCTTATCTGACAAGTACTCTACGCCGGTTCTTGGGTCATACTTTGACTTGTCGGCATCCGCGATGATGATGGACTTGTTGTCGTTATCAGCACGGGAGAACTCGGTGAAGTTGACGTACATAATAGCGTTTGCTCCAGTCCATTCAGCAGGCGAGATAATCTTCATATAAAGTTCGTCGCCCTCTTTGAATGTTGGGGTGTCGAGCGCTGATGACGGGAACACCGCAACAACGCAAATGAGCATTGAAAGTGTCAGCAGTAAGCTAAGCAGTTTTTTCATAAAATCACCTCATAAGTATTTGTATTTTTTCGCAACAGATGAGCAAAAACATAGAAATCAAGCCGAAAAACAGCACTTTGCAAGATGCTCACAATATCACAAAGTTAGTATAACTTATAGGTAAAAATAATTCTATAAACATAATACACAGATTTTTATTTGTCTTTTTGTGCGAAAAGTCAACGCTGTTAAGAAGTTGGTATAGATTTACAGCAATATGTACAAAATTTGACATTTGATGCTCAATGGCGATTTATTATTGTTAAAAAAATAACAGACACATACTAAAAAAGGAGAGCAAAAACGCCCTCCTTTAATGCTCTTTATTGATAATTACCAGAAAATGTCGTAAACGTAGCGGTCAATATGCTCCCACAAAAGTTCGTCGGCAGCTGCGATTGCAAGCTCGAACTGGGTTGCACTGATATTACCGATTTCTTCGAAACCAGTGTAATAGTCACTCACAAAGTCTGTGCACTCGATATCGAAAATCATTTCTGTGTTGTCTGTAAGTTCAGCAGAACCGAAAGCGTCAGCGTAGAGATTGTAATCATCGTACAATGTTGTGCCGAACCAGAACGCAGGGTTACCACGGTAGATGTTTATATAAGTGTCAACATACATATCTGTTGAAATCTGATAGAACTGACCGAAAAAGTCAATGCAGTCGTCCTCAGGATAGTAAGCAAGGAAAAGTGAGTATTCTGCATCATCTAAATCTGTTGGCTTGTAGGATGTGTAGTAGTAACCGTCGTCGTAGTCATATTCGCCGTAGGTTTTGATGTAGTTTGCAATCTGGTCGAATGTGTACTCGATATAGTCGTCCTCGTAAAGAGTGTGAGTGATGTAAGGATTTTCTGAAAGCTGAGCAAGGAAAAGCTGGATTTCAGTTGTATCCATAATTGAAAGCTCGTCGTTGAAGTCAACGTCGGAAAGAATAGCACCGTTTTCTGACAGGCTGATAAGCTGAGCTAAGTGCATCTGGATAGCGGTTGAATCAAAAATTGCTACTTCGCCGTCTTCGTCAGCGTCACCGACGAATCCGTAAACATAACCGTTAACAGTAGTGATATCAGCGTATGGTTCGTCAGAGAAGAAAAGCTGAGATGTAGAAGTTTCAGCACAGTCTATTTTAGCCGCACCTGCTGACACAACTGTTAAGGAGCAAACGATTGCGATTGTGAGTAAGATAGAAACTAGTTTTTTCATAATTTTCCTCCATTTATATTTTGTAAACTCAGTATACACCAAAACGCAGTGGTTTTCTATGAACATTGTGCACTAAGTTGGACAGTAAAATTTGTGAGAGATTGCAGAGCGTCTCTCTGTTATTCACAACAGAAAGACGCTGTTTTTAGTAAATACTCACACAAAATCGTAGAGCTTTGTTAAATCGTACACGAGGTCTAATGTAGAGCCGACAATATAATTGCAAAGGATGTCGTCGCCTGCGTACAGGTTGAGGATGAATATCGACTCGGTTACATCCTTGATGTCAGCGGATGTTACTCCATAGTCGCTGTAAAATGAGTCAAATTTTGTGTTGAATTCGTAGCCGTCAGGTGTCAGAGATTTAAGCTCGGATGTGCCCTCAGCTTCGTAGACAACGTAGCCTTCACCGTAATAGCAGGTGTCAAAGTGGAATTTTTTGCTACCTTTATCGAGTGTCACGTTAACCAGCACACACTCATTTACTTCTGCTATATATGTGGTTGAATGGAGGTTGATTTCTCCGTATTGCTCGTAGTAATCAACAGTTGCGTAAACCTGATTGCCGTTTTCTTCTTCGTACAAAACGCCGATTGAATAGCAATCTTCTGTGTCATCATAAAAGCCGTTTTCTAAAACACAGTCTACAATGTCATCGAAGGTGTCAATCACCGGGTCGAAGTTCTCAAATGGTGAGTACAGCACGTGGTGGATTCGCTCAGACTCGGAGAGTTGTGCGGCGTAAAACTGAATTTCAGTTACGTCCATAATTGAGATGTCGTTGTCAGAGTCGATGTCAGCGAGCAGTTGCAAAGTTGCCATAAGCGTTTCTAACTGAGCAATGTGCATCTGGATTGCGGTTGCGTCGAAAATTGTTACATCGTTGTCGCCGTCAACATCGCCGATGTAACCGTAAACGTAGCCGTCAATTTCGGTGAAAGGGGTTTGTGGTTCTTCTGATACCTTGTATGTGCGCGCTTTGAGCGAAGCGATTTTGTCTTCTATTGAAGCTGACAGTTCAATATCAGGAATAGCCTTGCTGATTTCACAAATATCAACGCTTTGTGCACTTGTTGAAAAAGCTGAAACCGCAACAAGGGATGAGAGTATTGTAAGGGTTAAAATAACGGAAAGTAATTTTTTCATAGGGTATCCTCCTCGACACGGGAACAAAGTAGTCTAAACCAAGTAGACATTTATATACTAGCACTCATTTTACAGGTTGTCAATATAAAATGAATGTAGCTGTTTCAATAAAGTGAAGTGACTAGTTTGTACTAAATTATAGTTTAGTTAACCAATGAAACGTAAATGGATAGCAAATACAGGCTCCCTTGTGTAAAGGGAGCTGTCAGCGTTAGCTGACTGAGGGATTGTCCGTGCGTAGCACCAACAGGACTACAAATCAGGCTTCCCCTGTTTTTATCAGGGGAGGCTCCGCCGTAGGCGGTGGTGAGGTAAAAAACGTTTGATAACAGCAATTTAATTGTTAAGCTATCAACGCCTTCAACCTCATCCGTCACCTATCGGTGCCACCTTCCCCAATCTCGGGGAAGGCTTTTTGTTCACCTAAACTATAATTTATTAGCAAAACGAAAGGGCTGTCTTGCTACATATTTAGCGAGACAGCCCGTTTTGGGGTTGATATTAATTTGTTGTTAATTAGCCGAAAAGCTGGTAAAGATTTGTGATTTTACCGTTTGACTGTTTCTCGATTTTAGCAAAGCCCTTTTGGATGAGAGTCTGGATTTCTGGTTCTACTTCGCTGAATTTATATGTTTCGCTTTCATAGATTAAGTCTGTGAGAACGAGTTTTTTATCAGTTGACTTTAACTGGTCAGCCTTTCCGAATGCGTCATAAATAATATTTGAACCAACCATTTTGGTAGCACTGAAACTATTGTAGCTGTATTCGTCAACTTTATCGATTGGTATAATAAAGAACAAAGATATTGATGTTGTGCCAGAATAAGTGTTAATTGATACTGCAATTTCATTTTGGTCTATCATATAAACTAAACCTGTGTCGATGTCAGTGTCTGAGTTATAAACACAGTACCAGTTTGAACTTTCATAGTAGTAGCCGTTAGCCTTTGTGTAGGCTTTAACCTGTTCGAAGATGTTGCCTGAAGGTGCAGCGTTCTTTGTGTAAAGTGTGCAAGCAACCTTTGCATCTGTAGCAATTCTTGCGATGTAGCACTGGATTGCTGTTGTATCCATAATTGAAATGCCACCGTCCTGATCTGTATCAGCAAGGAGCTTTTGTGTGCTGTCAAGATTTACAAGGCTTGCAAGTGAAAGCTGAACCTGTGTTGCATCTAAGATAGAAATCTCTTTGTCAGCGTCAAGGTCGCCAAGATAACCGATGATGTTTGCGTTTGCAACGTTTTCAAATGGCTTGCTTGATACGTAGTATGTTGCTGAAGTTTCAGTTAAATCAGTATCAGCAGCACCAGCCATTACTGTTGCAACTGATAAAAGTGTAATAAGTGCAAGAACTAAAGATAAAAGTTTTTTCATTTTTATACCCTCCAAAGTTTTGTGTTTAAAGTAAAACGGACATTTTGTGTTTGTTTTACTGTTGTTAAACAATGTTACTAAACAAAGCGATTAAAGTAGTGCTTAACCTTATTTGCTTGGTATTAATATTTCAGAGAACATTCCGTTTACCATATAATCTCCTAACATCATCTCTACATCGGAAAGAGTTGAGAGGATGCTGATGTTAACAGTATTCTCAACGTCTGCAAAATCAGGGAATGCGCCTGAGTTTGTATCGAAAGAGAAGCAATTAAGTGTCAGGTTGAAATCGCTGGCAGTTGCTTTGATAGCAGTACCGATAGCTGAGTACAAATATTCGTCAGGATATTCATAAGTGAAACGGAACTCGCATCCGTCAACATCACGCTGAATTCTTAAATATGTTGTAGAAATAAGTGTTGTAGGAGTGTGGTTAGATTTCTTTAAGATAGTGATTTCATCAGTTTCAGGAGTGTAGGTGAGAGTGATTGTGTGTGTGCTGTTAACGCCCTCGCCGTCCTGAGTCAATGTGTAGCACTGGTAAAGTGTGTCGTACTTTGTGTTTGCTTTAAGGTAGCTTACAACTGCATCAAACTTCTCGTCCTTTGGGTTGTATGACTTTTTAACTTCAAAAAGTGTGTAAGGATTGCCCTTTAAATCAGTTGTCATAACGCCTTTGAGATACATAAATGCAAATTGGAGCTGGCTGTTGATGCTTGTTTTGGCAGATTCAAAACTTATGCCTAATTCGCTATTGAAAATGATAGGGTGGAAATCTACCTTTTTCTTGTCTGCATCGAGAAGCTCGATTTCGCCATACGCTGTGCAATACTCAGAACCATCCATCATAATGCTTGCGTTGAATGTTGTGCGTTTGTTGTCGTTTGGAATGATAAGCTCGATGCTTTTTTCGTTACCATTTTCGCCTGTGTGGTATTCAATTGTAATGTCACCGCCGTTTTCGTAGTAGCAGATAGTCATATAGTCAACACCGTTTGTATTAGTTTTGCGGTGTCTGTACATACCAAGCTGTGGGCTGTAGCTTGCGTTGTTTTTCATAAAGCTTACAATCTGCTCGTAAACTGTTGTATCTTCCGGCGATGTTTTTTCAAAAAGTGTGCAAGCAACCTTTGCATCGGTTGGGATTCTTGCGATAAAGCACTGGATAGCTGTTGTGTCCATAATTGAAGTGCCACCATCCCTATCAACGTCAGCGAGGAGCTTCTGTGTGCTGTTAAGACTTACAAGGCTTGCAAGTGAAAGCTGAACCTGTGTTGCATCTAAGATAGAAATCTCTTTGTCAGCGTCAAGGTCGCCAAGGTATCCGATGATTTTTGCATCTGCTACGTTTTCAAACGGCTTGCTTGATACATAATATGTCGCAGATGTATCAGCTACGTCTGTCTCAGCAGCACCAGCCATTACTGTTGCAACTGATAAAAGTGTAATAAGTGCAAGGACTAAAGAAATAAGTTTTTTCATTGTACCCTCCGAATTTAAGACAATATGTTGAACAATCAACGTTACTTATTATACACTAATGCACTAAAGCATTTCTATGACAATAGTGCACAAATTTAAGCTGGTGGCAATTAGGTTTTTTATAAATAGAAAAACGGCTGTGGGACCCACAACCGTTTTGTTAACTGACTGCTTTATTTTATGCTATGTTAATATTGTACTAGGCTACACGCTGAACATTCAGATGAATATAGCAAAAATGACGAATTTTACAATGTGAGCTGTTGCATGAGCAATCATAGCGTAACCTATGCCGTGCTTTCTGAAAAGCTCACCAAATAGATATCCTCCGATACCGTTTAATACAAAGCATCTGATTAAAATGAAAGCGTCAAGGTCGCCAAAAATACCCACAGTTGCAGGCAGGTGACCTGCGGCAAAAGCGAGTGCCGCTACTATGTTTGCAATGACGTAGGCTTTTTGCGGGATGTTGTTGCTGTCATATTTTCTGAAAAACAGTTTCCAAACAATCAGTGCGATGAGTGACATAAAGAAAAGTCGCATATAAACTTCCTCGATAACACCGCCGTAAAGTATTGATGCAATAACACCGTTTAATGTAAATGAGCTGACATTTGCTGACTGGATTTCAGGATACATCGAACCGCTTATAAAGTGGTCAACGCCTAAAAGCACACCAAGGCCTGCACCAAACAGAAGCGAAGTGA
This sequence comes from Ruminococcus sp., assembly GCA_017481885.1. Taxonomy (GTDB): domain Bacteria; phylum Bacillota; class Clostridia; order Oscillospirales; family Acutalibacteraceae; genus Ruminococcoides. The sequence goes on from JAFUOM010000108.1 coordinate 26,132, forward strand.
GTATACTTTTCTTTTTTAATGTAAAAGGTTTAATAAGCCCGATTTTGTCTGAAACTATGTAACCGATAAAGCTACATATGAAAGTGTACACTGTTGTTTGTAATGTTGTGATAGCCACAACCATCTCTAAACTACCTACCTGACTTACAGCAGCTTCTACCATCTGGGGAGCCAAAGTATCAATCTGATAAATGGTTGTGCATATACCGCCGATGATTGCAACAGGTAAAATTATAAGGGTAAATAATAAGGCTTTTTTGATATTTATTTTTTTGTTGTTTGTGATGATGTTTGTTTTTTCATTTTTCATTGTGTTTTCCTCCTTTGATGCCTCTACTTTAGCGTATTACGTAGCGTTACAAGCAATACCTTACGCAAGGGGATTTTTAAAAAAACAGCGAAAAAACTTGATTTTTTGTGTAAAACTGTGGTTTACGGATAGTTACTGGTAGATTGATGCAGTCAGATAAGCAAAGTCGGTTATACAGGAATTTTACCGCGTGATTTTTGCATCTTGGGTGTGATTTTTGACCACTGAGCTTGATGTTTGTTACAAAATCTTTCGATTGTAATATACTGTGTACAGTCCCAAGGGACACCACAAAACATAATTCGGAGGTATATGAAAATGAAAGAAAAGAACGTTAAGGATTTAGTCACTCTTATTTTTAAGGCACTCGCACTTGCTATGGGCGTAGCGGTTGTAGCACTCTCAATTATGAACGCAATTGATGTTGAAACAGCAATTACAATGCTTGGTATCGGCTGTGCATCAAGTGGTGCGGCTTTGCTTTGCAAAAGGGGTGACAAATAAAAGTCGGCAGTGTATAATTATATCGACAAAACATAAAGAGGTAGAACGATGAAAGTTACATTTGAGTCGGTTTCAAACGCTGAAACCGAAGTTATTATTAAAGGTGAGATAGGCAATCCTGATGTTGATGCATTGCTTGAGTTTATAAAAAGCAGAAGTGCAGGAGCTACAAAAAAGCTGATGCTGTTTCGAGAAGACGAACAGTTCCTCATTGACCCTGACGAGGTTGTGTACATAGAAGTAGCGGATAACAAAGTCAAGGTTGTAACAGAACACGGAACTTTTGAATCAAAGAAAAAGCTTTATGAGCTTAAAGAAATGCTAAACTCCGAACCGTTTGCTCAGATTAACAAAGGAACGCTTGTCAACATCGATTTTGTAAAATCGGTTTCTGCTGAGTTTTCGGGCAACTATACATTAAGATTAAAAACAGGAAAAGAGACCCTGACAATTTCAAGAAAGTATTTCAAAGAATTCAAAAACAAGATTTAACGGAGGTATATTATGAGGAAAAGAAATTTGCTTACAGCTGTTTTAACAGGCATAGGTATTGGTATTCCTGTGGCACTTATTTGTATGATTTGTATTGGCGGATGGAATCCGATTGTTATGGAATTTTTGGTTTGGACTATTGCATCAGCACTTTTCGGTGTGCTTTCGGCAGTGACTTTTTCAAACGATAAAATGAATTTGGTTTTAGCAACAGCTCTACATTGCATTGGTTGTCTTTTAATCACAGTCGGAGCTTGTGCAATCATCGGCTATGCTGATAATTTCTTTGAGATTTTAGTAGCTATAGCTCCTGTGTTTGCAATAGTTTATGTAGCGATTTACTCAGTGAGTTTTATCTCAATGAAAATTAACGCTAAAAAAGCAAACGAAGCTTTGAGCAAAAAGTAATGCATTGTTTTGCTATTAAGCATACAAAATTTGAAAATTTGTAGACACCCCACTTTGGATTTGCTATAATTAAAGGCAGATGTGCAGTGGGGTGATTTTACTATAAATAATCACATAGAGAAAATGAAGGTATGAAGGGAGAATTATTGTGAGCAAAAAAGCTACAAAAATTATAGCTGTTGTAGCAGGTTTGGTTATTATTGCGGTGGCGATAGCGGCAACTGTGATTATGACAAATACAGTAAACATCAGCGAAAACGTAACAGCAGAAATATACTACGAAAACGTTTCAGACGGTCTTGAAATCGCAGCAACTATATCTGAGGAAGATATGGGAATAATTAGAAAAATGGTAGATTCAAAAAAGCTTTACAAAGACAAAGAACAGTCAGCAAAGTTTGATGACAAAATATATCTGAGCTTTGTTGAAAAAAACAAAGTGAAAAACTTTTACATTTCCACAAACTCAGTTCCACAGCTTAAATATAAAGATAAAATCGTTGAGCTTGAAGAATGGGAGATAGACCAGCTGTACAGCATTGTAGGTAAATACGGTGCATTTTTACCGTTGAGCAGATTTTCTTAATGTGCGGATTTGTGAGTAAGTAAATGTTTTTGGTGAGATAATATCAGTAACGATAAGGTGGTTTTATGAAGGACAAGAACGCAAAAGCTTCTATCTGGCAACACGCAAGTGTCGTTATGCTTATGGTGTATCTGGCAAGTACATTTTTGATGAATTTAGGTATGTTAATCGGACAGTGCTTACAAAGTAATGAAGAGTTTTTTGAGAACTCAGTTTTTTACAACTTGATTTTTGAAGTTTGCTATGTGTTCAGAATATGCCTGACAGACTGTGCTTTTCTAAGCCCTGCATCCACTCCACAACTGGAAAGAATCAGATTAATTACTGTTATAGTAACGCTTGTTGTGTGTCTTGTGTTGATGTATCTGGCGACATTAATATATAAACCGTGTGCTAAACCAGTGATATTAATTTTTGCGATTCTTTTGTTTCTTGACTTTATAGCATCCATCATCTTTATGGTGTATCCAATGTGGGTTGCTTTGTCGCTGAAAGCAGTTTTAATTGTACTGTTATTACTAGCTCTAGGAAGCTTGAAAACCACAAAAACATATTAGAGTAATGTGTAGCCTCTCAATTAATTGGGAGGCTTTTTGTATCTTATAGTTGTACTTGGTACAAAAATTCGATAATTTTTTCACGATTTTTCCAAAACACGGCACAAAACATCTTGATTAAACAGCTTTGTTACGATATAATATACCTGTATGAGTTCGTCTCATTAAGAAATTCTGAAAGGAGTTAGTACAATGATTTATTCACACGAAGTTGAAAAAATGTGTACTGTAGCAAAGGGCCCTAAGCACGGTCCTGCACCTATCCCTGAAGAGGGCAGATGGGTAAAATCTTATGAAATCAAAGATATTTGTGGTCTTTCACACGGTATCGGCTGGTGTGCTCCACAGCAGGGTACTTGTAAGTTAACTCTCAATGTTAAAGACGGTATCGTTGAGGAAGCATTAGTTGAAACAATCGGTTGCTCAGGTATGACTCACTCAGCTGCTATGGCTGCTGAAATTCTCCCTGGCAAGACACTGCTCGAGTGCCTTAACACTGACCTTGTTTGCGACGCTATCAACACAGCTATGAGAAACATCTTCGAGCAGCTCGCTTACGGCCGCACACAGACAGCTTTCTCAGAGGACGGTCTCCCAATCGGTGCTGGTCTTGAGGACCTCGGTAAGGGCTTACGTTCACAGGTTGGTACAATGTACTCAACAAAGGCTAAGGGCGTTCGTTACATGGAAATGGCTGAGGGTTATGTTTTAAAAACAGCTCTTGATGAGAACGACGAAGTTATCGGTTATCAGTTCGTTAAGGTTGGCAAGATGATGGAGGACATCCGTCACGGTATGTCACCTGACGAGGCATATAAGAACAACATTGGTCAGTACGGCCGTTTTGACAACGCTGCTAAGTACATTGACCCAAGAGAAGAATAAGCAAGGAGGAATCGACACATGGCAGTTAAATTTGAAAGCATGGAAAGAAGAATGCCAAAAATCGAGAAGTGCCTTGCTCAGTATGGTATTGCTAATCTCGAAGAGGCTTTACAGATTTGCGTAGATAAGGGTTTCAACCCATACGACATCGTTAAAGAAGTTCAGCCAATTGCGTTTGAGAACGCTGGTTGGGCTTACACACTCGGTTGCGCTGTAGCAATCAAGAAGGGTGTTACAACAGCTGCTGATGCTGCTGAAGCTATCGGCGAAGGCTTAGAAGCTTTCTGTATCCCTGGTTCAGTTGCTGAGCAGAGAGCAGTTGGCCGTGGTCACGGTAACCTCGGCGCAATGCTTTTAAGAGAAGAGACAAAGTGCTTTGCATTCCTTGCTAGCCACGAGTCTTTTGCTGCTGCTGAAGGCGCTATCGGTATCGCTAGAAACGCTAACAAGGCTAGAAAAGAGCCTTTAAGAGTTATCCTTAACGGTCTTGGTTCGGATGCTGCTTACATCATTTCAAGAATCAACGGTTTCACATTCGTTGAGACAGAGTTTGACTACTTCACAGGCGAGCTCAAAATCGTTTCTGAGAAGGCATTCTCAGATGGCGAGAGAGCTGCTGTTCGTTGCTACGGTGCAGACGACGTTAGAGAAGGCGTTGCTATCATGCAGTTTGAGAACGTTGGTGTATCTATCACAGGTAACTCAACTAACCCAACTCGTTTCCAGCACCCGGTTGCAGGTACATACAAGAAGTGGGCTATTGAAAACGGCGTTAAGTACTTCTCAGTAGCTTCTGGTGGCGGTACAGGTCGTACACTCCACCCAGATAATATGGCTGCTGGTCCTGCTTCATACGGTCTTACAGACACAATGGGCAGAATGCACGGTGACGCTCAGTTTGCAGGTTCTTCATCAGTACCTGCTCACGTAGAGATGATGGGTCTTATCGGTATGGGTAACAACCCAATGGTTGGTGCTACTGTTGCTTGTGCAGTTGCAGTTTACAACGCACTTAAGTAATTAAATATATTGTAGGGGCGACCATCGGTCGTCCGTGATTACAACATAAATAGCATAATTGTAAGGGAGGGTGTAAACACCCTCCCTTTAGTTTTTTTATTATTCAAGTTAGACCCATCATCTCTACGTGATTAGGTCTGTTTTATATAGCTATGAAAGGCAGATAGTTGATTACATAGATGAATAAAATATCCTAAATAACACAAGGTTTCAGCTGTGAAGGGCAAAATCAGCGTTATGTACTCAAAAGAGATATACCCTGGAAGTTACAGATGTTACATCGGACAGGTTGCGAATGCGGCAATGATTATTGAATATAAAGGTTAAGAGTGGCTATTTAGATTTAAATGTAAGATAAAAGCTGTGTTCGATTAAGCGAATTTTTGATAATTAGAAAGACCCATCAACGGAGGAAAGCTCTGCTGATGGGTCTGTTTTTATGTGGGGTGAAGTTGATAATGTTTTTGTTATTTTATCACCAGGTTTCGACGTTGTAGCCGTTGCCTGTTTTGGTGTTTAATGCGTAGTACTTGACTTCGCCACCGCTGTATTTGATGTCTACTGTCTGTGAAGTTCCGTTTGTGAAAATCAGGTAATTCACTCCACTTGGTACATCAAAGGTGTACAAGCTCTGACCGTATTCGTTAGTACCTGATTTTGTCATTGCCTTACCCGGCCAGCTTACCATCGATGTGTTTGAGTCGCTCCAGTAGTAGCAGTAGATTGTGCCACTCCAGCTAAGTGAGTTTGTGAATGTAACATTGTTGCCGCCAGAGTTAGTTGTCGACTTTTGAGTCTGAGGTTGAGTTTCAATTTCTGTTGGTGGAATGTACTCAATAACTGTGCCTGTTTTGCCAGCGTTTTCCTTGTGTGCAAGGTAGAGCTGGATTGTGGTTGCGTCCATAATGTTAACATCTGTATTTGCGTCGCAGTCAGCAAGGTCAAGATAAATGTCGCTGTTTGTGATGATGTTTGCAAGGTACTGCTGGATTTTTGTTGTGTCCATAATGTTTACGTCGCCGTTGCCGTCAGAGTCGCCGTAAATCATATCGCAAACAGTGAAGTTTATTGTTTTTTCTGTGTACTCCTTGTACCAGTCAGTAAGCGATACTGTAAGAGTGTAGTCGCCTGCTTTTTTAGGTATGAAGTCGTACTCGGTTGTTGTGCTACAGAAAGAGTAATTCACGCTTGAGTATTTTACAACCTCGTCAACAACCACCTTGCCTGTGCTGTCTTTTATAAGAAAACGTGAGGTAGGAGTGTGCGGACCAGCCATAAGCCCTTCGTACTCAGTTGTGCTTGTGAGGGTAAGCGGTTTTGACACAAGACCTTTTTCTTTATTAGGTGCGAGTGATACTATTTGAAGCGGTTGGTCTTCTACTGTGACGAGCATTGAAGTGCTTGCAGTTTGCTTTGCGTAGTCCATTGCCTCTACAGTAATTTTGTATGTAGTTTCTTTTGTAAATCTGAATGGGCTGTTCTCGTATTTAACGTTGTATTTGACTATCTTTGTTTCACCTGTGCTTAGGTCCTCTAAGGTGTACTGGTACTGGTACGGTTCATAACCACCTGTTGTGGTGAAATCAAGTTTGCAGGTTTTGTTTACATCAGGCGTTCCGTTTGTGACTTTCAAATCAGCGATTTGAAGTTCGTTACGCTGACCTTTTGTGAAATAGTAGTTAAGTCCGACGTTGGCGGTATAATAGTTTCCATCGTTGTTATCAATTTTGCCGTTATCACCGCTGAAATATATTTGGGCATTCGGACTGGTATCTTCTAAAACGTATTTGTACTTATATCCGTGACGCTCGTCGTTTTCTTCCATTTTTGCTTTTGTGAATGTAGTGGAGCCTGCCTTTTTATAGTGCAGAGTTGGCTCGTCAAAGCCGATGTAATACACAACGACATTGTTTGTGGTTTTTTCCTTGAGCGTTACGTTAAAGTCACTTGCGTTTAAAGTTATCGGATAATTTGCGTTGACCCTGTATTCTCTGCCTGTGTGTTCGTTTACAAGGGAAGCGTTTTTGACTATTACGGTGTTTGAGTCCGAACCATTGTCTCTAATGGTTATAGAAAAGTCTATGTCTTCGAAATTTTCAGTTGTAAGCTCAGGGCATAAGTCGTTAAGCGGATAAACAAAGGTTGCGTCACACGCATTTTTTGTACCGTCAAAAGCGTTGTTATCTGAGGTGCCATAATATTTGGCAACATCGAGCATATAACGTTTGTATTCAGTGCCGTTTAATGAGGCCTCAAAAATTGCGGCGAACTTTGACCTGTTTGCGGTATTGACGGTAAACTTAACATAAATGTCGTTGCCTTCGTTTGCACTTACTTCCATTCTGGTGATTTCGGTCAAGGCGTGATATCTCTTTTCATTCTCCTTGACACCTTCTACACAGGAAACGTGGTTGAGTGAATCGTAAGAAAACCACAAAAAGCCTTCGTTAGCGAAGCTTTTACCCCAGGAGTTGGCGATTTTTAATGCACCCATTTCACCTGCGTCAACTTTATCGTTTTCGTTGATGTCGCACCAGAGGTTGTCGTTGTATCCTACAATGGTCATTCGGTGACCGCCCTCGGTAGATGGTAACTCTCTTAAATACTGTTCGTTTACATATTTATCGTTTTCAGGAGCGTCAGGGTTAGTTTTGATTTTCTTCTTGCCCTTTTCAACGCTGGTCATAAATGTTGAACAAGTGAGTACGTCGCCGTTTGCAAGGGAAGCTTTGATAGGGAGTAAATCAGCGTCATCAGGGGATGTGATTTCCAAACCCTCTGTACCGATTGTGTCAAAAAGCTGGTGGTCAGTAAGGCGATAACGCATAGCTTCACGCCAGACTTTTTCGTCTGTGCTCCAGCTCAGATAATCCTTTGCATCATATGGAAAAGACTTGTTGAAAGGACATCCGTGTTGCTGCAAAATGCCGTACACCAAAGTGTAGTTTGTGCCTGAGCCTGTGCCGTGGTTCAAAAAGTTGAACCCCCACTTTGGAGAGAAGATGTTGTCTTTTGTTGTCTTGACTCCTCTTAACCTGTTCATTTCGTAAGTGAACTGATAGTAGATGCAAGCAAACGGAACACAGGAGTTGAGCGAACCCTGTGTGTCGATTTCAGGAAAATACTCAGATGTGCTGTTATCAACAGAAGACGGCAAAGACGATGCACCTGTAATAGCGATGTCTTTTTTACCTTTTTCGTTCGTATTGATAAGTTCATAGTAATCGCTCAGCGATGAAATAACTTTTGCACCATCAGGGTTATAAGTCTCAACACCCAAATCGCCTGTGCCTAAAGAAGAAAAATCTTCGCTTACATCCATAGCTTCAAGTTGGCTTGGCGTTGAGTCCGGTAGCTGAGCGTTTGCGCTTAGCGACAATGATGAAATCAGTATAGTCAGCGTCATTACTATGGCTGACAGTTGTTTTAGCTTTTTCATTTTTACGTCCTCCAAAAATCCGATAATACTATTCCATTTTCATTATAGCAGTGTGTAAACTCAAGTTCAATAAATCTTAAAATAAAGATAAATAAGGCAATGGTTTTTGAGTAACAACACAATCAACGGCAGATAATTCTCGCCGACAGTTGATAATTATCACAAATTGTGATATAAAATAAATACAATAGATATTAATAATTGATACTGAGGTGTTAATATGAAAAAGTTAATTGCTATTATAACAGTAGCGGTGTTGATTTTTGGTTGTATGCCTGCGGTTTTGGCGGATGTGCCAAAATACGGCGACGTTGATAAAAACGACACCGTAAACATATTTGACGCAACAGCAGTTCAGAATCATCTGGCTAAGGCTCAGTTGCTTACTGACGATGTACTCATTTTGGCTGATGTGGATGCAAACAACGACGTAAATATTATGGATGTAACAGAAATCCAACGTTATGTTGCTAAAAAAATCACATCTTTCCCTGCTGACGAAAAGCAGGCAGAAGAATCCACAACACCAACCCAAAAGCCGACCGAAAAGCCGTCAACAGGGATGACAACACTAGAGTTTGAACTTGAAGTATTGCGACTTGTAAACGAAGAACGTGCAAAGGAAGGCTTACAGCCGTACGAGTTTGGATACCACATCCACGATTGCGCTAAGCTCAGAGCAGAGGAACTGCTCATAGTTTACGACCATATGCGTCCTGATGGCACACCGTTTTTTACGGTTTTTAATGAGTTGAATGTAAAAGAACCGTGGATGGCACTTGGTGAGAACATCGTTATGGGTAGCTCAAGTCCCCAGAGCGCAGTAAGTGCGTGGATGAGTTCAACTGCCGGTCACAGAGAACAGATTTTAGACCCTGACTACAAATATATGGCTGTTGGTGCGTGCGAGATACCAAACGCTAAGGGATATTATGCGGTTGTTCAGCTTTTCTGGGCATAATTTAGAGTAACCGTAACTTACGCATAACAAATGAAGAAAAAAGGGGTAGACTCACGTTTTTGTGTGGCTACCCCTTTATGTTTTATGAATTAATTTTATCGCTGACACACAGCTCCTTTTACGTAGAAGTCACTGTAATCGCTATACTTGTCTGTGGTGTTGGCTTTGAGTAGTAAACCGACCGCTCACCGCTTTCAGTTGTTCCCCTATAAGGAGTGCCGGTTAAAGTTCCGTTGAGCTTCTCCAATGCAGTTTTGTCGTACTTTACAGCGTGGCATTAGCAATGGTTTGTGTTGATTTTACAACGTGACAAACTACATATTGTGTGCAAAAAAATTAGATGTACATACAAGTAGATGTCAGTAAGATATTTTTACTATATGTTAAAACTTTTCATAAAAATAAAATAATTTTGTTGAAATTTTACAAAAAGTGTGCTATAATAGCCTTGCAAAGGAATGACTTTGCAGAATCGAGGTTATTGTCGTGAAAAAAATAGTTGCGTTATTGGTTGCTTTACTGGTGATGTTGTGCAGTCTGGCTACAGCCTTTGCTCATTGTCCGTGCTACGGTGACACTAACGGTAACGGACAAATCGACATTATTGATGTTACAAATATTCAACAGCACATTGCAAGAGTTATTACTCTTGACGACGATGTGCTCAAAGCGATTGACGTTGATGGTGACGGTGAAATCGCAATTATAGATTGTACATCTGTGCAGTGCTATATTGCTAAGGTGATTGACCACTTCCCTGTGGAGGAAACACAGCCACCTACTGAGCCTGAGACTGAGCCTGAGACTGAGCCTACAACAGAGCCGACCGAGCCTGAAACAGAACCGGTTGATGACTCACAGCCAAACGAGATGGAGCTTGAAATACTCCGACTTGTAAACGTTGAGCGTACCAAAAGAGGTCTTGAAGAAGTGGTGTTTGACTACGACCGCTACGAGTGTGCGAAAATTAGAGCAAAGGAATGTAATAAGTACGAAACTTTCTCTCATACACGCCCTGACGGCAGAATGTGGTATACGATTTTGAGCGATATGGGAAAAGGCTCCTACTGGCAGGCTGGCGAAAATTTGGCACTGTATCTGTACTCTGCTGAACATGTTGTTCAGGGATGGATGGATTCCCCTGGTCACAGAGCAAACATTCTTAACCCAAACTTTGATTTAATGTCGGTAGCTATTTGGGAAACCGAAGAGTACCCTGGGTACTATTCAGCAGCACAGTTGTTCGTTGCATCATGGGACAGATACTACAGATAAACAATAATTGAATCAACAAACGCAAAGGGGCAGTCTCACGATGGCGAGATGCCCCTTTTTTATGTTAAATTTGCTAAATTATAGTTTAGCGGACCACAAACGTTTTGAGATATTTGTAGGGGCGTTCCTTAAGCAGGAACGGCAACCCTTTCGGCGTTACACGCCACTTCCCCTGTCAGGGGAAACTCATTGCTCGTCCGAAAAACATTTCTGAAAATGTGTGTTGTATTTGTGTATAAAACAAAAATGCATTGTAAATCGTAGGGGAGGGTTTCCACGCCCTCCCAAAAACGTTTCTGTAAACTTAAATCTTCTCTGTGCGCTAAAC
>JAFUOM010000109.1 GCA_017481885.1 Ruminococcus sp.
CATCTTTTCATATAACATTTTGCACCAACTTCTATAATAAATTGCAAAAAACTTGAATTGCCGAGTAATATTTTAACCTATAATTATATTTTTTGCAACACAAAAATCTAAATCTTGCAAAAATATATTCATTATATATTATGCACAATTTAGTACAAATTACACAAAAAGGACCCGATAAATCGGGCCCTTAAAACAAACAAGCAAATTAATAATATTTATAATAGCCGTAGTTACGACCTTTGTACTTCTTGCGATCTTGCAACGAACAACCTACTTTAAGGAAACCAAGCACCTTGGTGTCAGCAAGTTTGAACGACTGCACGGCTTTCTCGATATCACCATGAGTTGTAACTTTTTCGCGAACAATAAGAACGTAACCTGCAATATGGTCCTTTAATAACAAAGCATCTGTAACTACACCAACAGGCGGAGTATCAAGAATAACATAGTCATACTGGTTCTTTGCGAGGTTCATAAATGCCGCAAAGGCGTTAGAACCGATAAGCTCTGATGGATTCGGAGGAACTGCACCAGCTGTTAAGACGTCCAAGCAAGGAACAACAGCACGATTAACAACATCTTCAAAGTCAGCAAACTGACCTATAACTTCAGAAAGACCAACACTGTTCTTAAGCTTTAAAAGGTTGTGAACATTAGGACGACGAAGGTCTGTATCAATAAGAAGCACCCTTTTGCCCATCTTAGCAAATGAAATTGCAAGGTTAACAGTAGCAGTACTTTTACCCTCACCTTTTGACCACGATGTTACTGCAACACAAGGATTATTCTCAGCTACAAGTGAGAACACAAGACTTGTACGTGCTGATTTGTAACCCTCTACAATAGCGAACTTACTATCACTATTAATGATATTTCTGGTTTTTTCAGAAGCACCAAGGCGTTTTTTCTTAGAAATCAGTTTCATTTTTTCTTAGCACCGCCTTCCACTTCGAAATCAATAATCTCAGCAAAAACAGGGATATCGTATATTTCGTAAAGGTCATCATCCGATTTAACAGTTGTGTCTACAATTTCAATCAGGAAGGATATACCGAGTGCCAGAATAAGTCCACCTAAGAATCCCATCATAACAAACTTCTTAACGTTCGGAGATGAAGGGCTTGATGGTATTGAAGCTTCGTCAACGGTATCAACTCTACCGGCTTCACCAAAATACTTTTTAAATACTTTTGGTGCCTCAGCAGCCACCTGGTTAGCAACATTTGCTGCAGTAATCGGATCAGACGAAGTTACTCTGATTTCAAGAAAATACGAGTCTTCGATAGCAGTTATACTAACAGCATTACCACCGATAACACTCTTCATATCAGGATCTTTTGTAAAAAGAACCGTACAGGTATTTGCGAGCATAACAGACTGAGTAATATCGTTAGTATTAACTTTCTCGTTGTCATCGCCCGAAGAAGTCGAAGTGTTACTATTTGAAAAACCCGCATCATTCTGTACAAGAATCAAAGCGGTTGTTGTATATGTAGGCGAAACAAAAAATGACACATACATATAAGCAAGCACTGTACCAACCAGTGCCATTATAACGATAAGCTTAATATGCGCCAAAAACATTTTAAGTATATCATTAATAGTTAATTGTCTTGACATATTAACCCCCTATATATCAAATTCTTACACATTATATGATATATCATCAGTAAGCAATAATAATTCTGTATTAGAATTATGGTAATTAAAATAAAAAGGTGAGAGAAAAAGCTCTCTCACCCATTTACCTTTATAAATATTAGCCGCAAATGCTGAGCAGTACACCAGCTGCAACAGCGGAACCGATAACACCAGCAACGTTAGGACCCATAGCGTGCATAAGAAGGAAGTTACCAGGATTTTCTTCCTGACCAACCTTGTTAGATACACGAGCAGCCATTGGAACAGCAGATACACCTGCTGAACCGATAAGTGGGTTAACCTTACCGCCTGTAAAGATATACATAAGCTTACCGAAGAGCAAACCACAAGCTGTGCCAACACAGAATGCTGCAAGACCAAGCACGATAATGAATATTGTATCCCACTGAAGGAAACGAGTACCTGTAGCAGTAGCACCAACTGTTACGCCAAGGAAGATTGTGATGATATTCATAAGTTCGTTCTGAGCTGTTTTGCTAAGACGTTCAACAACACCAGACTCCTTGAAAAGGTTACCAAGCATAAGCATACCGATAAGAGGTGCTGAACTTGGGAGCAGGATTGCACACACAACAACTCCAACGATTGGGAATAAAATCTTCTCGAGCTTTGAAACAGGTCTTAACTGCTCCATTACAACTGAACGCTCTTTCTTTGTTGTGAGAGCCATCATAATAGGTGGCTGAATGATAGGAACCAAAGCCATATATGAGTAAGCAGCAATAGCAATAGAGCCTAAAAGATGCGGAGCAAGCTTAGAAGTTACATAAATAGCTGTAGGACCGTCAGCACCACCGATAATACCGATAGCACCGGCTTCATTTGGAGCAAAACCAAGTAAGATAGCACCAATGAATGTAATGAAGATACCTACCTGAGCAGCAGCACCGAGGATGAAACTCTTAGGGTTAGCAATAAGCGGACCGAAGTCAGTCATACAACCGATGCCAAGGAATATAAGGGGTGGATAAATACCGAGTTTTACACCCTGATAGAGGTAATAAAGCAAACCGCCATAGGTTGGAACGTTAACATACTGTTCACCGTTTAACGTTGTAACCGCATAATCTATCGTATCGTGCGTAGTTAAATATTCTGCAAGAGGCACCATATCCGTTGATGGAGCAGCCATAATGTCAGGATAGAGGTTTACGAGTAACATACCAAAAGCGATTGGCAAAAGAAGAAGTGGCTCATACTGCTTTTTGATAGCAAGATATAAGAGCGCAAATGAGATAAGAATCATTACATAGTTCTGCCAACCGAGATCAACAAGACCTGAGTCTAAAAATAGACCTTTAAGAGAATCTAAAAAACCTTGTAAAATAGCCATATTTCAAACTCCTCCTTGATTAAAACGCTCTGGTGTTGGCAACAACACCTGCGTTACCCCACGCACTGCGTGCAGGAGCTTTTCTTATATTTTTGATGCGGACATTGTCACCATACATCATAGCAACAGCAGCTGCGATACATGCGAGCACATCACCGCTAACACCACTGGACGCGTTAGCAGGTGTAGAACCGCCACCAACGCCTGTACCCTTTGGTGTGTCGTCATCATCTTTTTTTGATTTAGCCTCTTTTCTTGCTTTCGCTTTCATTTCAGCTTTGTACACTATTGTGCTGTAAAGCTTGATGATACAGATAAGCAGGATTAAAACCGTAAATACAACAACGAAGCCTGTGATAAGAACTGTCCAGGCAGTCATCATATCGAGATTTGCGAAATATTCCGCCATGAAATAAACCCCCATATTTCAAAAATTTAGTCATTAAATAGTATATACTAAATGCGACTTAATTTCAACAAAAATATGAGGGTATTTTTATATTTGTTTATTTCGACAATTTTGTTAGAAATTTAACAAGTTGTTTGTAAACTTAACTTACAGTATTATACAAATCAATCCGTTGCAACCGTCATTGATGATTTTTTCAATCGTCTCTCCTACCTTAGCTCTTGCTTGAGGAGGCATACGATAAAGCTTGTTGTTAAGCCCCTCGGAAACCAGTTCGTTGACAGACTTACCGAAAATGTTAGACTCCCAGATTTTTTGTGGACTCTCTTCAAACTCTTTGAGCAGATATGTAACCAGCTCCTCGCTTTGCTGTTCGCTTCCAACAATCGGGGTTACCTCTGCTGTTGTGTTGATTTTCATCATATGGATGCTTGGTGCACTTGCTTTGAGTTTGACACCGTATTTTCCGTTTTGCTTGATTATCTGTGGTTCTTCGAGCGACAATTCGTCAAGAGTCGGCATAACAATTCCATAGCCAGTTTCTTTGACCTGCTCATAGGCTTGAGAAATTTTGTCAAACTGAGATTTCTTTTGCGACAGCTCAAACACAGAGTCAAGCAGAGATTTTTCGTCATTTATTTCGATACCTGTTTTCTCAGACAATATCTTAAAGAACAGGTCGGATTTAAGTTCAATACTGACACCTGCACTGCCTTTTCCTAAATCCAAAGTGGTTAATAACGCATTGTCGATATGCTCGCATTTAGCTATATTTTCCAGTACACTCTGAATTTCACGTATTTTCTGCATACTGCCTGAATTCCCACGTATGCTTTCAAAAACTGCGGATTTAAGCCAGTGGTCTTTTGGAAGTGTGACAAGCCATTTTGGAATACTCACTCTTACTTCACGCACAGGAAACTCGAAAAGCACCTGGGCCAAAATTGCTTTGATGCGGTTTTCGTCAAGCTCAATACAATTAACCGGCAAAACAGGCACCTGATATTTGTGAGCAAGCTGTGAGCAAAGCTCGGCACACGACACCGAATCGGGTTCCAAAGAGTTAAGAAGAACTATAAATGGTTTGTTTATCGCTTTAAGCTCTGAAACGACACGCTCTTCAGCTTTTACATAATCTTCTCGTGGAATTTCACCTATTGTTCCGTCGGTTGTAACAAGCAAACCGATTGTGCTATGCTCGTTGATAACCTTTTGTGTGCCGATTTCAGCGGCACGGTCAAACGGCATTTCACTGTCTTGCCACGGGGTTTTCACCATTCGTGGTGTATCATCTTCCATATATCCCATTGCACTGTCCACAACATAGCCGACACAATCTATCATTCTGACTTTCAGTGTTGCGGTATTATCGACGTTAATCTGAACAGCCTCTTCCGGAATAAACTTAGGCTCTGTTGTCATTATGGTTCTGCCACCGGATGACTGAGGGAGTTCATCATTTGTGCGACGACGCAGGTGCTCGTCGCCAATATTAGGCAACACTATAGAATCCATAAAACGTTTGATAAAAGTTGATTTACCTGTTCTGACAGGTCCTACTACACCTATGTATATATCGCCACCGGTGCGACTACTGATATCTTTGTATATGCTTCTTTCTTCCATAATTTCCTCCGATACACTGTTGATACTATAATGTATGAGGACAACGGCTGTAATATGACAAATAAAAAATATAGGAAGATAGCCTCCCATTTTCGCATTAAATTATAGTTTATTATAACAAAACCACTCATAAACATTTCTGAAAATGAGCGTTGTGTCCGTGTAGCCATACATAAATGACTATCCAAGGCTTCCCCTAATTGCAATGAGGTATTCCCTTGATAAGGGAAATGTCCGAAGGACAAAGGGTTTGCCGTTCCTGCAAGGAAAGGCTCCGCCGTAGGCGGTGGTGAGGTAAAAAAACGCTTGATAACAGCAATTTAATTGTTAAGCTATAAACGCTTTCAACCTCATCCGTCACCTATCGG
>JAFUOM010000013.1 GCA_017481885.1 Ruminococcus sp.
AAAGTCAACATAAGCATTGATGTCAACCATACCGTTTGAAAGAACCTTAACTACTTTGCCCTCTTCGCCTACAAGGAAAGCTTCCTTAACACCAGCGTTTTCAATCTCAAGAGCCTTGTCGCGGTCGATAGTATCGCCACGCTTAGCAAGAATTTCGCCTGTTCTTGGATTGATGATATGCTCAGCAAGTGTCTGACCAGGAAGTCTGTTAGACATACCGAGCTTCTTGTTATATTTATATCTGCCGACCCTTGACATATCATAACGGCGTGGGTCGAAGAATAAGTTATTGATATGAGTCTGTGCACTTTCTACTGTTGGAGGCTCTGATGGGCGAAGTTTACGGTAAACCTCGATGAGACCCTCTTCAACACAAGTAGCTGTGTCCTTCTCAAATGTAGCTTTGATTCTTGCATCATCGCCGAACTTCTCAATGATTTCAGCGTTTGTGCCAAGACCTAAAGCACGAAGGAAAACAGTGATAGGAACCTTACGGTTCTTATCGATACGGACATAAAGCACGTCATTAACGTCGTTTTCGTATTCAAGCCATGCACCACGGTTAGGGATAACAGTTGAAGAGAAAAGCTCCTTACCTGTTTTGTCGTGGTCCATTTTGTAGTAAACACCAGGGGATCTGACGAGCTGAGATACGATTACACGCTCAGCACCGTTGATAACGAAGGTGCCACTTGCTGTCATGAGTGGGAAGTC
Source organism: Ruminococcus sp. (assembly GCA_017481885.1). Lineage (GTDB taxonomy): Bacteria > Bacillota > Clostridia > Oscillospirales > Acutalibacteraceae > Ruminococcoides. The sequence goes on from JAFUOM010000013.1 coordinate 715, forward strand.
ACCCATAAACACATTCGATTCTTTAATTTCGCCGGTTTCTTTGTTTAAAAGTCGTGCTGTAACTCGAAGAGCTGCTGAGTATGTTGCATCTCTTTCCTTACACTCGATTACAGAATAGTTCGGATGGTCAACATCGAGAGTGTAATCAATGAAGTCAAGTACAAGGTTATCCTGATAGTCAGTAATACCTGATACATCCTTGAATACTTCCTTGAGACCCTCGTCTAAGAACCACTGGTAAGACTTTTTCTGTACTTCGATAAGATTCGGCATATCGATTACATCGTCAATTTTGCCAAAGCTGTATCTCTGACTGTTGCCTAATTTTACCGGTTTGACGTTTACCATAGGCGTATCACTCCTTTAAAAATCTATATGGGTGTTGTCGCGAAAACACCCGTCATTCGGCACCACAAAAAATTACAATTTTGTTGCTTAAAAGACTCTTGACAAGATTTATCAAGTGTGCTAATATTCAACGTTTGCAAAACTTTTTGTCGCGAAATAGGGGCAGATGCCCCCATAATGGTACAGTATAATATCTTATATCTAAAAAAGAATAATGTCAAGAATTATTTATAAATTTTTTAAGATTTTTTCTGTTTTTTAAATTATCATTCTTTTTCGCAATTAAAACTTGTCAAGAGGTATTTTTTAGCGTTTCGCAAACACACGGGTTCGTTTAATGTTTTTGAACCTAAAATATTACAACACAAGAAAAAGCATACTTTCAACCGGTTTTATTGTGCTTGTCAGCTATGACATTTTGTGCTATTATACGATAACGGAAGGAAAGTGATTTTGCGATGATGCTGTCTGCTGAAAACATCAGCACAAAACTGAACTGTAACGCTCAGGTATTGTGCTTTGATACAATTGACTCGACAAACAGCGAAGCAAAACGTAATTCTCACAAACTGACTGATTCTCCCCTGCTTTTTGTTGCAAACTCTCAGACTGCAGGCAGAGGACGACTTGGCAGAAGTTTCTACTCACCTAAAGACACAGGGCTATATATGTCACTTATGCTAAAAGCAAAAGACGACATTCAGGACACTGTGTGTATGACAACCGCTGTTTCCGTTTGCGTAACAGATGCTATCAAAGCTCTGTGTGGTATTGACGCCGTTATTAAATGGGTCAATGATATTTACATCGGCTCAAAAAAAGTGTGCGGTATTTTATGCGAAGCAGTTACTGATTATGTAACCTCAAAAATTAAAGGTATCATCATCGGAATCGGAATTAATATTTCTACCATTGATTTTCCCGATGAGCTGAGAGATATTGCCTCATCTTTAGGACAGGCTGTTGATAAAAACCACTTGTGTGCGCTTATCACTGACAATATCGTTACTATGTACGAAAACATCGAAAGCAGAGCTTTTATTGATGAGTACAAAAAGCGCAGCCTTGTATTGGGCAAAAAAATCAACTACACAGAAAATGGTGTAACAAAAGAAGCTACTGCCGTTGACATCGACAATAACGGCGGACTTATTATAGAAACTGAAAACGGAACAAAAACTTTATCCACAGGCGAAATAACAATCAGAATTAAAAATGACAAAAGCTAAAAAGCAAATTCAACTAAACGACCATTTTACCTACAGAAAGCTCATACGCTTCACCCTACCGTCAATCGCTATGATGATATTCACATCAATTTACGGCGTTGTTGATGGACTATTTGTATCAAACTTTGTCGGCAAAACATCGTTCGCTGCAATTAATCTTGTCTGGCCGTTTATTATGATGATAAGCACAATCGGTTTTATGTTTGGCACAGGAGGCAGTGCTCTTGTAGCAAAAACAATGGGTGAAGGCGACAACGAACAAGCAAACCGCCAGTTTTCTTTGCTTGTTTATGTATCGTTTATATTGAGCGTTGTTATTTCGGTGATATCTTTTATTTTTATGCCACCGATAGCCAGCTTGCTCGGAGCTCATTGTGAACTTTTAAGCGACAGCGTTCTTTATGGCAGAGTACTTATCGCAACCGTTCCGTTTTATGTAATGCAGTTTGAATTTCAGAGCTTTTTTGTAACTGCTGAAAAGCCAAAACTCGGACTGTATATGACAATTATTTCAGGAGTCACAAACATCGTGCTTGACGCGCTTTTAGTTGTTGTGTTCCCGTTCGGATTGTTTGGTGCGGCTATCGCAACAAGTGCCAGCCAACTTTTCGGAGGCTTGTTCCCTCTCATTTATTTTGCACGAAAAAACAGTAGCAAACTAAGATTTACAAAAACCAAATTCAACTTGTGGGTACTCTCACGTACTTGTACAAACGGAATTTCCGAATTACTCTCAAATCTTTCGATGTCATTTGTCGGTATGCTCTACAATGCTCAGCTGATGAAATTTGCAGGAGAAAACGGCGTAGCTGCATATGGGGTTATGATGTATGTAAACTTGATTTTCCTTTCTGTGTTCATAGGATACAGCCTTGGAACTGCTCCTGTTGTAAGCTACAACTACGGAGCTGAAAATCACGACGAACTCAAAAGTCTATTCAAAAAAAGTATTGTAGTACTTAGCATTTCATCGATTGCAATGTTTGCTTTGGCACTGTTTCTGGCTAAGCCGTTGTCACTGATTTTTGTAGGATACGACGAAGATTTGCTCAACCTGACAATAAGAGGATTTTTCTTTTACTCATTCTCTTTTCTATTTGCATCAGCAGGAATTTTCGCCTCTTCTTTTTTCACAGCTTTAAACAACGGAATTGTTTCAGCAATAATTTCTGTGCTAAGAACTG
>JAFUOM010000014.1 GCA_017481885.1 Ruminococcus sp.
AAAATAGCTCAAATGTTAAAGCACGAAAAGGCTGTAGCCCTTGGTGAAATCGGACTTGACTATCACTGGGACATTGAAAAAGAGTTGCAACACCGAGTGTTTGATGAGCAGTTAAAGCTTGCAAAAGAGCTTTGCGTTCCTGTTGTAGTCCACGATAGGGAAGCCCACGGCGATGTTATGGAAAAGCTCCGTTTTTACAAACCGAAGGGATTGCTCCATTGTTTTTCAGGCAGTGTCGAAATGCTCAAAGAGGTGCTCAAACTCGGTATGAGTATCAGCTTAGGCGGTACAGTTACCTACAAAAACGCCCGAGTTCCTGTTGAAGTCGCAGAATATGTGCCACTCGACAGACTGCTACTTGAAACCGACTCGCCGTATTTGTCACCTGTACCTAATCGTGGCAAGCGAAACGACTCGTCTAATATCATTTACACTGCGACAAAAATTGCTGAAATTAAGGGTATCAGCATACAACAGCTTCTCGACATAACTGCCGAAAATGCAAGGCGGCTTTATGGAATAGAATGATAAGATGTTGACATTTCAACATCTGTAGATTATACTTGTTAATGTAAAATTAACCATATAAAAAGGAGTGGAAGAATGAACGAGAAATACAATGCGTTGTTTACTCCGTGGAAGATAGGCAACGTTGAAATCAAGAACCGAATCGTAATGTGCCCAATGGGCGGTACATCGCTTTTTGGTTGGTTTGAGCTCACAGGTTGCCATTTTGACAAGGAAGCCGCGAAGCTGTTTTTGGAGAGAGCCAACAACAACGTCGGTCTTATCATCCCGGGTATCGCACCGCTGAGGGATACATTTTGGGGCAAATGGCTGTGGCAAAACGAAAAGATGTTCAAAGACCTTAAAGAGTTTATGGATGAGATTCACAAAACAGGTGCAAAGCTGTTTGTTCAGCTCACAGCTGGTATGGGCCGTTCCTGGGCAATCACCGAGCTTGTTGCACCACTGCATAAGAATAAATTCACACGTGCTATCGTAAAGCCAATTATCGACACATCTCACGAGCTTGCTTCTCCATCACCACAGCCGTCACGTTGGGCACACGATATTGAGTGCCCACAGATGACAGTTGAGCAGATAGAGGAGATTATCGAAGCTTTCGCAAAAACAGCAAAGCTTTGTAAAGAAGCAGGCGTAGACGGCGTTGAAGTTCACGCTGTGCACGAAGGCTATTTGCTTGACCAGTTTGCTATTGAGTTTTTTAACAAGCGTGACGATAAGTACGGCGGAAGCTTTGAAAACCGCTATCGTTTTGCAGTTGAAGTTGTAAAAGCTATCAAGGAGTCTTGCGGTAAAGATTTCCCTGTATCGCTTCGTTACTCAGTTGAGTCAAAGATGAAAGGTTTCTGCAAGGGCGCAATGCCAAATGAAGACTACGTTGAAGTCGGCAGAAATATGGAAGAATCTGAAAAAGCGGCAAAATACTTGCAGGACGCAGGTTACGATATGCTCAACGCCGACAACGGTACATACGACAGCTGGTACTGGGCACATCCACCGATGTATATGCCACAAAACTGCAACCTCGACAGCGTTTCACACATAAAGAAGTTCGTTGACATTCCTGTTGTTTGTGCAGGCAGAATGGAAATGGACGAGGGTGCAAAAGCAGTTGCACAGGGTAAAATCGATGCTGTCGGTGTTGCTCGTCAGTTCCTTGTTGACCCAGCTTGGATTACAAAGATGATTGATGACAGATTGGAAGACATCAAACCTTGTATCTGTTGCCACTCAGGTTGCTTTAACTTCTCATCATCAAAGGGTCACGCTAACACTCAGGACTTAACTGATACAATGGGACTTTCTCGCTGTGCACTTAATCCTCAGACTATGCAGTCAAAGAAGTATTATGTAGAAAAAGCTAAAAAGTCAAAGAAAATCGCTGTTATCGGTGGCGGTATCGGCGGTATGGAGTCAGCAATTTTGTGTGCAAAACGTGGTCACAAGGTAACGCTGTATGAAAAGACAGGTGACTTGGGCGGTGTGTTCATTGCCGCTGCGGCTCCGTCTTTCAAGGAAAAGGACAGAGAGCTCATCGCTTGGTATATCCGTGAACTAAAAAAGTACCCGATTGAAGTTAAACTCAACACAGAAATTACAGATATAAAAACACTGGATGCTGACGAAATCATCGTTGCTACAGGTGCAAAAGCTAAGAAAATCCCTGTCAAAGGCTTTGACAAAGCTATCGAAGCGGTTGATTATCTCCTTGATAACAACAAAGCAGGCGAAAAGGTTGTCGTTATCGGTGGCGGTCTTACAGGTTGCGAGATTGCTTACGACTTATACTTACAGGGCAAAAAGCCTACTATCGTAGAAATGCAGGACGATTTGGTAACAACACCTGGTGTATGCCTTGCAAACACAAGCTACCTGCGTGATTTCTTCGAAACAAACAAGGTGCCTGTATATCTTGAAACCTCACTCACAGAAATCCTTAAAGATGGCGTTATGGTTAAGGATAAGGACGACAAGAAGTTCAAGATTGATGCTGACACTGTTATTATGTCAGTAGGCTACAACCCATCTCCAATCGCTAAAAAGAGCAGACACATCCACATTGTCGGTGACGCTGATAAGGTCGGCAACCTCAGAACTGTTATCTGGCAGGCTTGGGATGTATGTATGAAGCTGTAAAAGCGTTTTGTAAAGGCACATTGAAAAGGAGCACATTATGATATTAAATGAAAAGCAACAACAGATGCTTGACGGAAAGCAGGGCGAAACTTTAGCAAAAGTTATGAAAACCCTTGTAATGTACGGCGAAGCATTTGGTGCAGAAAAAATGATAGACGTAACAAGTGAGCACAACCACCTCGTTACATCGTTCGGTTTAAAGATGATTACCCCTGTTTACGAGCTTATGGACAAGCTGATTGAAGCAGGCGCAATATCAAAGCAGACATTCTCTGTTGACCCAAGACCACTTGACAAAAACGTCCCTGCAAACTTTTTGCAGAACCTCATTTTCAACAAGTTTATGTATTCTAAGCAGGATTTCTACGAGGGTCAGCTTAATAAACTCGGACTTATGGAAAAGGATGCGTTCACCTGCACTTGCTATATGGACGAGGTCGGCAACAAGCCAAAGAAAGGCGATATCTTAAGCTGGGCAGAAAGCTCAGCCGTGGTTTACGCTAACTCGGTTTTGGGTGCTCGATGCAACCGTAACTCTGGTATTATGGACATTATGGGTTCAATCGCAGGCTGTGTTCCGTATTTCGGACTTTTAACAGACGAGGGCAGAAAAGCTTCTTGGGTTATTAAAATTGAAACAACTAAAAAGCCTGAGGCTCAGCTCTTAGGTTCAGCTATCGGTATGAAAGTTATGGAAGATGTTCCATATGTTGTAGGACTTGATAAGTGGATTGGAGACGAGCTGACAGATGAGGCTTGTACATACTTAAAAGACTTCGGTGCGGCAACTGCATCAAATGGTGCCGTTGGTCTTTACCACATCGACAATCTCACACCTGAAGCAAAGGAACAGGGTAAATCCCTTATCTTGGAAAACGCAAAAGAGTACGTTATCACAGATGCCGAGCTTGAGCGTGTAAAGAACAACTACCCTGTAATCTGGAAAGATAAGAACGCTAAGCCAAAGCTGTGCTTTATGGGTTGCCCTCATATGAGCTTACAGCAGTTAAAGGACTGGACTGACAGAGTAGAGGAGTCTCTCAAAAAGTACGGCAACAAAAAGGTTGTTATCCCAACAGTATTCACAGCCGCTCCAAAGGTGCTTGAACAGTTTAACAAAACCGAGTACGCAGAGCGTTTGAAGAAAACAGGTGTAATCACATCCTACATCTGTCCGCTTATGTATATGAACAATCCGCTTTGTGCAAAGATGCCTGTTATCACATCTTCTAACAAATTAAGAACTTACACAACCTCACGTTACTACACAGACGACGAGATTTTGGTACAGATTACAAAGGGAGGTAACTAAGATGAAAGAGTTTAAAGGCAGAGTAGTTACTCCGGGAACCTGTACAGCTAAGGCAGTGGTAACAAGAGAGGGCTTCAACACCCTTGCATCATTACAGAAAGCGTTGCAGTTTGGCGACAAAAAGGCTACCTGTAACGACCAGAACAACAAAGATATTTACGGCGAAGAGTTAGCAGGAAATGCATTGGTGCTTCCTCAGACAATTGGTTCAACAACAGGCGGAATGGTGCTCTACTGTGCGTGTGCAATGAAGCGTCAGCCTGCGTGTATGCTGTTCACTAATCACATTGATTCGCTTGCTGCAGCAGGTGCAATCCTTGCTGATGTGTGGCTTGACGACATCACAATGCCTGTTATCGACTGTTTAGGCGACGAGTTTTTAAACTACGTAAAAACGGGTATGCAGATTACAGTAAAAGAAAACGGCGTTGTAGTTGTTGAATAAAACTGAATACGCATAAAGAAAACCGACCATTTTCTGTGGTCGGTTTTTTATGCTGTTTATGGTAATTAGTATGGGAATATGTACAGTGAATTATCGCTTGTGCAGTCTGTTATTTCAGAATCTATGCAGTATCCGCAAATGTCGTCAAAAAAGCAGTATTTGCCCGATGTAACGCTGAGCTTTGTTTTACATTCCTCTACGCTTGAGTTTTCGGCAATGCCAACTATTCCGCCTGCATAATCAGCTTCAACGCAGAGTAATCCTGTTGCCGAGCAATTTTCTATACTGCCGTTTTTGATATATCCGCAGAGTGTGCCATAAGTGTAGTGGTGTGCTGAGGCAGAACCCTGTGTCATTTCTATTGCGAGGTTTTCAATTTCTCCGCCATCAACTACGCCGAGCAAGCCAAAATAATCTTCTTGAGAATACTCGTCAAACCACAAGTCGCTGATAGTAAAGCCCTGTCCGTCAAATTTACCTTTAAACGGGCTGTCGCTTGTGCCTATAGGAGTTGAACACAAAAAGCCGTTGTCGCAGGCTTTAAAGCTGTTTGTAACAATATAGCTACCGTTTGCGTACTTTTCATAACCGCAGTTTACCATCTTAGCCATCTGCTGTAAATCTGAGTAGTTGCTAACTTCGTAGTTGCCTTCTTCGTCAGTAGAAAGTGGCTGTGGCACGTTTGCGGTCTGTACAGTGATGGTTATGTCGGAGTAAGGTACAGGGTAGTCAAAGGTCATTTCGTTTGGACCTATACCTGAGTGAATAACCTTTTCTTCTTCATTATCACCATTGTTGTATGTAACACGAATTTCTGTGATACTGTGATTTTCAGGAGCAGTGATGTTGACTTCAACCTTTTCACCTGCAACAGCTGTTGTTGAGTTTTCGCCTGCTACTGTGATTTCACCCTCACCGTAAAGCTCTGTGTCAATGTTAACCTTTGTTTCATCGCTTTTTGGGGCAAGGATAACTGCGTACATTGAATTTGTTTTGTTTTCGCTTTCTTTTCTGTCATACTGGAGATTGTACTGGCTCATCATTTCGCCACTCCAGTTGTTGGCAAAACTGTTTTCAGAAGACATATTGAAAACAGGGAAAGAGGTGTATCTTGTTTCCTCAATGATAAATGTCCAAAATCCAGAGTAACCATCGCTCATTTCAACTTTGCCATTTAATAATAAATACATAGGGTTTCCATTGCTGTAACTCAGGTATGGTGCAAAGTACTGGTATGGGGATGTCATATTTGCAGTGTAGTATGTTTCGTTTATGCATTCTTTCAACGTTGAAACATCCGATATAGCACCATAGCTGTTAAGACCGTCTGTGTAGTTGCCCTGTGTAAGGTTGTAGTAATCGGTGTGAAGATAGTGAGTATCATAAAGACCACCGAACACAGAACCCCACGAGTTTTCATTATTTATATCAAATGCTGTAAGATGCATTTGACTTTTGTCGATAGCATCGCCGTTTAAAACATAAAACGGTGTGAATTTCAGCTCTCCGTTCTTAGCAGTTACTGAAACATTTTTGTAGAAAGACATACCGCTCTTGCTTGTAAAGTTTGCAGCATCACACTGGTTTCCATTGTACGTTCTTTTATCTAAAAAGCTGGTGTTTGTAAGCGAAAAGCTTTGAACTTTTTCACCACTAAGATTGCTGACAGATTCGTTTCTGGCATATTTGTCCAGAGTGGTTGAAGCTTTTACATCAGGAAGATAAATCTTGCCGTTTAGATATTTTTCTATTGTGTTTGTGGTTTTTTCAATTATGTTGTCGTAGTATCCTGCAAGCTGAGTCCACGTTTTTTTGTAGTAAGCTTCGGTTTCTTCGTCAACCATACACTTTTCTAAATAGTCAGCTCTGTGCGCAACAATATCCTGATACACCATCAGCATTGTTGTAACCACATTTATCTGATGCTCAACCGCATAGTCCACAAACTGTGCCTGTTCATTTGAGTATGGATAAGCGTAGTAAGCGTACTGAGCGGCATAGTCAATAAATCTTCTGCCATTGGAAACGCCTGAATAGTTAGGGTCCATATTGTTGAGCATAGATTTTATCATTCCTGTAATGCACACATCGAGTGCGTTTGTTGTGTACATTTTGAAATCGTAGTATTCGTTTTGGCTGTCAAACCCATTTGGATTACTGCAAAAATCGTTTGTGACGCCTGCGTAGTAGCTTCTCAGCTCATTCAAGTACGCTTCTTCATAGAAAACAAGGTCTTCATCATCCGTGTCATCACAGTCGCACGCATAATTAAGATATTCGAGATAAGCGATATAAACATTCAAGAAATCATAGCTTGATTCATCGTATTTGGTAGCATACGCCATAACCTGATTTTCGAACGCTTCGTCGCAATCCTTTTGGCTTGCCGTGATAGTATTGCTCGAAATCTTTTTGTTGATATCGTTTACAACAGAGTAGGTGTTTTCGGTCATCTTGAGAATTTCATCACAGGTGTTCTGAATAGCACTGAGCTTTTCACCTGTACTGCCGGCGTCGAAAACATACTTGTTGATGAGTGAACACACATACTGGAATTCTACGTTTTCCACTGAGCCTGTCAGACCGTTGAAAACGTCACCTGCAATTTTCAGACCTCTTGCATACAGCTGGTTTGTTAGCCAACCGTCCAGAGAAGTAAGGGAGAGAGCGGCATTAGAGGATACTGTCGCCATAGGCACGATTGACAGTACCATAGTAAGTGCGAGAATTAGTGATATTAATTTTGTAGTAAACTTGTTATTCATATAAGTACCTTTCAGATTTTTCCATTAAAGTGATAAAATCATATCATCTTAATATTAAATGGTCTTACAAGGTGTGTGAAGTTTATGTTAAGAGCCTGTAAATAAAAAAACGACTGTTGAAGAAGCCTATAAAAAGGTATCCTCAACAGTCGTATTTATTGTTAAATATGTTTGTATGTCAGTTTTACAGTTCAATATCAAGCTCCACAGGGCAGTGGTCAGAGCCGAAAATGTCTGTGTGAATTTTTGCATCATTAATCTTGTCGTTAAGACGCTTAGAGCAAATGAAGTAGTCGATTCTCCATCCTGCGTTTTTCTCTCTAGCCTTAAAGCGGTATGACCACCAAGAGTAAATCTGCTCCATATCAGGGTAGAGGTAGCGGAAAGTGTCAGTAAAGCCATTCTCAAGCACAGCTGTCATTTTTCCACGCTCTTCGTCGGTAAAGCCTGGGTTCTTTCGGTTTGTTTTTGGATTTTTAAGGTCGATTTCTTTGTGAGCAACGTTTAGGTCACCACAGTAAATGACAGGCTTTTTCTCATCGAGCTTCTTGATGTATGAAAGGAAGTCGTTCTCCCATCTCATACGGTAGTCCAGTCGCTTTAAGCCGTCCTGAGCGTTAGGAACATAAACTGTGATAAAGTAAAAATTATCAAACTCCAGTGTGATAACTCTGCCTTCGTGGTCGTGCTCATCAATGCCAAGTCCGTAAGAAACAGAAATCGGCTCCTTCTTTGAGAAAATCGCAGTGCCTGAGTACCCCTTTTTCTCGGCATAGTTCCAGTAGCAGTGGTAACCCTCTGGTGCAAAGTCAATCTGACCCTCTTGCAGTTTTGTTTCCTGCAGGCAGAAAATGTCCGCATCCAGAGTGTTGAATGTATCCATAAAGCCTTTTTGCATAATCGCTCTCAGGCCGTTAACGTTAAAAGATATAAATCTCATAATTACCTCTTATTCAAACTGAGCATTAAGTGTTTCAACAATCCTGTCAAAATGCATACTGTGGCTTGCTTTGACAAGCACAGTGTCGCCTTTTTCTATGATGCCCTGGATTTTCTCGCAACATTCGTCAACAGTTTCAAAGTAGTAGCCGTTTTTCTTTGCACCAAGGAAAAGATGTTTGCAAAGTTCACCTACAGCGACAACCTTGTCGATGCCCTTGTCTTTAATAAAAGCGCCTGTGTCAAAGTGAAGCTGTGCTTCGTTTTTGCCTAGCTCTTTCATATCGCCGATAACAGCAATCTTTCTGCCCTCAAATTTAGAGAGTGAAGAAACAGAAGCTCTAACAGATGTTGGGTTAGCGTTGTAGCAGTCGTCAATGATAGTGATGTCTTTCTTACGGATAACGTTACTGCGTGAGCCGACAGTTTTGTATGACTCAACACCAGCTTTAATCTGCTGTGGCGTCATATTAAGGCTTTCGCCGATAGCCGCTGCACACAATGCGTTTGATACCATATGGCTTTCAACCGATGGCACAACGCACTCGATAGTTGAGTTTTTGAGATACAGCTTGCAGTGAATACCCTTTAAAAGGTCAGTGTCGATAATCTCAGCCTTGTATTCGTTTCTGTCGTCAAAGCCGTAGAATGTAGTTTTAATCCCGTTGTGTTCTTTAACGGTATACAGCTTTTCGTCGTCACCGCAGAAGAACATCTTGCCGTCGTTACTCAAAAACTCGAGCATTTCGGTTTTTGCTTTGAGCACGCCGTCAAGGTCATTGAGGTTTTCAAGGTGACAGTAGCCGATGTTTGTGATGACCGAAATGTCAGGACGTACCATAGTTGCAAGTCTTGTCATTTCTGTAAAGCCTGAAATTCCCATTTCGATTACAGCAATTTCGTGGTCCTCTTCAAGTTTAAAAAGTGTCAGCGGAACGCCAAGCTCATTGTTGAAGTTACCGCTTGTTTTGTGCACGTTGAATTTCTGTGACAAAACAGAGCTAATCATTTCTTTTGTCGAAGTCTTGCCCACAGAGCCTGTAATTCCGATGAATGGAATTGTAAACAGCGAACGGTAGTACTCAGCAATTTTCTTTAAAGCGTTGAGTGTAGACTCTACCAGAATATAGTTACAGTCGCAGTCTGGCTTTTCTTCAACAAGAGCACACACTGCACCTGCGTTTATGCATTGAGAAACAAAGTTGTGACCGTCAACACGCTCGCCTTTGATAGCAGAAAACAAAGTGCCTTCTGTCACCTGACGGCTGTCTGTTACGATAGATGTAACGATTATGTTTTCATCGCCAAAAAGCTGACCACCGCAACTTTTCGCTATTTCTTTAAGTGTAATAGGTTTCATAGTATCACCATAACAAAATGAAAAATTGGACTAATTGTTTTAATAAAGTTGATGTTACTATTTGTAGGGGCGACCATTGGTCGTCCGCGTGCGTAGCACCAAAAATTAATTATACTTCTCAAGTGACAGCTCGATAATCTTCTCGCAAAGCTCAGGGAATTCCAAACCGTCAGCCTTTGCTTCCTGAGGGAGAAGGCTGATAGGTGTCATACCAGGAAGTGTGTTTGCCTCTAAGCAGTAGATTTTGCCGTCGTTTTCGTCAAGCAAAAAGTCGATTCTTGCGTAACTTTGCAGGTGGAGTTCATAAAATGCGTGGCAAGCTTCATCCTGCAGTAATTTTGTAGTAGCTTCATCAAGCTGAGCTGGGCAGATTTCCTCGGTATTTCCAGCCTGATACTTGTTAACGTAGTCGTAGAAACCTGTTTTTGGAATGATTTCGATAATCGGCAGAGCCTTACCACCAAGAACACCGATAGAAAACTCTCTGCCTTTGATGTACTGCTCAACGAGTACCTGACCCTCGAATTTAAAAGCGTCAACCATAGCTTTGTGGAAATCTTCGTGAGTCATAACGATTGAAACACCGACAGAGCTACCTGCTGAGCAAGGTTTTACAACGCAAGGAAAATCCGTCCAACTTTCAAGCTCACCGTTATTTAGTGCATCTTTTGTGTAGAGCTTTGATGCAGGAGTTGGCACGTTACCGTGTAAGAACACAGCCTTTGTAACACCCTTATCCATAGCAATAGCAGAGCCTAAATAGCCTGCACCTGTGTATTTGATTCCGAGCATATCAAAAGCCGCCTGAAGCTGACCGTTTTCGCCCATACCACCGTGAAGCGCCAAGAAGCAGATGTCGGCCGCCTTGCAGATATCAATTACATTTTCGCCGAAAATGCAGTCTGACTTATCTTTACGCATAGCCTTGATTTGCTCTAAATCAGGAATCTCTTTAGAAACACCAGTGATTGACTTTGTGAAATCGTAGCCGTTTTCGAACAACTCGTCAATGCTGTCCACTTTTTCTTCAATGCCCATAAATACGTCGAGCAAAATAGCCTTGTGTCCTTTTTCTCTGAGTGCGGTGTAAACCTTTGAACCTGATGTGATTGAAACATCACGCTCAGTGCTGAGTCCGCCTGCAAGTACAACAATTTTCATATTCTTACCTCTTATTCTCCGATTATTTTGATGAGAGCGTGCTTGTTTCGTTTGCCGTCAAGCTCGTAGTAGAAAATCTGCTCCCATGTGCCAAAGTCGAGCCTGCCGTCTGTGATAGCACAAACAACCTCTCTGCCCATAATAGTGCGTTTTAAGTGAGCGTCGGCGTTGTCCTCAAACCCATTGTGAGCGTACTGATTGTACGGCTTTTCTGGTGCGAGTTTCTCAAGCCAGCGTTCGTAGTCAGAGTGCAGTCCGCCTTCGTCGTCGTTGATGAAAACAGATGCTGTGATGTTCATTGCGTTTATTAGCACCAAGCCTTCTTTAACACCGCTTTCGTTTATAGCTTTCTGCACATCGTTTGTGATGTTAACAATCTTTCTGCGAGCAGGGATGTTAAACCACAGCTCTTTTCTGTAGCTTTTCATACTTACCTCTTAAAACATAAAGGAGTCAAAGCCCCAGTATTCAACTTCTTCAAATTTAACGTAAACACGGTTGCCTGAGATACCAAGCTCCTCTTGTGCTATTTCGCACAGAGCCTTTGTCACAGCTTCGTAGTTTTCCTTTGTTGATTTGCCAAGGAGTTTTACTTCAAAGAAAGCAGAGTCTTCGTCGTTGTTGCCCTTGAAGTAGAGTGTGCAGTCACTTTCTATCTGCACCATAAGGTAAGCTTCACTTTTGCCGATAAGGCTCATAGTTTTGCCGAGTCTAGATTTAATAACTTCTTCTTTAGCTTTGTCAACAGGTGTTGAAAATCTTGCGTCGATAAATGGCATATTTATCCCTCCATAACATATATGGCTTTATTATAATACTTAATGCGTGTTTTATCAAGCAAAAAAGAACAACCGACCCTTTATTTAAGAGTCGGTTGCCTTTTTGGGGATTATAATATTGAATTGTGCAGAGGGGAGTCTGCTACTTTCAAACTAAGTAAGTGTACTCATCCGATTGGTCTTTCGTGTATACTGCAATCGTATGAAAAGCTGTCGGTGTTGCCGTTTGCGTCCTTGACATCAACAGTAAGGACAAGTCCGTGTACAGGACTTCCGTAAAGACGATCAAATATTTCGTCAGCATCAAACGTAAACACGCTGTTGTCGCTGTATTCTGTTTCAAGCTTTACTGTATCCCAGTGCTTGAGAGTGTATTTGTACTGATATGGTGCAGTTCCGTACATTACATTTGTGAACACTTCGTTCTCGAACATAAAAACGCTTTCTCTGTAAATACCTGCAATGTATGGTTTTGTCAAATCTTGAGGTTTATCAACTACAACAAATTCGTCATCTCTCCAGTGAGTCCAACCTGCTGTGCTCGGTGTACCCCACTTATCTCTTACGGTAACAAGTATTGAGTATGTTCCTGCTTTTTCGAAGGTGTAGCATAAGGTGTTGCTCTGTGAGTTTTCGTCAACAAGCTCACCGTTAACATACAGGCTGAATGTGTAAGGGTCAGGATAAGCGTAACCGTCTGCTGTAAAAGTGACTATTTCACCTGCTATCGCTCTGCCTGAGCTGTAGTCAGAGCAAACGTCGTACAGCCACTTGTCTATACTATACATATCACCTGCCGGAAATGTGTCAATAACACTTGCAAGATACATCTGGATGAATGTGGCGTCAATAATGCTGATGTCACCGTCTGAGTCAACGTCAGCGGCTTCGTAGCGGTGAGGGTTAATCTCATATTGGTTTACAAGGTACTGTTGTATAGCTGTGGCATCCATAATGCTAATGCCACCACCGTCAACATCGCCGTAGTCTAGTGGAGCGAGTGCCGCTTGTGCGGGTATCACACAGCACGAAATAATCAAAATAAGCGTTAAAATAACTGTCAATATTCTTGCATTAAATTTCATAGATACTCCTCCTTTTTAGGTGGTTTGAAAATTATGCCGGAGGGATAGGTTCGCATCTGAATGATGTGAGGTACTCAGCTGTGTTACCGTTTGAATCAGTTACAACAACTTTTACATCGTAGAACTCAAAGTATTCGATAAAATCACCTTGGATTGTAATGGAGTTTTCCTTTATGTTTTCAGATGAGAATATAATCACATCTTTGCGGATTGGCTGTAAGTTTTCGTCAGGAACATAAGCTTCTTTTGTGATGTAGTAGCTGTAAGTGTAATCACCTGAACCATACATTACACTTACAGTAATAGTAGGTTCTGCCATAGCAGTATCTGTTATGGCTACATTTGAGATGTAAGGCTTTGTGGTGTCTGTAACAGGTCCGACAACTTCGTAGCTATCCGACCAAATACCTGCGTAATATCCCCATTTGTCGGTGAACTCTACCCGTACTTCGTAAGTGCCGACCTGTGGAAATGCGTAGGTTAGTGTTGAGTCTTCGCCCACTGCTGTGTCAACAAGCTCGTCTGAAACATAAAGATAAGCTTTTGATGGTTCAGGATAAGCGTAACCGCTAACCTCAAAGTCGACAGGAGCTCCTACCTGAGCTTTACCTGAAAGATAGCTTGGGATTACATCGTAGAAGTACTTATCAACGAGGAAGTATTCGCCTGCAGGAAACTCGGTGATAATATTAGCAAGATACATCTGAATTGTTGTCGCATCCATAATTGAAATGTTAGAATCGCCGTCAACATCAGCAGCCTCATAGCGGTCAGGGTACAGCTGTTCAATGTTAGCAAGATGCTGTTGAATAGCTGTTGCATCCATAATGTTGATATCCGTATCGTAGTAAGCATCGCCGTAAAGCTGTGGCGGAATAGCCGCATTTGCCGATACAGCCATAGCTGATAAAAGCATAATAGCTGTCAGTAAAAGTGCAAGTGTCTTTTTCATAGTTTTCTCCTGTGTTAATGTATTTGGAATCACTTTGTCCATTTGATTTCTGTTACAAGAGCGATGTCGTCCTTGTCAACAGCAGTCAATGAGAAGTAAAGCGGGGTGGTCGGCTGAGCTGTTCCGTTAAAGTTCGGAATGTACTGATGAACATTAACGTAAAGCACTCCGTCTTTCATAGTCAGATTTTCAATCTGAGCAACCATTTTGTGGTCGGTAACTCTTGTTACGGCTGCAACAATCCACTTGTCATCAAACAAGTTCATAAAATCTACGATGTCCATATCAAGGAAAAAGTTGAATGTTTCGTAGAACTGTTCAGGCGATTTGATGATAGTAATGTAGTGGTCGCTGTCGATTTCGTGAGCAGTTTTGCCGTCTGAGTAGTCAAAGCTTGAATCGCTGAAATTTTCAATGGTTTCAAACTTGAGTTCTTTGCCTAAAGGCATATCAACATAGCCGTCTGGATATTGCTGTCTATCGTATTCGACAACAATACGGTCCTCGTTGTAAACTCCGTAAAGTCCAGCAAGTTTGAGCTGTATTGTTGTAGCATCCAGAATGTTCACTTCACTGTCCATATTGATGTCAGAAACATAGTCGATAGTTTCCCATCCTGAAGAAACGTTTATACAGTAGTTGCTGATGTCGTCAAGCTCGTTGAACTCAAGATGTTTTACAAGTGCAAGTTGGATGTAGGTTGAGTCCATTACAGTAAGCTGTCCGTCAAAATCAGAGTCGCCCACAGGTCTGCCGGCGTTTGCCACTTTTAGTGCTTCCATCACACCATCGTAAAGCATAATGCAATCGCTGTCAAGTTCTGTGAAATGACCGCCGTATTTGTATTCGAAAATAGCGTAACCGTATGAAAACGGATATTGCTCTTCACCTGCGAAAATTCTGTCGCCGATTAGCTCTTTTACTTTAAGGTCCGATGTGTAGTTTGTGCTGGCTTTTACGAGAATCCAGTCGTCGTAATAATCATCGCTGTATGGGTTGTCGTAGTGATACACTTCCTCGTAAGTAAAGTTGTCGTCACTGCCACTGCCGTATCTTTCTATAAACAGCGCTTCACCCGAGCCTTCTTCGGCACACTCACCGCACGCAGATGCAGGGGTGAGTGTTAAAGATACAAGCATTACAGCTGTAAGTAAAACTGCAAATAGCTTTTTCATAGTAAATTTCCTCCTATATCTTTTTTGTGCCTACATACAGGATTACACCATCTCTGTCGTAGAAGTAGTAAGTGTAGGTGTCGTGTTTAGTAATAAGTCCGTCTGGAACAATGTAGTTAAAGTCCACTCTATCGCCTATCTCCACCAGATGTGCCCTGTGTTGTGAAGAATACAGATTGCTGTCGCCAATCAAATGACCGTTGCTGTCATATATCATACAGTAAACGAAGTTGATATTTTCCACAGCAGACAGCGGAGCACTTCCGCTTAAACCTATATGTTTAAAAGGATTTTCTGTTGGCTCTATTGGTTTTTCAGTAGGACGAACAGATGGTGCGTCAGGTACGGTCGGCTCTACCGGATCTCCGGGATTTCCAGGGTTTCCAGGATTTCCAGGCTCAACAGGAGGCCATCCTTCAGGTTCAGTTGCCTCCGGTGGAAGGCAAGGCTCGGTTGGCAACGGATTTTCGTCCTCTTTTTCTGTCGAATCTGTTGGTGGTTTTACCACAGGCTCAGTAGGCTTTGGCGTAGCTGTTGGACTTGGTGGGTCCTGTGTGTCAGTGTTGCCAGTTGTCGGTTTTTGCGGTACATCGCCCTCCGGAGGTTCAATAGCCTCGTAAGGAGTGGTTGGACGTTGTGGTT
Organism: Ruminococcus sp.; assembly: GCA_017481885.1. Lineage (GTDB taxonomy): Bacteria > Bacillota > Clostridia > Oscillospirales > Acutalibacteraceae > Ruminococcoides. The sequence goes on from JAFUOM010000014.1 coordinate 15,280, forward strand.
TATTCTCTTGTTTTGAGCTTTGCTCTTTTGATGGTTTTTCGTTGTGTTGTGTAGGGTAGTCAGTCTGAGCACTGGAAATTGTAGCCTTAGTTTCTTTTGTGTCAGGGTCAATCTGCACAGTGACTTTGTCATTTGAAAGGAAAATCACAACGCTGATAACGCTGACAAAGACAAGACACGCAACAGCCGCAAGTGTCCTTGCGTGTTTAATGAAGAACACAGGCTTTTTCTTATCTACGGTCTTAGGTATATTCAGTGCGTTCTCAATCCAAGCATCAGGAGCTTTTATGTTAGTAAGGCTGTCAAAGTTTACGTTTTTCATATACCATCACCTCCGTAAATGCTCTTTAATTTTTCTCTGCCACGCCTCAGCAGGGTTTTCACCGTGTTCTGGTTGTGGCTAAGTATGTCTGCGATTTCCTCAACCTTGTACTTTTCGCAGTAGTAAAGGTACAGCACATCCCTGTATTTTGGCTCAAGTTGAACAAGTGCCCACGATACGTCAGATGTGTCGTAAGGAAAATCGACAGCGGTGTCCTTTCTGTCTTCAAAGGATAAAAACTTTTTGTTTTTGCGTATGTAAGAATTACATTCGTTTATTGCGACTCTGATGAGCCACGCTTTAAGATGAGCTTCGTCATTTAAGCTTGGTGCGTTTTTGTACAATCTTACGAATGTATTTTGAAAGCAGTCTTCTGCATCAGCCCAGTTTTTGAGCCTCATTACGCATACTGCTACAACGGTCTGGTTGTACTTAGTGACAACCTGCTCGTATGTAAGCCCTGCGAATGACAATTCAGCCATTAAAATCCCCCCTCTATGCAATGTCTGTCCCCTGACATTACATTGAATGTCCGATACTCGGACTTGAAATTCGCCACATAGCGAATGTTTTGTAGGTGAGGGTTTTTCACCCTCTAGTGAGTGTATTACTCACAAACAAAAATTGAAAAGTAAGCTTCAATTTTTCCCCTCTATTAATAAAACGCTAAAAACTGCAAAATGGTTTCAACAATTTGAAAAAAATTTGGAAATTTCGAATTTTTTCTATTATATATCTAATTTAAAGTCGAAAACAACAATTATTATTAAATAAAAGTACAGAAAATGGCTTTTTTTCTGCAAAGGATTTATTTACATTAAGTTTGATGTATAATAAATGATGAATGAAAGTGATTTTCATTGAAATCAAATTAGATTTTGGAGGAATTACAATGCCATTAGTAAATGCAAAAGAAATGCTCACAAAAGCAAAAGCAGGCCAGTACGCAGTTGGTCAGTTCAACATCAACAACCTTGAGTGGACAAAGGCTATCCTGCTCACAGCTCAGGAGAACAACTCTCCTGTAATCCTCGGTGTTTCTGAGGGTGCCGGTAAATATATGTGCGGTTACAAGACAATCGTTGGCATGGTTAACGGTATGCTCGAGGAATTAAATATCACAGTTCCTGTAGCTCTTCACCTTGACCACGGTTCATACGACGGTGCAAAGGCTTGTATCGAAGCAGGCTTCTCATCAGTTATGTTCGACGGTTCACACTATTCAATCGAAGAGAACATCGCTAAGACAACAGAGTTAGTTTCAATCTGCAACGAGCTCGGTCTTTCCCTTGAAGCTGAGGTTGGTTCAATCGGCGGCGAGGAAGACGGCGTTGTTGGTGCTGGTGAGTGCGCTGACCCAGACGAGTGCAAGATGATTGCTGATTTAGGCATCACAATGCTCGCTGCTGGTATCGGTAACATCCACGGCAAGTACCCAGAAAACTGGGCTGGTCTTTCATTTGATACACTCGATGCTATCCAGCAGAAGACTGGCGATATGCCTTTAGTTCTCCACGGCGGTACTGGTATCCCAGCTGATATGATTAAGAAGGCTATCTCTTTAGGCGTTTCAAAGATTAACGTTAACACAGAGTGCCAGCTTTCATTTGCTGAGGCTACAAGAAAGTACATCGAAGACGGCAAGGATCTTCAGGGTAAGGGCTTTGACCCAAGAAAGCTTTTAGCTCCTGGTTTTGAGGCTATCAAGGCTACAGTTAAGGAGAAGATGGAGCTCTTCGGTTCAATCGATAAGGCTTAATTAAGCGTCCGAGTGTTCGAGCTTCGCATAAAAATTTCAGGGAGGGATTTGTACCCTCCCTTTAATTTTTGAAAGCAAGACCTTAATAAAACATTAAACGCCTGAGCATTGTGCTCAGGCGTTTTGTTGTATCATATATAAATGGCAAGAAATCAGGCAATTTTCACTAGGCAATATTGTCAAGTATAAAAGGAATAACCTCGCTTTGGTCAATGTCCAGTATGGCTGAAAATTCACAACACAGCAATTTCTGGCATTCTTTGTAAACACGCTCGTCAGTTTTTGGCAGACGCTTGTTTTCTTCTGACAGCATAACACAGCGGGAGTTGAGCGTTTTGAAAAGCACAAGAATACGTGGAATTTCACCTTCGTTTAAAATCTCGTGAAATACCTCATTGCGTCGCAGGTGATTGTCAACCCATTCGAGTTGCTCGTTTTTAGCATTTGTCATCATCTTTTTGAGCTCTTTTGCCGACGGAACTGTTCTCATACGTGAAACAAGCTTTTCGTTATCAACAGGTACATAAATGGTAGACTTATCGGTATCCACAGGTCGTAACACATAGTACTCTCGCACTGTGCCTGTCAGCTCGTTTTCTATAATATTTTCAACTTTGCACACACCTGTTGCTCCGTAAATTATCCTGTCACCAACGCTAAACATAACATCCTCCGCAATTGTGTTTTCAATACATTAATTATACCATTTTGTCGCAAAAAATGTCATAGGCAAAGTTCACAAATTAGCAGTTGCTTTATTTAGCATTTGGCAAGAAAAACTGCCACCATATACTTTTGTTTGCTAATATGTTGTATATATGTATTCTGATTATTGTAAACTTTTTTCTATCTCTTGCAAATATCTTAGCTTTGTGTAAAATACTATAATAAAGATGTTTAACGGAAGGACTGACCTTTGTGAAAGTATACGACAGCGTATTTGAAACTATAGGAAACACACCCGTAGTTAGATTTAAGAGATTTTTGAACGAAGCGGGGGTTGAAAAAGGCGAGCTTTTGTGCAAGCTTGAGTGTTTCAATCCCGGTGGCAGTTCAAAGGACAGGGTTGCTCTGTCTATGATAAAGGATGCAGAAGAAAAGGGAATATTAAAGAAAGGCAGTACAATTATTGAGCCAACCTCAGGTAACACAGGTATCGGTCTTGCTTCTGTTGCTGTACAGCGTGGCTACAAGGTAGTGCTGACTATGCCTGATACAATGAGCGTAGAAAGACGAATGTTGCTTTCTGCTTATGGTGCAAAAATTGTACTTACCGAGGGTAAACTTGGTATGGACGGAGCGGTTAAAAAAGCTCTTGAAATAAAGGATAACACCGAAAATGCCGTTATCTTAGGCCAGTTTGACAATATGGCTAATCCGCAGGCGCATTACGATACAACAGGTCCTGAGCTTTATGCTCAGTGTGACGGCAAAATCGACGCTTTTGTTGCGACTGTTGGTACAGGTGGAACAGTTTCGGGTGTCGGAAAGTTTTTGAAAGAGCAAAACCCTGATATTAAAATCGTTGCTGTTGAGCCTGATGCTTCACCGCTTTTGTCAAAGGGTGTCGCCGGACCGCACAAAATTCAGGGTATCGGTGCAAACTTTGTGCCTAACACAATGGATGTTGAAATCTGTGACGAAATCATAACCGTTACAAACGAAGAAGCCTTTGAATGTGCAAAGCTTGTTGCAAAGTGCGAGGGCGTGCTTGTTGGTATTTCGTCGGGTGCTTGCGTTTGTGCCGCAACAAAGTATCTCAAAGCAAAAGACAGCGATATAACAGTAACAGCATTGCTCACCGACACAGGCGAAAGATATTTATCAAGTGGTGTATTTGACTAAAGCGTTAAAATAGTTTATAATATATACTAGGTAAAAATTAGTATTCAGGAGGTATATATGGCGTACAACTTTTCAGATGATAGAATTAAAGAGTTAGCTCAGATTTGTGAGTCTAACGGCAGTATTGATAAAGACCTGTACACCAAGTTTGATGTAAAGCGCGGACTGCGTGATTTAAACGGTAAAGGTGTTCTCACAGGTCTTACTGACATTTGTGAAATCAGACAGAACAAAATCGTTGACGGCAAAGCTGTTCCTACAGACGGAAAGCTTTTCTACCGTGGCATCAATGTTGAGGATATCATCTCAGGCTGTATTGTCGACAATAGATTCGGCTTTGAAGAGACAATCTATCTTCTCCTTTTCTCAAAGCTCCCTAACGAGCAGGAGTACAAGGATTTTGTGAAGCTTTTGTCTGACTGCAGAGTGTTGCCAAAGCACTTTGTGCGTGATGTAATTATGAAAGCAAGCAGCAAGGATATGATGAACTCTCTGGCTCGTTCTGTGTTGACTTTAGCGTCTTACGACCCAAATGCTATGGACACATCAATCGAGAACGTGTTAAGACAGTGCTTGCAGATTATTTCTGTGTTCCCACTTCTTTCTGTTTACAGCTACCACGCTTATAATCACTACACAAAGGGTGAGAGCTTATACATTCACAACCCTGACAAAAATATTTCAACTGCAGAGCTTCTCTTAAAAACTCTGCGTCCTGACCAGCAGTACACAGCGTTAGAAGCACAGGTGCTTGACCTTTCGCTTATCTTGCACGCTGAGCACGGCGGCGGTAACAACTCAACATTCACAACCTGCGTTGTTACAAGCTCGGGTACTGATACATACTCAGCAATCGCAGCTGCTTTGTGTTCACTCAAAGGACCTAAGCACGGCGGCGCAAACAAAAAGGTTATGGGTATGATGAACGACATCAAGAAGAATGTCAAGGACTGGAAGGATGACGACGAAGTAAGAGCATATCTTGAGAAGATTGTTGACAAGCAGGCTTACGATAACGCAGGTCTTATCTACGGTATCGGTCACGCTGTTTACTCAATTTCTGACCCACGTGCCAGAGTATTCAAGGGCTTCGTTGAGAAACTTGCAAGAGAAAAGGGCAAGATGAAGGAATACAACCTTTACGCTAAAATTGAGAAGCTCGCACCTGAGGTTATTGCTCAGAAACGTAAGATGTACAAGGGCGTTTCTGCAAACGTTGACTTCTACTCAGGCTTTGTTTACAAGATTCTGGGCTTACCGCCTGAGCTTTACACACCGATTTTTGCAGTTGCAAGAATCGCAGGCTGGAGTGCTCACCGTCTTGAGGAGCTTATGAACGTAAGCAAGATTATCCGTCCTGCTTATATGAGCGTTTCCGACGAAAAGCCATACACAAATATGATTGACAGATAAGAAAAGAGCCACAGCGTAACGATGCTGTGGCTTTTTAAGAGGAAAAACAAATGAAGAAGTTTTTTTCTAACAAGTATATATGTGCGATAACTGCCGTTGTCTGCACAATGCTGTGGGGCACAGCATATCCGCTTATTAAGCTTGGATATGCTGATATGAATATATGTAGTGTGCCCGACAAACTGCTTTTTGCAGGACTGAGGTTTTTTATTGCAGGCATAATGGTTTTTATCGTGTGCCTGTTTATGAAGAAAAACGTGTTTGGTATCGAAAAAAAGCGTGTGCCACAAATCTTGATATACTCACTTTTGCTCACAGTTTTTCACTACACTTTTAATTACATTGGAGTAGGCAACGCATCAGCAACAAAAACCTCGGTTTTATCTGCGTTTTCGGCATTTCTGGGAGTACTGCTTGCGCCGTTGTTTTTCAAAACGGAGAGGATTACGCTCAAAAAAATCGTCGGTTGTATCTTTGGTGTGCTTGGTGTGATTATAGTGAACCTCGGCTTTTTCGAAGGAACATTCACATTTTTAGGCGAAGGCTTTGTGCTGATTGCCACCCTTTGTAGTGCTTTGGGTAGCTTGTACGGTAAGATTGTTTCAAAAGGTAAGATTTTCGAAGTCACAGCGTGGCAGTTGTTTGTAGGCGGTTTAATCCTCTGTGTTGTGTCGCTGTGCTTTGGAGGTTTGATTTCGTTTGATATCAGGGGTCTGCTTGTGCTTTTATTCCTTGCGTTTGTGTCGGCGTGTTCGTTTTCACTGTGGACAGCC
>JAFUOM010000015.1 GCA_017481885.1 Ruminococcus sp.
CATATCAAAAAACGACATCTGACCACCAGCGTTTTTTCGCCTGTCATAGTCAAGGTCATCAAGCACAGTTTTCATAACAGAAAGCATCTGACGTCGGTTCACCCCAAAATTATCAAGGGCACCGCATTTAATAAGACTCTCCAACGCACGAGAATTAAGTCCGTTTCTGTTCATCCTCTTACAAAAATCATAAAAAGAAGTAAACTCGCCGTTTTTTCGCTCTTTGACTAAAGCATCAATAAAGTTTTTGCCAAGATTTCGTATAGCAGTTAGGCCGAAACGGATATTACCGTTCGACACTGTAAAACCGCTGTCGGATTCATTTACGTGCGGTGGCAACACCAGAATACCGAGTCGCTGACACTCAGAAATGTAGGTTGCCATTTTATTCTGGTTATCAAGCACACTGGATAAAAGTGCCGCCATATACTGCTTTTTGTAGTGACATTTAAGGTAAGCTGTCTGGTAAGCTACATTAGCGTAAGCGGCAGCATGCGATTTATTAAATGCATAAGACGCGAAGCTTTCCATCTGTGAGAATACAGACAGAGCAGTTTTTTCATCAACTCCACGTCTAAGACAACCGTCAACTTCAACGTTGCCATTTTCATCAACTAAACCGTGAATAAAAATCTGCTTTTCTTTTTCCATAACATCGTGCTTTTTTTTACTCATTGCACGACGAACGATATCTGCACGCCCCAATGAATAACCAGCAAGCGTTCTGAATATCTGCATAACCTGTTCCTGATATACAATACATCCGTTTGTAACATCGAGGATGCTTTCTAAAAGCGGGTGCTCGTATTTAATTGCAGACGGGTTATGACGATTGTTTATATACGTTGGGATTGAATCCATTGGACCAGGGCGATATAAAGAAATAACCGCGATGAGGTCTTCGATAGACGTTGGTTTAAGTTGGGTGAGTACATTTTTCATACCCTGACTTTCAAACTGGAACACACCGTCAGAGTTACCGCTACTCATCATATTGAAAACGGTTTTATCATCTTCAGGGATAGCGTTTATATCAAAAGCAGGCTCAAACTGATGTATCATCTCAACTGCATCGTGGATAACAGTTAAGTTTCGAAGTCCGAGAAAATCCATTTTCAAAAGTCCGAGTTCTTCAAGCGTTGTCATTGTAAACTGGGTTACAATAGCATCATCCGACTTTGAAAGCGGAACATAAGCAGACACAGGTTTGTCAGTAATAACTACACCTGCAGCGTGGATTGTAATATGACGCGGCATACCCTCTATGCTTTTAGCAACATCAATAAGATTATGAACAGACAGGTCTGTATCATAAAGCTTTTTAAGTTCACGACTTATGTTAAGAGCCTTTTCAATTGTCATATTCAAATCTGTAGGAATCAGCTTTGCAACTGTATCGACAGAAGCGTAAGGCATAGCAAGAGCTCGACCGACATCACGCACGGCACCTCTTGCCGCCATTGTACCGAAAGCTACAATCTGAGCAACGCGGTCAGCACCATACTTACGGATAACGTAATCAATTACTTCTCCTCTGCGCTCTTTACAAAAATCAATATCGAAGTCAGGCATACTGACACGCTCAGGATTTAAGAATCGTTCGAAAATAAGGTTATATTTTATAGGGTCAATACCCGTAATACCAATACAATAAGCACAAAGTGAACCTGCACCTGAACCTCTGCCCGGTCCGACGGGGATATCCTGACTTTTGGCAAAATTAACAAAATCTGCGACTATAAGGAAATAATCAACAAAGCCCATAGATTTTATGACAGACAGTTCATAGTTTAGTCTGTCAACAAGTGATTTGTCTGGATTTGTACCATAATGATTATACAAGCCGTCAAAACACAGACGCTTGAAATACTCAAAGTGGTCTTCGTTGTTCGGTACTTTATAATCTGGAAGTTTACGCACACCAAATTCAATTTCAACATTGCATCGGTCAGCGATGATCTGGGTATTGTCAAAAGCCTGAGGAATATCAGCAAAAAGAGAACGCATTTGTTCTTCGCTTTTTAGGTAAAACTCCTCAGTCTGGAATTCCATTTTATCATCGTCATTGATGGTATGGTTAGTCTGGATGCAAAGAAGAATCTGGTGAGTGTTAGAGTCACTTTGCTCAATATAATGGCAATCGTTTGTTACCACCAGACCTGCACCAATTTCGTTTGCAATTTTAATAAGTAAAGGATTTGTTTGCTTTTGCTCCTCAATAGAGTGGTCCTGAAGTTCGATAAAGTAGTTGTCTTTACCAAAAATGCTCTGGTATCTCTTCGCTATTTGTAATGCGCTATTATAGTCATCTCTCAACAAAGCTTTTGGGACTTCGCCGGCAAGACAAGCAGAAAGACAAATCAAACCATCGTGGTATTTTTCGAGCAGTTCCATATCTACTCGAGGTTTGTTGTAAAATCCATCAACAAAGCCTTTTGAAACAAGTTTAATTAGATTTTCATAACCTTTGTTGTTTTCGCAAAGCAAAACAAGGTGATAGGATTCTTTATCAAAATCAAAGGATTTATCAAAACGTGAACGAGGTGCAACGTAGACCTCACAGCCTATAATTGGTTTTACTCCCTGTTTTTTGCACGCTCTGTAAAAATCGATAACACCATACATTACACCGTGGTCAGTGATAGCAAGGGAATTTTGTCCCAGTTTTTTTGCAGTACTAACAAGCCTGTCTATTCGACAAGCTCCATCAAGCAAGCTGTATTCACTATGGACGTGCAGGTGTACAAATGACATTATTATACCTTTCTGATGTTATATGATTCTAATCTTCAACAACTGCGTTAAAAGTTCCGTCGTTGACTTTTACGCTGATTTTGTCTCCGACACTGACATCGTTAATCGATGACACAGGTTTATTATCTTTATTTGTGACATATGAGTAACCACGCATCAAAACAGACACAGGGTTTAGCGCTGATAGTTTAGATGCGGTTTTCATAAGATTTTTAGTATTTTTATCAATCAATTGTTCTGAAAGAGAAACCATACGGTTTGCAGTATCAGCAAGTTCTTTTTCGTTTTCTTCAATCGATTTTATCGGAGAATACGCTGACAAGAGTCTCAACGAATTTGAAAGCGAACGTTCAAGTGTTAACAGTTTTTTGTCCATCAAAGCACTAAGGTACTGCTTTTGTGCAGAAAGCTCGTTTAAAAGCTCTACTCTGTCAGGAACCGCAAGTTCCGCCGCCGCAGATGGTGTCGGTGCTCTCAAGTCCGAAACAAAATCGCAGATTGTAAAATCAGTCTCGTGACCTACTGCAGAAATAACAGGAGTGTTGCACTCAAAAATAGCACGAGCTAAACCCTCGTCATTAAACGCCCACAAATCCTCCTGCGAACCACCGCCTCTGCCAATAATAATAACATCGGCAATATTATTATCGGAAAAGCGTTTTATTGCAGATGTGAGCTGTGACGCAGCATTTTCTCCCTGTACAAGAACAGGACACATTACTATATCAACAAAAGAACAACGTCTTCCTATGATGTTCAAAATATCTCTGACAGCGGCTCCTGTCGGAGAGGTGATAACGCCGACTGTCTGTGGAAAAACCGGTATAGGCTTTTTGTGCGATTTATCAAACAAGCCTTCTTTAGAAAGTTTTTCTTTGAGCTGTTCGAATTGCAGTGACAATGCACCAACACCATCAGGCTGCATATCTTCTACGTAAAGCTGATACTGACCCGATGGTTCATATACAGAAACTCTGGCACGCAAAATAACTTTCATTCCGTTTTTTGGCTGAAATTTCAGATTTTTCGCCGCATAAGAGAACATCACAGCTTTGACCACGCTTTTCTCGTCCTTTAAAGAAAAGTAAATATGGCCACTGCTGTAATGGTCGGTAAGGTTAGAAATCTCTCCCTCTAAGAAAACAAATCTAAGGTTAGAGTCGTTATCAATAAGAGATTTCAGGTAAAAATTAAGTTGTGATACAGTAATAACCTTCGGTATATTCATCATAACGTCTCTTTTTTAGAATTTAATACTGAAGTAAGTACAGCTATTCCGCAAGCGTTGTCGGTCGAGTAAACGCTCTCGCAAAATGTACACGGCAAACGTTTTGTCAAGCTCTCTCGGATAATTGAATTAGACATAACACCGCCAGCAAACACCACAGGAATATCGCCGTAGGTTTCAAGAATATTTTCTGTCATTATAAACAATGACTCTTCGATATATTTAAGACACAATGCGGCTACATAGGATTTGTCATTTGTGTCGCTAAGTGCTTTACTGCATTTATTTTCAACACCGCTAAGGCAGCAATAACTACCCTTTACGGTAGGCTTAACCTTGATATTGCCTAAATATTGCAAGGCTAGTTTTTCGAGTTCCTTGCCACAAGGAAATTGGCACGAAAGTGTGAGTCCGACTCTGTCAACAAGCTGTCCTGCGTTCAAATCAAGAGTTTTACCAACAAGTTTTAGAGGCAGAATATCTTCGCTTATTTCATCATTCACTAACAGAGCATCAGTTGTGCCTCCACTGACGTGAAACGCAAGAAAACGTTTGTCTAGCAAATGAAGCTGTTTTGTTGAATACAAAGCCGCCGCAATATGTCCCTGCTGATGCGAAAGTTCATAAAGCGGGATATTCAAGGTTGCACTCAAAATTCTAGCTACACCACTACCAACAGTAAAGCAAGGCATATACGAACCCTGCATTTTTCGTGGTGTAAAAGATGCACCTATTGCTTTGATTTGCGACACATCACATTTACACTCAAAAAACAATTCTTCAATCAAAGCAGGCAACTGCTGAGTATGATGAAAAACAGCATCCGACTGGCGTAAGCCCAGTTCTCCCTTTGATACAGGCAACAGCTTTCGTTTTTGAACAACAACGTCAGTTTCATCGTCGTAAATACAGACTGATGTTGTGTAGTTGCTAGTATCAATTCCAAGATACTTACTCATTGATAGACTTAGCAACAGCACCTAAAACGCCGTTTACAAACGAACTGTCATCAGGTACTGAATATTTCTTTGCGATTTCAACAGCTTCGTTGATAGAAACAGAAACAGGAACGTCTTCAACAAAAAGCATCTCAAAAATCGCAAGACGCATAACAGCGAGCGAAACTTTAGAAATACGGTTGAGTTTCCAGCCTTTTTTGAGATTTGCAGAAATGAGCTCATCAATCTGCTGTGAATTCTCTAAAATGCCTTTTGCACACATAATAGCGTAATCACTCATATGCTCATCGTTACCATCAACAGCATTGTCTGCAAGTTCGTCAACATCAACACAGTCTGTAAAAAGCGACTCAAAACTAAGTATAAATGCCTGTTCACGCTTCTTGTATCTGGAAATCATATTGTAATTATTATTATCGTTTTCAGCTGTGTTATCAGCTACGCTATCAGTCGCATTTTCTAATACGTTTTCAGCTACATTTTCAATATCACTCATAATATTACCTCTTGTATATATTTTTACTGATACAGTATAACACAAAAGGCTTTTTTTGTAAACAAAAAAGACGACACCAAGTGTCGTCTTTTGAACTAAATGAAAGAAACTGTAAATTATTTGAGCATATTCTCAACAGCGATAATAACACTTGTTTCTTCGTTATAATCAGGTGCATCAACTTTATATGTTTCGTAGCCCTTCACTTCTGGTACCATAACAGAATATGTTACACCGCCGAGATAAGTATTGCCATCTGTGAAATTCTTGTATCTGATGTAAACTTCACCGAGGTCATCAGATGTAAGATTTGTAACGATAAACTGACCATCAACAAAATCAATACCAACAACACCCTCAAGAAGCGGTAACTCCTTTGCCATTACAGCCATTGAATCAATACACTCAAATTTCTCTACGTCAGCGTAAGGGATAGCCTCTCCATTTGTAAACACAAGTGCTGACTGGTGTGCAGGAATGTTTGTTGGAGAGAACGAACAAGTTTTTTCATCAGTATACTGAACAGTTAACGAAGAAAACGATACAACTTTGTCCGATGTATTCTCAACAATAATCGCCAAAATATCCTCGACATCTTCACTGGCAGTCATTTCAGAATACACGCCTGTGTACTTACCTATTGATGTTACAACTAAGTTAGTATCTTTGATTTCGTACGGTAGTGTAACAAACTTTTGCTCTTTGTCTTCAACATAACCTGTTATAGACTCAACATCAGCTTCGCCCTCAACAGGAGCTTTTTCGTTAGTGATAATTTCAGTATTGTACTTGTACTCTTTATCAACACTGAGTTTACATCCGCTGAAAACAACACTGATACAAACAAGCACCAAAACTAAAACTGTGAATAAACTAAATGATACTTTACTTTTTTTCATTTCAAAAACTCCTTTAATAATCTAATCTGAGATCGCCCGACTTAATGATGTTAAGTTTTCTCATACCCTCGCTGATAACAAGAGTAATCAAAGCCGGAGCAACGATGTGCATAATAAGTATCTCGACAATAGCAACAACCGAGGAAAAACCGTCATTAACCATTGTCGAATATGTTACAAGCTGACCAACAAATCCAGATGTACCCATACCTGCACCCGAAGCGTCGCAGGTCATTTTCAACATACAGGTTGAAATTGGTCCTAAAACTGCACTTGCAAAAATAGGCGGTAACCAGATTATCGGCTTTCGAACAATATTAGGCATCTGAATCATCGAAGTTCCAATTCCCTGTGATATAAGTCCTGAAAGCTTGTTCTCTCTGTAACTCATAACAGCAAAACCCACCATTTGAGCACTGCAACCAACAACCGCCGCACCACCTGCTATGCCTGAAAGTCCGATAATAACTGCAATGGCGGCAGAGCTGATTGGTAAAGTAAGAAACATACCCATAAGCACGGCTATAAGTATTCCCATAACAAACGGCTGTTGTTCTGTAGCAAACTGAATAAGCTCGCCTAAAATAGTAGTAACACGGGAAATATACGGACCACACAACAATGCAAAAACCGTTCCAATTCCGATAGTCACAATCGGTGTCAGCAAAATATCAAGCTTTGTTTTGCCCGAAATGAGATTGCCAATTTCAATTGCTATAAATACAGACAAAAAAGCACACAGCGGGTCGCCTACACCCTGAGCGATAACTGCACCTGCACTGATACATCTTCCAGAAACAATACTTGCAGAAAAAGCACCGATAAATCCAACCACACCTGCAGATACTGTTACAAGCGGACTGTATTTAAATTTTGAAGCCACACTGACTCCGATGCCAACACCCATCATTGATTTTGCAATAGACGCGATATATGACACGTATGTACCGACAGTTCCCGGTATATATATGGCAATCTGGCCTAAAATTGTTCCAACAATAAGCGTTGAAAACAGTCCAAGTGCCATTCCCGATAGACCGTCAATAAATATATGGTTTAAAACCTTTTTTAGAGTTTTCAATTTTCGCACTCCTATTTTTTGTAACTTGCTATGATAATAACACTTTTCGACTAAATATACAAGCGTATTATTCTTATGTAGAATTATAATATAAATTTTTTAGAAATTTACCACATTAAAGCAAAAAAGAGGTTGAATTTTGCTCAAAAAATGATAAAATATAGTAATTATGATTAATTTAATATCTTTATATAAAGGAGCAATATATGATTACAAAGTACTACTCAAACAAAGACGAAATCTACGCAACTTATGACAAGGATGATCTCGGATTTGTCTACTCAAAAGAGTCAACCACCTTCAAGGTGTGGGCTCCTGCAGCCAGTCAGGTACTGCTTAAGCTTTACTCGACAGGTTCTTATCAGGAGGATGGAGCAACAGTACTTGCAATTAAGCAAATGAACAAAGACGAATCGAACGGCGTTTGGTCCACTTCTGTTGACGGAGACCTCCACGGTGTATACTACACTTATCTCGTTCAAAACGGAAATAAGAGCAGCGAAACTCAGGACGTTTACTCAAAAGCAACAGGTGTAAACTCAGCTCGCTCTATGGTAGTTGACCTTGAGAGAACAAACCCTGAGGGTTGGGAAAACGACAAACATGTTTTAGTTGACGAACCAACAAAGGCTATCGTCTGGGAAATCCACGTAAGGGACTTCTCTTCTTCTAACACAAGTGGTGTAAGCAAAGCTCACAGAGGCACATACCTTGCTTTCACTGAAACAGACACAAAAGTGCCATATACAAATGCACCAACCTGTCTTAGCTACTTAAAAGAGCTTGGCATCACTCACGTTCAGCTTAACCCTGTGTTCGACTTTGGCTCAGTTAACGAAGCAACAGGCGTTGAATACAACTGGGGTTATGACCCTGTTAACTACAATGTTCCTGAAGGTTCATACTCAACTGACCCTTACCACGGTGAAGTTAGAATCAAGGAATTCAAGCAGATGGTAAAGGCTCTGCACGACAATGGCATCGGCGTTATTATGGACGTTGTATACAACCACACTTACTACGGCGATGAATCCTGCTTTGAGAGAACTGTTCCAAACTACTACTACAGAAAACAAGGCAGCAGATACTTAAACAGCTCAGGTTGTGGTAACGTTACTGCTACTGAGAAGATTATGTTCAGAAAGTTTATGATTGACTCTCTCAAATACTGGGCAACTGAGTATCATATCGATGGTTTCAGATTTGACTTGATGGCTTGTCACGATTATGAAACAATGAACCTCATCCGTGAAGAGCTTGACAAAATTGACCCACGTATTCTTATGTACGGTGAGCCTTGGACTGCTGACAGCGGTGACAACGGTATTTCTGGTGAGGATTGCTGTACTAAGGGCAACGCTCATAAGCTTTCAAGCAGAATCGGTATGTTCAACGACGATATGCGTAACGGTATCAAGGGCGGCTCTGATGATGATACAAAGGGTTATATTCAGGGTTCAAACTTTGACACATACAAAGTGCTCGCAGGTATGCTTGGTGCGTCCAGTGATACTTTTGGCAGATGGGCAAAGCGTCCTTCACAGTGTATAACATATGCATCAGCTCACGATAACCTCACTTTGTGGGATAAACTCTTAAAATCAAACTGGGTTAAAGATTTCAACACAACTGACCCAAGAATTATCGAACAGAACAAACTCAGTGCTGCTTTTGTGATGATGTCACTCGGCGTTCCATTTATGCTCGCAGGTGAAGAGTTTGCGAGAACTAAGCAAGGTGTGCACAACAGCTACAAGTCCCCTGACAGCATAAACTCAATTGACTGGAGCAGAACAATTGAGTACAAAGAGCTTGTCGATTACTACAAGGGTCTTATTGACATCAGAAAGAAGTTCCCTATTCTCACTGATTCATCAGAAGAAGCTGTTCACAAAACATATATGACATACAACGGCAAGGTTATTGCCGGAACTATAGCAAATATTAACGCAAGTAGCAATGAGTACAAATATATGGCGATTGTTGTTAACAACACACCTGAAAAATGTCCGTTTGAGCTCAAATCAAAATATCCGCTACCTGAAAGATGGTACGTTATTCTTGACCACGATTCAGCTTCCGGCGAAGCTATCAGAGCTTTTGACAACAAAATGGAAATCAGACCATACTCTGCATTTGTTATTGTTGACGCAGACAGCTATGACAAACTGCACGGTATTACAGACAAAAAGACTGTACCATATTACGGCTCTAACTTC
>JAFUOM010000016.1 GCA_017481885.1 Ruminococcus sp.
AAGAATAAAACACAAAGAGCACCGTTTATCGGTGCTCTTTGTGTTTTTAAGTGGGTCTATATATAGAGTTATTTTTCGAATCCTACAAGCATACCGCCGTTTTCAGCGTAGAAACTGCACAAGCCGTATGTAGTGTCAATTTTAACATCAGCTTTAGTGAATTTGGATACTATCATTTTCTTGAGTGCTTTTGCTCCGTCTTTATTGAAACAGTGATCAATTCTTACCTTTCCACCATTGTAGCCTTCGCTCAACATTCTCTCAAACAGTTTGCTTAATGCCTTGTCTGCTCCGCGTGGTTTGTCAAGTGGCTGTAAATCTCCGATGTCGCTTGCTTTGCCGACGATTCTTATGCCAAGTAAACCTGCCGCTTTTGCAACAATAGGGTTACATCTGCCATTTCTGGCAAGGTTGTTAAGACATTCTAGTGCAAAAACCAGTCCTGTTTTGTTCATATAGCTATCTAGGGTTTTGCAAATTTCATCAAACGGAGTGTTGTTCTTAATCAGCTCCTCAGCTTTTTCGATGATGAGCTTTAACTCGGGGCCTGCAGAAAGCGAGTTGATAACGTAAACGTTTCTGTCAGGATATTTT
Organism: Ruminococcus sp.; assembly: GCA_017481885.1. GTDB lineage: Bacteria > Bacillota > Clostridia > Oscillospirales > Acutalibacteraceae > Ruminococcoides. Next base: position 595 of record JAFUOM010000016.1, read on the forward strand.
GATGTGTATTCTTCCTTTGCGATGCAAGCAGCGTTATAGCTACCCGAAAGAGTTCCTGTGATTGTTACGCAAATAATGTTTTCTGCATCTGAAAATGCATCAACAAAGTCTATTACCGACGGACAGGCGGTTGAGGATTTACCTTTGTATGTTTTAAGATATTCAACCATTGCTTTTACATCTAAATTATTTGCATCAACAAATTCTTTCTTGCCAGTTATAATTTTAAGCGGAACTGACTGAAAAGGAATGTCACTTTTAAAATAGATTGAATCAGCCGATGAATCAGCAACGATTTTATATTTAATGCTCATTATGTATCTCCAAGTGTTTATGTAATTTTTTAGCAATGTGTTAATTATACAGGTTTTTGAAAAACCTGTCAAGAGGTTCTAAGAAAACCAAAATAGTTATTTACTTGACAAACTGTGAATTTTTAGTATAATACCTCATATGGATAACAATATTAATTTTGTATCGGCTGATAAGATTTCTCAGTTTAAACTTCCGCGTTTTTCTGAGATACCTGATGTTGGCTTGTACCTTGAACAAACAACTAAATATATCAACAAATATCTTGAACCGATTGGTTTTGAAATCACAGGCTCTATGATCCGCAATTATGTGAAAAAGGATCTTGTGAAAAATCCGGAACATAAACAGTATTTCGCTGACCAAATCGGACATCTTATAGCTATAACTGTGCTTAAAAATGTGCTGTCTCTTGAGAATATCGCAATACTATTTGAGAACCAGCAAAAGGTGTACACCGATCCTGTTGCTTACGATTATTTTTGTATGGAGCTCGAAAATATGATTTTCTATCAGTTCGGCTTGAAGGATTGCGTTGATAAAATCGGAAACACCTCATCAAAAGAGAAGAAAATGCTTAGAAGTGCGATTATTGCAGTTTCACACATAATCTTCCTTGAGTCCTGTTTTTCTATGTTGTCGCTCGAAAAAGTTAACGAATAACATTGTAAAAAAGCATCTCGTTTGAGGTGCTTTTTCTGTTTTTTATTTACGCTATTTGTGATTGAATGCCTCCAATTTGACAAATACTGGTTATTACTGTACAATTTATAGTACATATTAATTTGAGGAAGGATGGATTTGATGAAGAAACATCTTGTACTTATCGTAAATATAATCTTAATTCTGGCTGTACTGGGTGGTATATTTTTTGCTATAACCAGAGCCTCTAAGGTGTCGGACACTGCTGAAACCACAGCTGTTGAGACCATAGCTACAGAACAAGCAGTACCTACCGAGCCGACAACTCCGCAGGAGATTTACAACATAGGCATCATACAGCATTCAAATGTTGAGAATAGCAACAGCGTGTATCAGGGTTTCCTTAATGAGCTTGCTGACAAAGGTTATGTTAATAATAAAAACATCGTCCTTGACTATGTTCTTGAAGAGGATAACGACAAATGCAAGGAAGCTATACAGAACTTTATCGACGATGACTATGACCTGATTTTCACAATTGGACCGTTTGCAACTAAGCTTGCGGCATCTATGACAACTGAAATCCCAATTGTATTTGCTGCTGTACAGGAACCTGACCTCGAAGAGTTCGTTAATTCCAATGAGGCACCAGGTAGAAATGTAACAGGCGTTTCAGACTACACACCTTGTTTTGAACAGATTGACTCAATCAAGCTGATGTTCCCAGACACAAAGAAAATTGGTGCAATTTATCTGGGGACTAATCAGAATGCAGTAACTCAGGCACTTATTGGCGAGAAAGAAGCTCAGACAGAACACGTAAACATTGACTACGTCAAGTATCCTATTACAAGTGCAAAGGAAATCAACTCCACACTGGATACAATGCTTAAAGATGGGGTAGAGGTTATATACACACCTGTAGATGGATTTATTAACAAAAACATTAGTCCGCTTATTGACTTTTCGTATAAGAACAAGATTCCTGTAGTTTGCGGTAATCTTACAATGCTTGAAAAAGGTTGTTTCTCTACAAGCGTTATTAACTATCCGTCTATCGGCGGAGCTGCAGCTGATATTATGCTGGATATCCTTGTTCACGATGCAGACCCTGCAACAACTCCTATCGTGTATATTTACGATTGCTACTTGCATATAAATGAAAAGGCAATGAAAGAGCTTGGTATCAAGCTTTCAGATGAGATTCTTGAAACCGCTATTATTGAGTGATTGTTATGAAGAACAACAAATTATTGCCTGCTTTGCTACCGTTTCGGTGTATCGTATTTGTATTGGTTTTTGTTCTGGGAGCAAAGTTGGTCAACAAGGGATTAGACGAAATCAGCAATTGGTGGTCAATTGTAGCAAGTGTTGTAAATATAGTCACGATTGCTTTTTTGTGCTTTGTTTCAAAGAAACAAGGTACTGATTACCGAGGACTTATCAATCTAAAAAAAGGCGACACTACCGTAAAGCAGGTGTGTTTGATATCACTTTTAATTATATCTGTTGGTATGCTTGGGATGTATCTGGCTGGATTTCTGTGCTATGGTGTTATTCCATATGCCGCACCAATGATGATTGCTCCTATTCCTCCTGTACTGGCGGTTGTTAATGTTTTCGTGTTACCGATTACTACTGCATTGGCGGAGGACGGTTTGTACTTAGGTTGTGGCGTTAATTGTATACGCAATAAGTACGTGGCGATTTTCGTTCCTGCGTTTTTCTTTGCTTTGCAACACAGCTTTATTCCAACATTGATGGATTTTACCTATATTGTTTATCGTTTCATTTCTTTTTTGCCGCTTACAATTATTTTGTGTTGGTATTATTATAAGAAAAGAAACCCTTTACCAATTATGATAGGTCACGCTCTTATAGATGTGGCCACGGTTATGCAGATATTGGCTACTTCTACAATTGATGGCTTTTACGAAATGATGTGTTCAATGTAGGGCAATTGTAAAATAATTGTGAAGTGACATATTTCACTTGATTTTTTACAGAATATGGTATAAAATATAATTAGCACTCGAAAGTGACGAGTGCTAATTTCTTTATAAATTACAAGGAGGATATATATAATGACTATCAAACCACTTATCGACAGAGTTGTGCTTAAGCTCGACAACGCTGAGCAGACAACAGCTTCAGGTATCGTTTTATCATCACAGGCACAGGAGAAGCCACAGTACGCTAACGTAGTAGCTGTTGGTCCTGGTGGCTTTGTTGATGGCAACGAAGTAAAGATGTATGTAAACGTTGGTGATAAGGTTATCACTTCAAAATACGCAGGTACAGAGGTTAAGATTGACGGCGAGGAGTACACAATCGTCCGCCAGTCTGACATCCTTGCAATTGTTGAATAATCGGAGGTAAATGAAAATGGCTAAACAGATTGCTTATGGTGAAGAGGCTAGAAAGGCTCTTCAGAGCGGTATCGACAAGCTTGCTGATACTGTTAAAATTACATTAGGTCCAAAGGGCAGAAATGTTGTTATCGACAAGAAGTTCGGTGCACCACTCATCACAAACGACGGTGTAACTATCGCTAAGGAAATCGAGCTTGAGGACGCATTTGAGAATATGGGTGCTCAGCTTGTAAAGGAAGTTTCAATCAAAACTAACGACATCGCAGGCGACGGTACAACAACAGCTACTTTACTTGCTCAGGCTCTTATCCGCGAGGGTATGAAGAACGTAGCCGCAGGTGCTAACCCAATGGTACTCAAAAAGGGTATAAGCCTTGCTGTTGACGAGGCTGTAAAGGCTATCACAAACAACTCACAGCAGGTTAAGGGTACAGAGGATATCGCAAGAGTTGCAACTGTTTCTTCTGCTGATGAATACATCGGTAACCTCATTGCTGAGGCTATGGAAAAGGTTTCAAAAGACGGCGTTATCACTGTTGAAGAGTCAAAGACTGCTGAAACATACAGCGAAGTAGTTGAAGGTATGATGTTCGACAGAGGCTACATCGCTCCTTATATGGTTACAGACACAGACAAGATGATTGCTGATATCGACGATGCACTCATTCTTATTACAGACAAGAAGATTTCTACAACTCAGGAAATCCTCCCACTCTTAGAGCAGATTGTTCAGTCAGGCAGAAAGCTTGTTATCATCGCTGAGGATGTTGAGGGTGAGGCTCTCACAACTTTAGTCTTAAATAAATTAAGAGGCACATTCACTTGTGTTGCTGTAAAAGCTCCTGGCTTTGGCGACAGAAGAAAGGAAATGCTCCAGGATATCGCTATCTTAACGGGTGGTACAGTTATCACATCAGACCTCGGTTTAGAGCTCAAGGATGCAACAATCGAGCAGTGTGGTAGAGCAAGACAGGTTAAGATTTCTAAGGAAGACACAATCATCGTTGATGGTGCTGGTAACGAAAACGAAATCAAGAACCGTGTTGCACACATCCGTCAGCAGATTGAAACAACAACATCTGATTTCGACAGAGAAAAGCTTCAGGAACGTCTTGCAAAGCTTGCAGGCGGTGTAGCTGTTATCAAGGTTGGTGCGGCTACTGAAATCGAAATGAAAGAAAAGAAGTTAAGGATCGAAGACGCTCTTTCTGCTACAAAAGCAGCAGTTGAAGAGGGTATCGTTGCAGGTGGTGGCGTAGCTCTTGTAAATGCCGCTCCTGCTGTTGAGGCACTTCTTTCTACTGTTACAGGTGACGTTAAGACTGGTGTTCAGATCGTCTTAAAGGTGCTCGAAGCTCCAATTAAGCAGATTGCATTAAACGCTGGTCTTGAGGGTTCTGTAATCGTTGAGAATATCAAGAAGGCCGACAAGGTTGGCTACGGCTTCAACGCTCTCACAGAAGAGTACACAGATATGATTGAGTCTGGTATTGTTGACCCAACAAAGGTTACACGTTCAGCTTTACAGCACGCAGCTTCAGTTGCATCAATGGTTCTTACAACAGAGTCACTTGTTGCTGATATCAAAGAGCCTGCTCCAGCAGTAGCTCCTGCACCTGATATGGGCGGTATGTATTAATTCTGAATTAGAAATAAAAGCATAAAATTAACACCGAGTAGACTATTCTGCTCGGTGTTTTTATGTGTAAATATAAATAATTGAAATTAAGCGTTAATCAAAATCTGCTCTGCGCATTTAATGCCGTCAACTGCGGCGGAGATGATGCCTCCTGCATAGCCTGCGCCCTCACCACAAGGGTAAAGTCCCTTAAGCGTAACGCTTTGCATTGTTTCATCACGAGTAATTTTAACAGGAGATGATGAGCGTGTCTCAGGACCTGTTAGTACAGCGTCAGGATGTGCAAATCCGTGGAGCTTTCTGTCCATTGCAAGGATTCCCTCACGCATAGAATCAGTAATATACTGTGGCAGATATTCATCAAGCTGAGCAAACTCAACACCTGGTTTGTAAGTTGGTACAACTTCGCCGAGTCTGGTAGAGCCAGTGTGTTTAAGGAAATCGCCTACACGCTGTATTGGAGCTTTGTAGCTCGAACCACCGCTTAAAAACGCTTTGCATTCAATCTGACGCTGAAACTCAACGCCTGCAAGCACATCATCACTGCCGAAATCTTTCGGATTAACATTAACAAGCAAAGCGGCGTTTGAATTCACGTTAGCTCTGTCGAAGTTGCTCATACCGTTAGTAACTATTGTGTTTTCCTCGCTCTGAGAAGCAACAACAAATCCACCTGGGCACATACAGAAAGTGAAAACACCTCTGCCGTTTGATGACTTAATATTCATTTTGTAGTCAGCTGCTCCAAGGTATGGAGAAGTTGCAAAACTGCCGTATTGAGCTTTATTGATGTTTTCCTGCAAATGCTCGATTCTCGCTCCAATCGCAAACGGCTTTTGCTCCATAAAGATGTTTGTATTTTTGAGCATTTCAAAAGTATCTCTCGCACTGTGACCAATCGCAAGTACAACGTTGTCTGTTTCGATAATTTCTTCACAGTTGTTATGCTCAACAACTACCGACTTGATTTTTCCGTCAGCGTAGTTTAAGGTTGTAAGCTTTGTGTTGAAATGCACCTCACCACCAAGAGCAATAATATCTTCACGAATGTTTTTAACAGTTTCTCTAAGCTTGTCTGTGCCTATGTGCGGTTTAGCGTTGTACAGAATCTCCTGTGGTGCACCGTGTGCGACAAATTCGTTCAGTACGTTTCTGGAACGGCTGTCTTTTGTTCCTGTGTTTAATTTGCCGTCAGAAAAAGTACCTGCACCGCCTTCGCCAAACTGAACATTTGAGCTTGTGTCAAGCTTAGCGTTTGTCCAGAAGTTGTTGACCTTTTGAGTTCTGACATCAACCTTGTCGCCACGTTCAATAACAATCGGTCTTTGACCAGCCTGAGCCAGAATAAGAGCACAGAACATTCCCGCAGGTCCGAAACCAACTACAACAGGTCTGCTGTCAAGGTTCTTTTTAAACGGGATTTCGTAGTGATATTTTTCTACGCTCACTGCATTTTTACTCTTAGCTCTGGAGAGCACTTTGCTCTCAGCAATATTTGTTTCAACATCAAGTGTTGCAATGAAGTGCACATCGTTTTTGTGCCTTGCGTCAATCGAGCGTCTGAAAAGCGAAACACCTTTGATGCAGCTTTCGTTAACTCTCAGCTCTTTTGTGGCAGCTTTTCTGATGTCTGTATCATTGTAGTTTAGTTTTAATTTTATGTTGTTAATTCGTATCATAATTGTTCACCAACACACATACCTGATGAAAATGCAAACTGCAGGTTGAAACCGCCACAGTCGCCGTCAACATCAATCGCTTCACCGCAAAGGTAAATATTTTTAGCTTTTTTGCTTTCAAAGGTGACAGGGTTAATTTCACTACCTGATACACCGCCAGCAGTAACCTGTGCGTTGCTGAAATCTTTTGACATAATAGTATCAAAGCTCCAGCGGTTGATTGTATCTGCCAGAGCGAGTATTTCAGCCTTTGTCAGTTTATCTGCAGTTTTTGATGTATCTATGCCACTGCATTTAAGTAATGCGATTCCGATATTCTTATGAAACAAACCGGTGAATAACTCCTGAACACTGTCGTTTTTGGTTAGCTTAATTCTGTGGTAAAGCATATCTTTAATTTCTTCAAAGGAATAATCAGGTAAAAGTTGAACAATAACTTTTGCGTTTTTCTCTCTGTTAATAATGCGTGAAAGATTAAACACGCAAATACCCGAAAGACAATCAACACCAAACTGGATTTCACCCAGCTCGGATTTAACTTTCTTTGAGTTTACAACAGCGGTAACTTTACCCTGTGCACGAATACCTTTCAGTGATTTTATAACCTTGCTGTCAACCTTGACAGGCGAAAGGGTAGGGGTTAGCTCGGTGATTTTGTGCCCGATGCTCATAGCTGCTTCGTAAGAGTTTCCAACAACTTTTTGAGCGTAGTTGTTTTTACCGCCTGTTGCGATAACTACTTTCTGTGCGATAATCGTCTTGTCGTTGCAATGTAGTTTATAACAATCACCGCTTTTGCTTATACTTTTAACAGTAGTGTCACAGATTTCCTGTACATTATTGCGTTTAAGTTCGTTTCGCAAAACAGAAAGCACAGCACTAGCCTGACGTGAAAGCGGGTAAACTCTGCTGTCTGAGTCAGCCATAGTAAGCAAGCCGATACTGTAAAAGTAATCCAGCACTTTGTTTGGCGGATAGTTCTCTAAAAGAAAATTAACTCCGCTTTCAAAACTACTGTGGTAGTTTTCGTGTGTTGCTGAAAGATTAGTAAGATTGCATCTTGAATTACCGCTGACAAGAATTTTCTTACCAACACGGTTGTCTCTTTCGACTACAACTATTTTTTTGTCTTTATGTCTTTTTGATGCAACACAAGCACACATCAATCCGCTTGCACCACCGCCGATTATTGCGGCATAAACTTTAATGGTTTCCATAATTTCACCTATAAAAAGGGTAACTTATAAAAGCTACCCTTGAAATCACAATATTAAACTGCAAAGAAGCTGTTGAAAATACCAAGCACACCCATACTTGCAAGACCTACAAGAATACCAGCGATAAGGACGCCCAAAAGTACAGCAAAAGTGCTGCGTTTAAAACCAAAGTCGAGCATACTTGCAGCGAGTGTACCGGTCCACGCACCTGTACCAGGAAGCGGAATAGCAACGAAAAGCATCAAAGCGATAAACAGACCGTTTTTACTTGCTTTTTCTTCAAGTTTTCTTCCACCTTTTTCGCCTTTTTCAAGACAGAATGTAAAGAACTTACCAATGAATTTTTTATCCTTACCCCAAACGAGCATCTTTCTTGCAAAAAGATAAATGAACGGAACAGGGAGCATATTACCGACAATACAGATTATGTAAATTAAAGCTTCGTTAAGTCCCCAAGCAACGCCAAAAGGGATAGCACCTCTTAATTCAATAATAGGGAACATTGATATTAAAAATATAGCAATATATTTCATAAATGTGTTCATAGTATTTCTCCTTAATATAATTTAATGTATTATGAAAAATAAATATGTATTGACGCAAATTTTTCTGTATGACATTATACACTAAATAAAATCCTAATTCAATACCAATTTATTTATGTATTTCGACAATTGACATAAGAGGATAACAAAGCTAAAATATACTGTGGATAGGAGTGGTCTTTTGACAAGTAAAAAACAAGTAGCAAAAAGAGCATTATTCAGTTTTATTACGCTGTTTATGATTGCATTTATTTTCGCAAATTCTGCTATAGATGCCGACAGTTCCTCGCAGAGCAGTACATCTGTTATGGATATGCTTAACGGCTTTTTAAAATTATGTCATATCAATATAACACTCAGCGAGCATTTTGTGAGAAAGCTTGCACATTTCGTTGAGTATTTTGTACTTGGTGCGTCTATGTTTTTTACCGTACGCTCTTTTAATTTAAGAAAGACCTACTGTGTTTTTGCAGTGCCTTTGATGGGCTTTGTTGTAGCTTCAATTGATGAAACTATTCAGTATTTTTCTGTGGGTAGGTCATGTCAGTTTTCTGATGTTATGCTTGACTTTGTAGGTGTAGTTGTAGCCGCTTTTATTTTTTCGGCTTTATCTTATATGTTCAGTAAAAATGATAGGAGAGTATTAAAGTGAGTGGAACAAAAACTATGAATAAAATGGGAACTAAACCGATGTTCCCGCTTTTGATGTCTATGTCTTTGCCAGCGATGTTTTCAATGCTTATTCAGGCTTTGTACAACATTGTTGACAGTATATTTGTATCACAGCTTGGTTCTGATGCGCTAAACGCTGTGTCACTTGCATATCCGTTGCAAATGATAATGATTTCGTTTGCTGTTGGTACAGGTGTCGGCGTTAACTCGCTTATAGCAAGAAGACTCGGAGCAAAAGAATATGATGAAGCCAGTGATGCGGCAACACACGGCATTGTTATTGCTGTTGCAACTTGGGTTTTATTTGTATTTATCGGTGCGTTTTTCTCACGCTCTTTTATTTCTATTTTCTCAGACAAAGTATCAATTGTTACATATGGCACTCAGTACTTAAGTGTTGTACTTTTCGCTTCTCTTGGCTGTCTGCTTTCTGTAATGGCTGAAAAAAGCCTTCAGGCAACAGGTAATATGATTATTCCTATGATTACTCAGCTTTTGGGCGCTGTAATAAATATTATTCTTGACCCTCTGTTTATTCATGGTTATTGGTTTTTCCCTAAACTTGAGGTGCTTGGTGCCGCTGTTGCAACTGTGATTGCACAGTTTATTTCAATGTTTTTTATCATTTCGATTCTGTTGTTTAAAAAGCACGAAATCAAAATCAACTTCAAAAAATTCAAGCTAAAAGGTACTGTGCTTTTCAATATCTACGTTGTTGGTTTTCCTGCGATTATTATGCAGAGCATCGGTTCTGTTATGGTCAGCGGTATCAACGGAATTATTTCTGCTTTTGCAAGTTCTGTTGCTGTAAAGGAAGCATACATCAACATTTTCGGTATTTACTTTAAGTTGCAGAGCTTTGTGTTTATGCCTGTGTTTGGTTTATCACAGGGAACATCTCCGATTATCGGTTTCAACTACGGTGCGAGAAACAAAAAGCGTATGTATTCTGCTTTGAAAATCTGTCTTGCTGTAGCGGTAGTTATTATGTGCCTGGGATTTTTGCTGTTCCAGTTCGGTTCTCAATTTTTGCTTTCTCTTTTTGAAGCAGACAAGCTTACTGTTGACCTTGGTATACCTGCGTTTAAAATTATCAGCTTGTGCTTTATTCCAGCCGCTGTCGGTATCACATTTTCAACACTGTTTCAGGCGGTCGGAAAAGGTATTATGAGTATGCTTATGTCAATTTTACGACAGTTGATTGTACTTTTGCCTTCTGCATTTTTTCTTGCTCAAATTGAGCTTTCTGTTCTTTGGTACGCATTCCCGATTGCAGAGGCAGTTGCCCTTGCTGTTGCATTGTTGATGTTTGTATATTTGACAAAACACGATTTCAAAAAGCTGGACAAAGAAGTCACTGAGTAATCATTAATTCTACCGCTTGAGCATATATTTTGCTGAGGTGGTTACATGGAAGACTTCAGAAAAGACGAGATTATTTACGACGAGGATTGGAAACAGTTTGACGAACCTGTACTCGTCGATAAAGATAAACGTGAAAGTGATAACGAAACACCTGAAAAAGAGGTTGCAAAACCCGAAAAGCGTAAAAGGGTATTCCCTTCACTGATTACAATCCAACTTATTGTGTGTCTTTTAATTGCTTTTTTAGTGTTTATGCTAAAAGCGATGAACTCAGATACATACGCACAGCTGTGCAAGTATTATGATGAGTTGATGCAGAAAACATTGCTAAGTAGCAGTATGTTTGAAGATATCGACCTGTCAAAGTATTTTGAATCTACTGCAGACGAAGTTATAGCCACAAACGATGAAGTTTAAGCTAGGTTCAACTCTATTTGAAGCATCGTTTATCGCTGTTGCTTTGATGTCTTTAGTGCTTGTGCTTGACGTAACAGGTAACATTGCTATGTGCTTTTTGTGTGCTATTTTGCACGAGTGCGGACACATTATTGCTATGCGGTGCTTTGGCATTGTTCCAAAGAGCATAACATTAAGACTGTTTGATATAGTAATTAAAGCGGATAGCGACAAGGCGTTTTTACCTGATTTGTTAATAACGCTCAGCGGACCGATGATGAATATTTTGCTCTCGGTTACGGCTTTCTTTATCAGCAAACCATTTTGCTATGTTAATCTTTACATAGCTGTGTTCAACTTACTGCCGATAGACACCTTTGACGGTGGACGAGCTCTTTCGCTTTTGCTTTGCAGAAAGTTTTCTATAAAATCAGTACGCTTCGTACTGAGAAGTCTTACTTTTACATTTTTGGTGCCGATATTTCTTCTTGGAATACAGGTGCTTTTGTATTCAAAATATAATTATTCATTGCTGCTTATATCACTGTATTTGCTGGCAATTCTCTTTTTAAAATAACGGAGGACTTATGATTAAATCAAAACTTGAAAAAATACTCCTTAAGGTTCAAAAACCAGGCAAGTATGTCGGCGGTGAGCTGAACTCTGTAATTAAAAACAAAGATGAGGTGGATATCAGATTTGCTTTCTGTTTCCCTGACACATACGAAATCGGTATGTCACATCTGGGTATGAAAATCCTGTACAGCCTCTTTAACGAAAAGCCATACATCTGGTGTGAGCGTGTGTTTGCGCCTTGGATTGATATGGAAGAGCAGATGATTAAAAATGATATTCCACTCTATGCTCTTGAGAGTATGGACCCTGTATCAGAGTTTGATTTCATCGGCTTTACTTTGCAGTATGAGCTATCATACACAAATATGCTCAATATGTTAAAGCTTGCGAATATTCCGCTTAAATCAAGTGAGCGTAAAGAGCTTACTCAGATTGTAGTTGCAGGCGGTCCTTGTGCGTGCAACCCTGAGCCTATTGCTGACTTTGTAGATATCTTTTTCATCGGCGACGGCGAAGAGGTAGACCTTGAAGTAATTGAACTTTTTCGTGAGTGCAAAAAGCAGGGTAAAACTAAGGACGAGTTTTTGTTCCTTGCTTCTCAAATTAAAGGTGTATATGTTCCTGCTTTGTATGACGTAGAATATAACGAAGATGGTACAATCAAGGCTTTCACTCCAAAGCGTGACGGCGTACCAGCAAAAATCGAAAAGCGTGTTATGATGGATATGGATAACTCATATTTCCCTGATAACTTTGTAGTTCCAAACGTTGAGATTGTCCACGACAGAGCAGTAAGCGAAATTTTCAGAGGTTGCATCCGTGGTTGTCGTTTTTGTCAGGCAGGATTCTTGTACAGACCTGTTCGTGAAAAGTCAGTTGATTGTATCAACGAGCAGTGTCACGCTTTGTGTCGTAACACGGGCTATGACGAGATTTCTCTGTCTAGTTTAAGCTCCAGCGACTACACTCAGATTGTTCCGCTTTTGGAAAAGCTCTGTAGTTGGTCAGTTGATGAAAATGTAAGTCTTTCACTTCCATCACTTCGTGTTGATGGTTTTACAGATGAAATTCTGTCAAAAATCAAGTCGGTAAGAAAGAGCGGTCTTACATTCGCTCCTGAAGCCGGTACACAGCGTTTGCGTGATGTTATCAATAAGAATGTTCAAGAGGACGAGCTGTTAGAAACTTGCTCTGTAGCTTTTGAGGGTGGTTATTCTACTGTTAAGCTTTACTTTATGATTGGTCTTCCTACTGAAACCATGGACGATGTTAAGGGTATCGCAGAGCTTGGCCAGAAAGTTGTCAACACTTTCTATCAGTGCGAAAATCGTCCAAAGGGTAAGGGTGTTCGTGTAACAGTTTCATCATCATCATTTGTTCCAAAGCCGTTCACACCATTCCAGTGGGAGCCACAGGACAGTATTGAAACTATCCACGAAAAGCAGGCACACATTCGTGAGAACCTCACAACAAAGAAGATTTCATACAATTACCACGATGCTGACACATCATTCTTGGAGGCGGTTTTTGCTCGTGGCGACAGAAGACTCTCAGAAGTTCTCTTGAAAGCTTGCGAGAATGGTATGCGTTTTGATGGTTGGAGTGACTGTTTCTCATTCGAAAAGTGGATGGAAACTTTTGAACAGTGCAACGTTGACCCACACTTCTATGCTAACCGCCGTCGCAGTTTTGACGAAATTCTCCCTTGGGACCACATTGACTATTCTGTAACAAAAGAATTCCTTATTTCAGAATGTAAGAAAGCGTATGAAAATACAACAACACCACATTGCAGAGAAAAGTGCTCAAACTGCGGTGCTATGAAACACAAAGGAGGTGTCTGCTTTGAAAAATGTAAGAGTATGGTTTAAGAAAGACGATGAGTGCAGATATATTTCACATCTTGATTTAAACCGTGTTATGATTCGTGCAATCCAGAAAAGCAGACTTCCTGTGTGGCGTACAGAAGGTTTTAACGTTCATCCGTACATTACTTTCTCACTTCCATTATCTCTTGGATTCAGGGGTGAGCGTGAGAGTATGGATATGCGTATTTTGGACGATGACTTCAAGCTCGATACTATCAAAGAAGAGCTTAACAAATGCTTACCACACGGACTCTATGTATTCGATGTAACAGAGCCTGTGAAAAAATCTGGTGCGATTGACAGCGCTAAATTCAAGATGCGTTTGTCTTGTGATAAAATTTCTGTAGAAGAATTATATACAAACTTTAAAAACCTGATTGATGCAGAAGAAATCCTTGTTGATAAGAAGACTAAAAAAGGTATCAAAAAGATTGACATCAAAGAGTACTTCAAAGACGTAAAGCACTATGATACCGAAAACGGTATCGTAGTACGTGCAGTTCTTCCTGCAGGTAGCTCAACAAATATCAACCCGACTTTGCTTATCAAAGCGTTAAACGAAAAGTACGGCATTGATGTTTACTACGACATAACCCGTGTTGATGTTTACGATGCGGAGGGTAAGTCTTTTGAGTAATCCTGATGTAAACAAACAGCGATTTGATATCGTGTTGCTCGATGCCGATGAAACCATCTTCGATTTCAAAAGGGCAGAGGCTCATTCGTTTAAACTGATGCTTGAAAAGTTCGGTGTTGAGTATACTGACGAAAGGCTAGCTCTTTATAGCGGTATTAACTTAAAGATGTGGAAAGCTTTGGAACGTGGAGAGGTCACCAGAGACAGACTCAAAACGCTTAGATTTGAGCAGTTCTTTGAGCGAATAGGTGTAAAAGATATCGACTGCGTAGCGGTAAATGATTGTTATCTCACAAATCTTTCTAACAGTACATTTTTGCTTGGTGGCGCAAAAGAGTTTGTGCAAAATCTTAGCAAGTACTGCAAATTGTACATTGCTACAAACGGACTCACAAAAGCCCAGACAGGACGCTTCGCAAAATCAGAGGTCAAAGATTATATCGACGGTATGTTTATCAGCGAACTGATTGGTTACGCAAAACCTGACAAAGAGTATTTTGAATACATATTCAATGAGCTTAATATTACCGACAAATCACGTGTGATTATAGTAGGTGACAGCCTGACATCCGATATGCAAGGCGGTAAAAACGCAGGAATAACAACCTGCCTTTATAATCCTAAAGGGGATAAGATAGAGTCAGCTTTGTGTGATTACCAGATTTCGAAGTTTGACGAATTTTTTGACATATTGTTTTCATAAAAGCAAACGGCACATCACTTCGATGTGCCGTTTTTGTCGCTTTGTTTGTAGTATTCATTTACAAGGCTTCTGTAACCAAGCTTTTTAATATCTTCGTAGCGGAAAGCATACTTTGATTTATTACGTTTACCTGTAGCAAGGTAGCGTATGCAATCAAGCATATAGCTGTCAATTTCTTTCAGCGTTTTGTCAGTGTTGATAACAGGGAAAAACCATCTTGTCCATGTTAGTTCGCTGTAAACTGGATTATCATACAATTTGCTGTTGAAACGCTTGATAAATGCTCTTGCTGCCATTTCCCTTGGTACACCCTTTTTATCAGCCCAACGACTAAGTGCTCTGGTTTTCCTTCGCATTTTAGATTTTAATTTTTCGAACGATGCTTGACTAATATCAATAACTGAGCAGTTGTAGGAAAATCCGAGAAATGTCCATTCCTGCTTTGGCAGAAAAATTCCTTCCTTGCTTTCATTAATCTTGAGGTGATAGCGACTAAGCTCAGTTTTAATTACGTCGATGTATTGTTCCAGCTCCTCCATAGTTTTAGCAAAAACTATAATATCGTCTGAATAACGCATATATGGTATATTTCTATTGTGGAAATAAAAATCCAACTCACGCAAGTACAGATTAGCTAAAAAAGTAGACGTCGGTACACCCGCCATAATGCCTTTTGATTCTTTCATTAACTCTCCGCCAAATTCAACGTAAGGCTGTTCAAGCAGTTTTATCAGAAACTCGCACAGCTCTTTATCATTCTCAAAAACTTCCTCCAACATAGGTTTGAGCAGATTGATATCAACCGAGTTGAAATAGTCGCTGATATCTACCTTGTACACATAATACTCGTCGAGATTACGAATTCTACGCAAATCGTTAGTAGCTCGTTTTACTCCGCGTTCTTTTCTGAACGAATACAGATTCGGTGCAAATATATCATCATAATCTCTCAGCATAAAAGTTATGAGCTTTAGCACATAGTTTTCTTCACGGCTAAAGGTGTAAACAGCACGTTTTTTGCTGTTGTTTGATTTTGCCACCAAGGTTTTCTTTGGAGCAGAAAACATACCGCCGTTTTGAATAAGCTCAACTGTTTGAAGATACTCCTTGCTTTCAATAAACGCTCTTAGTTCGTCAATATCTTTTTCTCTTAAGTTGCCTTGCTCAGTTTTATATAATAGGTATTTGTACCACTCATCCTGATTTTTGAGTCTGCCTATAATATCCATAAAAAACTCCATAAAAAAACAGAGAGAAAGTAATTTAACATCTCGATTTTGAGATACCAAACCGTACACGAACAAGCTACCTGCAAAGCGTCAACAGTCCGTGCTGGGTTTACCACAGGTGCAAAGCGTTTCTCTCTGTTTCTTACAATATTAATTTATACGTTCAGATTTTCTCTGATTCTGTTAAGAACATAAGACTTTTCGTTTTTCATACCCTTGAAAAATCTTATGTAGTGAATGTCGTTGTCGAAAAGGATGTCGTACGAACCTTTAGCAATCATAGACTTATATTGGTTAGTCTGCATAACAAACACAGCAAGCTTTGCCTCTCCGTTTAATCTGAAAAGGTAGGAGATAGGGAAGCACTTTGGATGAGCACTGCTATCAAACACGCTTGGGTGAACATTTCTTTCAATAGTATACCCCGGAAATTCAGCTTCGTTAATCAGTTGTGCAAAGTATTCATCCCCTGTGTTGTGATTATTAGCGTATGGTGAATCATCCTCAACTGTTTCAGTTGTTGTATAGTTAACTGTTGTATTATTTACTGATGTGTTCTCTTTTATTGTTTGAAACTCATTGCGAACTGTGTCAGCAACCTTACCTACAACATCGTCAACGTCGTTTGTTAAGCTTTTTAATAATTTATCAAATAAACCCATAGTTTCATCTCCTGTGATTTTATATCCGTATTTTAACACATCGAAGTGTACAAATCAAGTGATATATACACGCTCTATATTTTAATTCAAAAGTATGATATAATAGTAAAAAATGTTTATAGGGGAAGCAAAATGAAATTACTATTTAAGCAGAGAATGTTCTCGTGGTTTGATAGCTACGATATATATGACGAATCAGGACAGACGGTGTACACTGTTAAAGGTGAACTTGCTTGGGGTCACCAGCTTCGCATCTATGACAGAAACGGCTGTGAAGTCGGTCTTGTGAAACAGAGAGTGTTCACGTGGTTGCCAAAATTTGAGATTTATATTAACGGTCAGCTAATCGGAAGCGTTAACAAAGAATTCTCACTTTTTACACCGAAGTTCAATCTTGATTTTAACGGCTGGACTGTCAGTGGAAACTGGATGGGCTGGGATTATTCAATCTACAACGCAACAGGTCTTAGTGTCGCATCGGTTTCGAAAGAGATTTTTAACTGGACAGATACATATGTGCTCAATATTCACAACCCGCAAGATGCACTTTATGTATTAATGCTCGTTCTTGCTATCGATGCAGAAAAGTGTTCTAATAATAGTTAATTAAAAATTATGTATGCAAAAAGAGACGCCCAAACGGACGTCTCTTTTTTATGGCGTAGAGTGAGGGATTTGAACCCTCGGTACCTGAAAGGTACACAGCATTTCCAGTGCTGCTCCTTCGGCCGCTCGGACAACTCTACATATAAGCACAAAACTCGTGCTTATGTATTATAACTAACCTTAATGAAAAAATCAAGTGTTTTTTTATTTCAGCTACTATTTCTTTCATACTTTGCAATCTTGTGATTAATGAAATTCAACACACGCTTTTTGTCTTTTGTCCACGTAGGGGAGATAAGTGTATTTTTATCTCCGTCGCCAGTAAGTCTGTGTATAACCACATTTTCAGGCATTGCGTTTATGCACTCACACAGTATATCTGCGTATTCCTCTATACTCAATGTTTCAAATACGCCTTTCTCATATTCATCCGCAAGGTCTGTACCTTTTAATACGTGTAACAATTGCAACTTAACTCCATCGGTTACTTTGCCAACTTCTCTCGCAGTTTCTACAATCATTTCATTTGTTTCAAAGGGGAGACCTATTATTATATGTGTAATTACGTGCACACCGATTGCTTTCAGCTTTCTAACAGCGTCAAAGTAAACACTGGTTTCAT
Source organism: Ruminococcus sp. (assembly GCA_017481885.1). Taxonomy (GTDB): domain Bacteria; phylum Bacillota; class Clostridia; order Oscillospirales; family Acutalibacteraceae; genus Ruminococcoides. The sequence continues at coordinate 18,337 of JAFUOM010000016.1, forward strand.
ATCCTCGTCTGATATATTCAGCAGTGCTTTGGTGTATGCTCTGTAATCCAAGTTCAACCCACACAGGTTTAATTTTGTTTAGCTTTGATAACAACCCTAAGATATCGTCATTCAGACAATCAGGTCTAGTTGCGATTGAAAGAATAGCTACATCATCACGATTGATAGTCTCAGTGAATGTTTTCTTTAAATATTCAAAATCTCCGTAAGTAGAAGTAAAAGCCTGAAAGTACGCAACGTATTTATCGTTATCGCTCTTGCTCTTTATCAAATCCTTGGCTTTCTCAATCTGTTCGCTTATCGGTAACAGTACATCCTGCGCGAAATCTCCCGAACCTTTAGAAGAACAAAAAATACATCCGCCATACCCGCAAATACCATCTCTGTTAGGGCAGGAGGTAGCACAGCTTAACGCAAGTTTATAATATTTCTCGCCATATTCATTTTTTAAGTAGTTCGATAAAGAAATGTATTTCATATCCGCCTCCTGAGTTCATTATAATTGTATTAGAACAATTGCATAAATTCAAGTGATAGATTTATAAATTTTAAATAAAAACGTACTAATCGATGATGCAGAGATTTGTTTGACGAAAAAATATAAGCTAATTTGTGCATTGTGCACAACAAAATATTTCTAAATCCAAAATAACAGCCATTATAATTCTTTTAAGAGTATTAAAACAGCTATTTTTGACTAAAAAGAATTATTCTGTTCATAGTTACTTAATTATTTCTTATTGCTTTTTAACAAAACATAATATATAATAACTATGGTTATAGTTACATTGTTTATTATTGTGGTTGGAAGTTCCATTTTGCGACCTCAATAACAAGATATTGGGTCAGTAATATACATATTTATATATAATGGTGATTGTTATGGATAGAAATCAACAGCAACTCCTGTTGGAAATTGAAAAACTTAACAAAGCCCAGGCCAGAATTAAGCGTAAAACCACATTTATGCTTGGTGTTATTGCGCTGTTGGTTCTTATCACATCCACTCTGGCGTGGTTTACACTCAACAGCTTTGCCAGCGTTGAAAATATCCAGATGGATATCACCACAGGCGTAGAGCTCAGAGTTGATATGGAAAACCACGGTTCTGATATTGAGCTGTATAAGAAGACCATCACTAATGAGATGATTAACTCTTATCTTAGAACTCACGGTGACTACAACCTTTCTGACCAGCTCCTTGATCCTGTTACAACTCGTAATGGTATCGCTTTTGAAAGCGAGCAGGGTGCCACCCGCACAGCAGGTAAAAATACTTTCCTTGAGTTTGATTGTTACTTTATCGCTTCAAAAGATATGTGGGTTCATTTATCAAGTGATGATGCTAACGATATGGAGGGTACCTCGGTTACAACAACTGAAACAGGCCTCAAAGCAGAAGTTATTCAAGCTGTCCGTGTTGGTTTCGAAGAGGAAGGTGCTACACCAGCCGCTATCTATGAGCCTAATAAAGCAGGCTCTGCTGTTAACGGACAGACAACATTTGATTTATCAGTTCCTATGAACTATACAAATGATACTCGTCTTTTCCACCTTGATGAACTTCAGCCTAAGAAGGTTACTATCCGTGTTTGGGCAGAGGGTAACGATCCACAGTGTGACGATGACGTTCAGCGTTCTAATCTCACTGTAAGGCTTCTATTCTCAGGTACAGACGAAAACAACGCAGCATTCGGCTAATCTCTTTTACACCATAATACATAACATCGGAGGTGGCTCAAGTGCCATTGTTTAAGAAAAAACTTAATAACGACGAGCCGTTTACTCCTGAACAGTTAAAGAAGCTCGAAGACAAAGGCGACATAGCGGTTGAAAAAGCCCGTAATATGACCATCTTCGATAGATTCTTAGCACGTCGTGACAGTAAAGACCTTTCTAGAATCGTCAGATGGAAGCGCAGAGCAGCAGTAACACTTGTCCTTGCACTTCTTATTCTGATTATCCTTTGGATTATTGCTTGGTTATTCACAACAATAGGTGACCTCGTAATTTCTGTTGAAAACGGAGCAGCAAGACAGGGTATCATCGTCAGCGAGTCTCTAAATGAAGACGGTTCGGCAAAAGACCCTAAACTCCAGCTTTCAGCACAGAACGTAACAGAAGTTACAAACATTACATATGATTGGCTTCCAAAAACTCTTGACACAGAGGCAGACGGTGAGCACAACGGTGAGAACTACCTCGCATATACTTTCTATCTTACTAATAATGGTAAAGAGACACTCGATTTAGAAAGCACGCTGAAATTCACCGGTATCGCTAAGAACGCCGACGAAGCTCTCCGTATTATGATTTACAAAAACGGAGAACCTACAGTTTACGCTCAAAAGAATCGTGACGGCTCTCAGCTTGAAGAAGTTGTTAACTTTGAGTTCATTGAAGGTAACGACGACCTCAACTTAAACGATTATGTGATTCTCAACGATGTCACAGAAGGTATTGCACCAGACGAAACAATCAAGTTCACAATCGTAACATGGATTGAAGGCAACGACCCTGAGTGCTTAAACGATATTATGGGCGGTTACGTAAAGATGCAGTGGCTCTTCAATGTCGAGGGTGAAGAACTCTAAGAAACTAAAAAGCCTCCCTTGTGCAAAGGGAGGAGGACCGCCGTATGGCGGTGGAGGGATTGCAAAATTCCTGTCAGCGGTATTTACCGCGTGAGGCGTACTCGCACGGTCGAATATATTATTTTTTAATCAATCCCCTACGTGTTTTTGGGGGACAAATTTTAAGGAGGAATTTCTCATGAAAAACACAACATTTAGAAAGAAGGCTTTATTGTCTTCAGTTGCTATGCTCCTCGTAGCTCTCGTAGCTCTTGGTTCTGCAACATTCGCATGGTTCACACAGAACCCAACTGTAAGCGCTGAAGGTCTTACACTTAAGGCTACTGCTGCTGCAGGTCTTCAGATCGTTGCTGCTGATGAAGGTTTAATTAAGTTCAATGCAGACAATGATGACGTTTTTGGTACATCAACAACACTTAAAGCCACAGCTGTTGATGTATCTGATCCAGCTGGTGTGGAGTTAGCAGAACCTGTTTCACTTGATGTTGCTAAAACTGATGGTATTAAGTTCTACACAGCTACTGCTGAAAAAGAATATGATGAAAAGATGTTGGCAGGTACAATTAGTGACGGTACACCTTCTTACTCAGAGAAGATTTATCTCAGAAAGTCTATTGATTCTGAATCAGAAGTTAAAATTGTTAATACTAAGGTGACATTGACTCAGTCTGATAAAGCTACAGATAACGATGCTGCTGAACTTTTCAATCTTTATAACTCTATTCGTGTTACAATTTTTGATGGAAATAAACATGTTGGTACATGGGCCCCAGACGGTCAAGGTAACCTTTATGTAACTAATGGTGCACTCTCATCCACTGCAGCTACTTTCTATGGTAATGGTGCTGTTGCTCCTATGGAAAAAACAGTTAAATACGTTGCTGATGCTGACTATGATGATGCTGACTTCGTTACACTTTATGTGTGGCTTGATGGTGAAGATGAGAATTGTTACACAGCTAATGTTGAGAATCTTAAGAATCTCGTTTCTAGCGTAGAAGTTCTTTTTAGCACAAAAACATTATCATAATTTTTGTATTGTCTAAATTAATTAATTTACTTTAATTATCCTAAATGTTGTTCGTGCCTCCCTTCGGGGAGGCACAGATGACACGTAATTGCCTCCCTTGTATAAAGGGAGGTGTCACCGTAAGGTGACGGAGGGATTGTTAGCCCCCAAACCTGTTTTCCATTACAGGTTTTATTCCAATGCATTTCCAAGGAGAATTTATGAAAGTATTTAAGAACATTATTAACACATTAATTAACATTTTAATAGTCGCGGTTTTAGTTGTTTCTATTGTTGTAGCAACTCTTGCTCTTACTTCTAAATCCTCCGGTATATCCAACATTTTTGGTTACACATTCCAGGTTGTTGTTTCCGACTCTATGGATGGCGGTAACCCTGATTACGAGGGTGGTGACTTCAAAAAAGGTGACGTCATCATCGGTAAAGTTACAAATAATGAAAAACTTGATACGCCTGAATCATATAAAGAGGGCGATATTATTACATTTAAAGGCATTCTCCAAGGTAACGACCATCTTGGTGAACAGCTTATCTGCCATAGAATCATTGATGTACAGGAACGCGATGGTGAACTTGTATATCAGACACAGGGTGATAATCACTCAGTTTCTGAAATTCCTGACCAGAGCAGTATTTTTGAGTACATAACAGCTTATTCAATTGTTGCTAAATTTTACACAGACGATTTTCAGGGTGTTAAGCTTGCAGGTGTAGGAAAAGTTTACGAGTTTATTAACTCACAGCTCGGCTTCTTCCTCTGCATCCTTTTACCAATGATTTTCTTCTTCCTTTATGTTCTTATCAAGGTTGTTATCAACTTTGTTGAGTATAAAAAGGCTAAGGAAGACGAAGAAAAGGAGAAAAATGCTCCTAAAACTCCACAAATGTCTGACGAAGAATATGAGCAGTTCAAACAGTTTATGGAGATGAAAAATGCTCAAGCATCTGCAGAAGATGCACCTTCTAAACAAGAAGTATAAAGTAGGGGACGGCATCCTTGACGTCCCGCAATTACAAATCTTGTGACGATTGTTATCGTCTATGTGCGTCGCACAAAATAAGGCTCCTTTGTGTAAAGGAAGCTGTCAGCGTAGCTGACTGAGGGATTGACTAAAGTAACTCCCTCAATATTACTTTGGAAATAATTTGTAGCAACTTTGCTACATTATTTATAGATCGTGAAAATCGATAAAGGAGTAGAACATTATGGATACCATTTTTAAGTTTTTATTTGACTTCTTAGGTCAGTTTTTCGGTTCTATCTGGGGTGCCATTGTTGGCGTTGCTAAGGGAATCGTTGGTATGTTCAATTTATCTGAGTATGTCAAGATTATTGAAGCTTATACCACCACACTTGGTGGACTTGCTTGGGTAATTGCAATTATCGCTATTATCCTTCTTGCGGCTGTTCTTGGCATTATCGTCTTCTTTATCGTAATGTCAGTTAAGAAGTTCGTTAGATTCAAGAAGAAGGTTAAAGATACAAACGACCTTGTTAATGAAGTTAACGCCTTAAATAAAGAAGTTATGCGTATGAACCTCGAAAAGGACAAGATTCTCTCTATGAAAGTTTCACAGATTGGTCTTAATCCTAACGAGATTTCTGAGCTTACAGGTGAAGAGATGGAAGCTCTCAACAAGGGCGAAGAAGAGGCAAAGAGCGGACGTTTCAACAAGCTCGCTGCTATCGACGTCGAGTGGGCTGACTATCAGCCACCAGAGTATAACTGGGAAATCACTCTTCCGGAGTTCTGCGACAGATTCAGAAACTTTGCTTGCTCCCGTCTCAGACTTTTCTACGATATTAAGATTTTACGTTGCTTTATCGCAGCTTTTGCATCAAACCGTTTGCTTATCCTCCAGGGTATTTCCGGTACTGGTAAAACTTCCCTTCCATACGCTTTCGGTAAGTATGTTCAGAATCCTGCGGTTATCGCATCAGTTCAGCCTTCATGGCGTGACCGTACTGAGCTCTTCGGTTACTTCAATGAATTTACAAAGAAGTACAACGAAACTGAACTTCTCCGTGCACTCTATGAAGCATCATATAATGAAAACGTTTACGTAGTTATCCTCGACGAAATGAACATTGCTCGTGTTGAGTACTATTTCGCTGAAATGCTTTCAATTCTTGAAATGCCGGCTCACGACGAGTGGATTATCGAACTTGTTGCTGCTCCATGGCCTGATGACCCTGCACACTTCAACCAGGGTAAACTCTGTGTTCCTGATAACATCTGGTACGTTGGTACTGCGAACAACGACGACTCCACATTCGCTATCACAGATAAGGTATACGACCGTGCTCTGCCAATTGATATCAATACAAAGGGTAAGCCGTTTGAGGCTCCTGACACAGACCCAATCCACATCAATTACAAGTATCTTACTAAGCTTCTTGAAGACGCAGTTGCCGCTAACCCTATTTCTGAGGAGAACCTCAAGAAGATTGAAATCCTCGACGATTACGTTATCGAGCATTTCCGTGTTGCTTTCGGTAACCGTGTTATGAAGCAGATGAAGGACTTCGTTCCTGCATATGTTGGCTGTGGTGGTACTGAAATCGACGGTATCGACTATTGCCTTGCTAAAAAGGTATTCAGAAAGTTTGAAGCACTCAACATTTCTTACATCCGTGACGAGATTGATGGTCTTGTTCAGCAGCTTGACCAGCTCTTTGGTAAAGAGAATATGAATGAATGTAAAGAATACGTTCGTATGCTTCAGAAGATGCTCTAATTATTTGATTTTACTTAAATTTTAAAGGATGGTGAGTTCCCTTGTTAGATTATAGTAGATACTACAGAGCCTATGCTGACATGAAGCAGACTCTTGATGGGGACTTTACAAAAGGATATTTAACAGGGGCTATCTCCGATAACGATAAGGGCGTTGACGTACTTGCCGGTAACGCATATAACCGAGTTATCGACATGGATTGGGTAGAGAAGATTGAGGAAACTCTGCCTTATATGGACAAAGCCATCCGTGAAGAGCGTAGATTTATCGAAACTTACGAAGAAGTTGACCGTGTTGATAAGGTTAAACAGGTAACAAAAGAGGCTGTTCGCCACCTTACTCAGCACACTAGCCTGATTCAGGCAGTTGATCGTGACGGTTCCGTTTCACCGTCAAAGCTTCTCAACACTCATCGTGAAGACAGCTACGCTACATACGAAAACAGATTTTTATACACACTTATTTTTAAGACAATTGCTTTTGTAGAGGCACGTTTCCGTGCTTTGAAAGAAGCTCCGAATGATTCGTCAAACAAAATCGAGATGAATCGTGACGTTACCCTCAACAACCAGAAATTTGCTTTTTCATTAACTTATTCGGTTGAGTCACACGAACGTGATAAAATCAATAAGGATGAAGATATATCAAAACTTACAGACTACGAGCGTATCTCTCGTATCCGTTCGGTGCTCGACGATTTTGTTAACACAAATCTCATTCAAGCGCTGAAAGGTTGTATTCAGGTTCGTTCGCCAATCAATAAAACTAACTGTATCAAAAAGAACCCTAACTTTGCTAAATGTAATGAGCTATGGTCTTTTATTGAAAGTTACAGAAAAACAGGTTACGTTGTAGAATCAAAAGAGTTCTCAGGTGAAATGGATTCTGACATTCAGAGCGAAATCTATAATGTAATGGCATTCCAGCACTTCGTTATGACTATCAGTACTAACGAAGCACTCAGAACAAAGTTACACGAAGAGTATGTCGCTGAGAACGAACGTCGTGCTAGAGAAGCTGAAAAACCTGAGGAAGAGCAGGCTAGATGGCTTGAAGAGCAGATCTACGAAGCTCGCCGTGAGGAAATGGCTATCCGACTCAAAGAGGTTCGTGAGCGTGAAATGATTATTGCTCAGCTCACCACAGAACTTGAACAAGAGAAGGAAAAAGTCAGACAGCGTGACATTAAAATCAAAGAACTCCAGACTTTACTTGCTGTAAGAGAAAAGGAACTTGAAGAAACAAAAGAAGAGCTTAGAGTTGCTTTACAGCGTGTTGCAGAACTTGAGGCTGAACTTGAAATTTGCAAAGCTAGAATCGCTGAACTCGAAGCAATTGTTGAAGAACAAAGAAAGACTATCGAAGCTCAAGCTGCAACAATTGCCGCTCTTGAAGCTAAGATTGTTGAACTCAACGCTCTCATTGATACATTAAACGCAAAGATTGCTGAGCTCGAAGCAAAGGTTGCAGAACTTGAGGCTGAAGTCGCAAGATGTAAAGCAAAGATTAAGGAACTCGAAGAGCATATCGACTTCCTCAATGATAAGATTTCTGTTCTTGAAACAACAGTTCGTGACCTGAAAGCTGAAATTGAGGAGCATAAGGCAAGAATTGCTGAGCTCGAAGATTTAACCGCAAAGCAGGCTAAGACTATTGAAGAGCAAGCCTCACAGATTGTTCTACTTAATACAAGCGTTGCTGAGCTCAGAGAAGCAAACGGTGTTTTAACAAATGAAAACACCGAGCTAAAATCAACTGTAGCAAAGCACGAAGATACAATAGCAACACAGAAAGCTGATATCTCTGCAAAGGCTACTCAGATTGAGAATCTTAACACTAATGTAAACGATTTAAAATCCGAGAACTCTGCTTTGAATAATGAAAATGATTCGCTCAAAGCAACAGTGGTTGAAAGAGAAAACACAATTTCTACACAGGCTGCTGAAATCTCTGACAAAGCATCTAAGATTTCAACCGCTAATTCACAGATCGCTGACCTCTCTACACAACTTTCATCATTGCAGAGTGATTACAAAGCTATGAAGTCAGACTGTGAAGCTCAAAAAGCAAAAGTAGCTGAGCGTGACAGTATGCTAGAGAAGAACAACTCTCGTTCTGAAAAGCTTAAGAAAGAGCTTGATAAGGCGAGAGGTGAGTATTCAGCTCTCAACAAAACTGTTAGCGGTCACATTGCTGAAATTAAAACAAAGAATAACGAGATAGCTAAGCACGACAAGAAAGTCAAAAAGCTTGCTTCTGATTATGAAGCAAAGCTTACTGCTTTGAAAGCTGAGTACGAACGTAAGCTTGCTGATAAGGATAAAGAAATCAAGGCTGCTCAAGGCTTTACAGATAAGCAGAAGTACGAAAGCAGACTTAAAGCTGAAACAAAAGCTATCCAGTCAAAATATAACGACGATCTCAAACAGGCTAGAAAGAAAGCTAAAGCTTTTGTTAAAAAAGCAAAGCTTCTTGTTGATTACAAGCCTGAAAAAATCCTAGAGCTCGAAAACTCCGAGGATTTTAACTAAAAATAATAAGAAAGGAGCAATAATATGAAAAAGAAGCAGACAACGTCTCTGATGATAAAAGCTATCATGTTATTGCTCGCTTTAATTATTATGATTTTTGCAGCCTCTTTAGCGTGGTTCGCACCACCTGATCAGCCGGTTTATGCATCCGGTCTTTCAATAAGCGCTAATTCAACCAAAGAATTTGAAATGGCTGTTGGTGCAAAGTGTTCAGATACCAACTACGATTATAAAGTTTCTAAATATTCTAAAGAATTAGATTTAACTGAACTTGAACTTGATTCAGGCGATAAGTTCAATGCTCTCGTTGATTTCAGCCCTATTGACGTAACAGGCGATGGTGTAACTTTGGTTCGACCATCACTCGGTGATAAAAACTCAGATATTGACCGTACTAGTGCGGTGTATTCGACTGTTACACAAAATAGGGAGTACATCTCTTTCGATTTGTACTTCAAGTGTTCGGAAGAATGTCAGGTTGTTCTTGATAAGGAGTCTTTTGTAAGGGCTGATTGTGAAACTGAAGTTGGTGACGGTAGCCTTGTTTCTCTTGATGGAACATATTCTAAAGATGCAATAGTCGGAGCAATCAGAGTAGCTTTTGTTAATTATTCACATTTTACTGAGAATATTCTCGCAGGAACTCTTGCTTCAGAGCCGAGTTTATTGTGGTTGCCTCGACCTGATGTGTTTTTAGACGCAGGTGAAGGTCAGGTTGGAACTTTGTACACAGATGTACAGACTGGGGAGCACTACTATAAAATACAAGGTGAAAATTGTTGTGATACATATACTCATCATTATTATTCATATACACATCCAGATGGTCAAGGCGACTATGATTATGAAGGAACTGTTACAAATCCAAGTAACACTTTCGTTTGCAATGTAGATACTGAGATTGACGGTGCATTTTACGGCAAAACTCAGGTTAATATCTGGGTTGAAGGCTGTGACGCCGAAGCTCGCCGTTCTCTTTCAGGAGGAAAATTTTACATCAATTTTGATTTTGCAGCTAACTGATAACTTTTAGCTTACATTCTGTTTTTAGGAGATTTATGATGAAAAAGTCAACATCCAAAAAACTGAATATCTTTAGAACATCTCCACTCATCTCAGCAGTAGCCTTGTTAGAGGTCATTGTGCTTTTGTGTGTGAGTACATTTGCGTGGTTTGTTTTCTCTGAAAACAACAAACTCGAGTCTGGTGTAATCACAGTTGAGACCGACTCAGGTCTTGATATCGACTTCAGCAACGCTAGTGAAGAAGATTTTATTAATATTAGAAATTATATCAACGACTTCAGTTTTGAGCCTGTAACATCTTTGGACGGCAGAAACATTTTTGTTCCGACTACAGGTACATTAAATTCAACAGATACTAACAAAATCGTTTTCAGAGAAGCAACTGTAAACGATATGAACTCTAAGTATATCAACATTGATTTTGAGTTAAAGAATAATCAAAATGAAGACACAAAGGTGTTTCTTAGCTCTAAATCCTACTTCAATGTTTCTGATACTTCTGGAAAGGCGATGCGACTTGCTTTTTATCAGAACGATGGCTCACAGGGTGCAATTTCCGGAGATATGGACACAACCCCTGGCGGTGATGATTCTTCGGATGAAGGTGCAGGTGACGATGATGAAGAAGAAGGTTGGACTAAGGTTTATTTTGATGCTACTAGTTGTGGCTGGACTGATCCGTACTGTGAGTTTGGCGGAGGTACATCTGGTGTTGAATCAAATGGTACTCCTATGACAAAGTTAGATGGGTACGAGAATATATATTTTGTTGATATACCTAATGATAGTACCTTCTGTAAGTTTAGCAAAGGTGGTGAGTCTGGGTATCAAACTGTACAGCTTGAAAAAGGCTCTGGTACATTTACATTTATATATAAGGCAACATACAGCATTGTAATGAATGGTGATGAACCAAGTAGAGATCCTAATTCTAACCAGATTTATTTAACTTATGAAATGATTGAGTATGGTCAAGATTCTGACACCTCGGGTGGTAGTACTGGTGGTTCTTCAGGCGGAGGAAACACTGAGGATGATTCTGGCGACACTGTAGATGCTACTACTGTTTATTTCTACAATTCAGAAGGTTGGACAAAACCACATATCTTTGTTAGTAAGAGCTCTGACAATAGTTTTTTAAAGAATTGGCCTGGATATGAAATGAAAAAGGTATCCGGTAATATCTATTACTTCACCTTTAGTTCTGAATATGATATACTTGAATTCAGCGACGGAAATTCTGTTAAAAATAATTCATATATAACTGTACAAAAAGACGTGCAGAATGGTCACATTTATTCTCTGATTGGTTTACAGCATAATTCGACAAAAGTTTATGAAGTTACTTCTACAAATTATGAAGGTACATACGGCAATGGTACTTACCCGGTTATTTGTCCTGGTGTGTCAACTGGTTTCAAAGAACCTTACGCTCCTGTTGTCGCGATTAACGATGCAAACGGTGACGCTACTTCAGTAGTGCCTGCATTCGCTTCTTCGATTGATGAATACAGCTATAGCGAAGATAACTCGCCTCTGTTCACTATTCGACCTAATGAAACAATTTCGCTTTCTATGATTATCTGGCTCGAGGGAACAGACGACTATTGTACTAACGCAACATACGCTGGTAAAAATATTGATATTAACATCGTTTTTGCAACTTCTGCATCTGATGAAGAATTATACACCTATAGATTCATTGACCAGACTAAAGAATGTTGGATAGTTGATGATAAAAAAGAAAATGGTCTTACTTACAAGCCTGTTATGCAGCTCTACGATGCTGATAATAACAAAGGCTATCGTATGAAAACTACTTCTTCTACAAGAATTGTTTATAACAACGAAGGCAAATCAGTCGAAAAGCATGATGTTTGGGAAGTTAAAGCACCAGCAGATATAATTAATTCTCAAAAGATTATGTTCCGCCGAGTAAACCCGAACAACGAAAACGAAGTCTGGAACTATTGGGATGCTGGTGAGTTCATTAGTGCTGATAACTCCTTAGATGAAGTACAAGGCGTCGTCACATTCACAGCTTTCGGAGATGGTGCCCCGACTAATGTCACAGGCTCCGGTGCACCAACACTTTCTTGTGGTGGTCTTTGGGGTGCCCATAATGTTGAGTTATTAACTATTTGTGATGCTTCAAAAGAAGAGGGAAATCCTAATAGTAATGGCTATTTAGAGATAAATAATGGTGCATTAACTATCAATTTTGAGCATGAAGGTCGTACTATCGAATATAAAGCTTCAGGACCAAGTAGCGATTTTTATTATTTTATGGTACCTGATTTTATTATGGATAAAAACGATGCCAATAGACCAAAAGTACAGCTTAAGAGATATTATAATGTTGATAAGGAACATGCTCTAAATTCAACTGAGTATCAGACTAGAATTAAATTTGACAGTGATAGTTTTAATAATTGGGGAAGTAAGGTTGACAAATGTTGCGGACATTATTTCTCTGTTAATCAAACTAAAGGTGGAACTTTCAACAATTACTGGGGCGATGATATTATCTATGTCCAAGCTTCCGATGCGTTAGGTTCTCAGATGGATCAAGGTCTTTGGCAGGTTAGATTCTACTCTGATCAAAATGGTAACGATACTAACAGTTCGAAGTATGCATATTTATATAGAAACTTTGCTGATACTTTTAATTCTTTTAGAACATATCCATGTGTTATCCCTAGTGATAAAAAATATTATCACTATAGGGTCGAGCAGTGTGATTCTGGTAACCCAGATACACGTTGGAATAGAACAGAATTAATTAAAATTAATCATGATACTGCGACAGATGTTCAGTATTATTCAAACACAGTTGATGATGATAAAGTTATTTGTAAGATGGAATCATTAACCCATACTATCTTTTTCCAGATGCCATCAACATACTCCTCTCAGAATACTTACATTCCATATATTTATCCTATCCCTGAGAAAAGCGATGATCCTGCATTTCCTGGAACATCGATGTCTTTTTATGAAACTGTAGATAATGGTGATAACAAGTATATGGCTAAAGTGAATATTACTGATTATAATCAGGTTGTATTCAGTACTCAGAATATAATTGGTTTAGTTCCAAGTGATGATTGGAAGAGTAATAGTGCATGGTTTGCTGCATATTTCTATAAATCTTCTGATTCAAATTCCTATAAGTGGGTTACTGGTGTGTGGAAAAATAACGTTGTTTATGCGGAGGCACCAGTAGGCTATGACATGGTTATTTGGTGTCGTATGAATCCTGCTTTTGGTGATTTAGCATGGGATGGCGATGGTAAAGATCGTGTTTGGAATCAGACAGGTAATTTAGACGCAGATTCTAACTATACAAAGCAGTATAAAGTTGATGGTTGGGCTTCTGGTCAATGGGAAAATAATGGCTCGCGTCTGCAATCTCAAGATTTTACTATTGGTTCCGCTAGCGATAGAAATGGTATGATTTTAAGTGCTTCGGTTTCTAATGCAGGTATAACTGTTAATAAGGTATACAAAAATGAAAATGAGCTGTGGATTGAAGATGGTTTCGACAGTACAGAGTCTATTAAGTATACTCCTTATCCTGCGCAAAATTGGCCATAATTAACTTGATTTTAAACTAAAACACTTAAAGGAGGTGTCATAATGGAAAAGGCTTTAAAATGTATAAAGAACAACAAGTTCTTCAATAAGCTTTTTATCACCAAAGATAGAAATTTAATATTTTCTGTTGTGGCACTTCTACTGTGCGTTATTTTGCTCGGTGCTACAGCGTTCAGCTGGATTGAGTCCAAATCCTCGCTTGTAATTAAGGGTTATCAGTTACCAATTTCTGACAATCTTAATTATCGATTTGAAATTATAGAAGAAAGTGAATACTATATTGACTTATCTACATATTTTAGACCAACTGCTTTCTACCAGTTTGCTCAGGCGTCCTCGTGGAATGGTGTCGATTTTTATTTTAAGAAAGATGACACATCAAGTGTTTCAGAATCCACTCTGTACCGCAAGGGTGACACAACCGATTTCCATACCGGTTACTATAACATTGATTTTCAGATAAATAACAACCTCGGTGCTTCTTGTAATTATTATTTTGCGTCTTCTGAAATGTTTACCGTAGAGGGTGAGGGGCTTGCAGATAATGTGAAAACTGCCGCTCAGAACGCTTTCAGAATAGCAGTAAGTACAGGTACTAATAATACATCTGCTACAATTTATTCAAACGAAGAAGCAGGCAAAGAAGCTGAGTACGACGCTGTTAGTGGTACAGCATCTAATGCTGTAACCTATATAAAAGCTACAGGCTTAGCAAAAAGTAACTACGTTTACTCTACCAGAAACAAAAGCTCAAATGAGTGTGTATTTACATCAATTTACGATGGTTCAGAAAATACAGTTGATACTATTGTTAATATCAAAATCTGGTTTGAAGAAAAAGATCCTTCCTATCAAGCATTGGAGCTAGATGAAAAACAGTCACTCCTTGGAGCTACTGTTAGTATTAATTTAAAATTAATGAACGCCGCATCGGATATGAATGCAATTCATTTCTATGATTATACTTTTGATGATTATGGAACCCCTGTAACTGAAGGCGATACAACCGATGAAAAGATGTATTTCTGTTACAAGAAATCTGATAATGAAACTAAGTTTTTTGAAATGAAACACGAGACACCTGTTAACGAAGCGGCTTACTGGATTACTTATGACGAAGAGAACAATAAGAATGCAACTGTTTCTCAGCTTGTTCTCGACGATATTTCATCTGACCCAGCAAAGGCATATTTCTTCTACGGAACTTTAAATGCCAGTGGTGACCCTGTTATTGATTACAAATGGCAACTCGATGAAGCTACAAAGCCAAAGAGTAATAATGATGGCGTTTATGCGTATAACGCCTTGAGTGTTTCTGCTACAACAGCAACAGATAAGACTTACTACGAAGGTTATGGTCTTTGGTCTGATACTGAAATCAGACTTTGGCATTTCAAAGACCTTACAACTTATGCAACTGAAAACCCATATAACGCAGATGGTCATAGACTGGTTGATAAGTCTGAGAATAATCAGCTCTACATCAACGATTCAGGCACAGCTGACGCTAAGTCCACTAAGATGTATTATGATGAAGAGAAGACCTTATGGAAAGGTTATTATCCTGTAACTGAAACACCTAACTTCTTATTTACCAAAACCAAGAAACTCGAAACTCCTGCGATTGTCTGGAAAGCGATTGAACCTCAAACAGATACAAATGGCGAGTATGTCTACACAGCCTTAGGTTATACAAATGATGGTTTGCCTACTTCTTTGACCAATGCTAATGGTTTTGGTGTCTGGACAGAAGTAGAAAAAATCACATTCTCAACAGAGCTTGTTGATGCTTCTGTTAATCATAATTTAAGGTACAAAATTGGTGTCCACGGTTCAGGAACTGAAAACTATTATTATATGGCAAAGGCTAATGATAACCTCCATTGGTTTGCTTATGTTCCTGTTGATAGTGGCAACTCTATTGATACATATCTTTCATTCAAACGTTATGATAGCTTTAACTCAAATGGTCACGCAGGTGAGTGGAACACAAACAAAGCTGTTCGTGACTCTAGTAGTATTTTCTACGCAACAGATATGAGCACAACAACATCTAATGGTCAGTGGCATATTGGTGTAGTTGTTGATGGTTCCGCATTTGGTGTTGTTAATGACGTTCTTACTACAGTCAATGGTGCTAAGCTCGAGTATACTGTTGACGGCACGAATTATAAAGAAATGATACAATTAGATAATTTCCGCTGGTTTACAGAAGATTTCCCTTCAACTGTAGAAAGCATCACTTACCGTTGGACTACATATGTTGATCCAACTGATTCGAAAAAGAACACAACATTCTTGTACGGTCACAGCCTTGCTGATGGCATTTACTTTAACATTACAGAATAATTATAATTTGCTAAGGAGGTGTTGAAATGAGCAAAAGATTTGCAAAACATATGACTTCTAAAAATAATAAAAAAATAGGTTTCTTGTGTTTTAATAAAACAATCACTATTATTGCACTTTCCATTTTATTGGTTGTAGGGCTCGTTGCGACAACCTTCTCTTCTTACGTTTCAAATACAGCAGGGGACAATGGTTCACTGTCAGTAGAAGTTGAAAACAACGTTTTCTCTCGTTCTAATAAAACAGACCTTGCAGATACAAAAGCTAATGTGGATTTGGCAAGCACTGGTGGCAATCATTCTGGTGGTTATATTTACTTTATCAAGCCAAGTAACTGGTCTAATGTAGCTTTTATTGTTGGTCACGATTCTTGGTGGCAGACTTACAAAATGACACAGCTGTCTGGTAATTTGTATTACTTAAACCTTAAAACTGCTGCTAATGGTAATTGGAATGGTTGGAACGGTTGGGGTTTTGTTGATTACAACTCTACCACTAATGCTCAAAACGATAATACTAAAAAGGTATGGGATAAGTATAAGACTTATAATAATTATAATAATTTGAACAATAGCTACGCACTAAATGATGGTAGTACATATATATGTGTGGGTAATTCGGATAATAATAATGCATTCAGTGTTGATTACAAAGAAGATGGTTACGATTCATTGAACTCAACAACACAAACAGCATATTGCTATTCTACTACAACTGGAGGCACTTCTTATACCAGTAATGCTGCCGCTGGATCTCTTACAGTTAAAACCGTAAAACTTAACGGCAATGGAACCCTTGCTAGTGCTACTACAAACGAGAAAAGTGCAAATTCTACTTCTGTTTCAGGGACTGCTGTACAGGGTTCTTCTGTCACGGTAACTGCTACTGCTGCAGAAGGTTATAGTTTCAAAGGTTGGTATAGTTCTGATACTTCAACAACACCACTTGAAAGTGGTAGTTCGTATACTTATAATGCAGGTACAGGTAATACATCAGTATATGCTAAGTTTGAAGAACAAAAATCCTTCAATATCGGTGATGTTGTATATTTAGAGACTTCTAGCGGTACAGGTTGGAAGAATGCTGGAGCAAAGATGTTTGTGGCGTTTACTAATGTAACAGACAGCAGCACAGCAGAGTCTAATTCTGCAGAGATGACTCAAATTGCAGAGAATTTATATGCATACAAGTTTACTAAAAAGGTCAGTAGCAGTATTAGATTTTGGAGAGCTGAAAGTGCAACTAACTTTTGGAATTATTCTAAATCATTATCGCCTTCTGATAATGGTAATGCTATTGAGGCAGCTTCCCCTGATAATCAAGATTGGAACGGGAAAGGTACAGTAACTACTGTTACGATTAATTCCCTATCAGCTCCTACCTTAACTGCAAGCACAAACGATTTAACTTTAGGACAAAGTTGTGTGCTTACCCCTCAACCAGGTAAGTTATATTATACGGTAGGAAATGCTACTACTCCAACAGAATCAAACGCCTATGGTTTATCATATTCATATAGTGCAGGATCTACAAATATTGTTACTGGTAACACTAGTAATAGTTATACATGGAGCCCTACAATTGCTGGTATTTATGAGGTCAAGGTTACAGCTACACAGACAGTGACGGGAGCTCATGCGACATCTAATAGCGTTAATGTAACCGTCAGACCTAAAAAACCAACTGCGCTTACCTTAAATCCTGCTATCAACACTTATATTAAGGGTAGTGGTACTTCTTCCGACCCTTATATAGTTTACAGCGACTCTGATTTTAGCCTTACAGCTAATGCAACTGTACCAAGCGGAGTTGCGCACTATTGCTTAACTGAGAATGGTACATATGATGACAATGATAGTTTTAAACCTTCATTAACAAGTATGGCCCAGCCATTACCTTACACTGTATATGCAAAAACTTATGAAAATTCAGTTTATTCAGGTGAGTCGTTCTCTGGTTCTGCGTATTATATGGTTTTCCACCGTTTGAATGACTCGGATACCGGATTTTCTGTAAGTGAAACTGAAATTGATGACACTCAAAGTGTTACTTTGTACAACGCTTATGTTAATAATATTGACGATGCAGAGAAGAGTCACATTACTCAAACCTATCAAATAAGTACCGATGATGTTACATACACAAATTTAGGTAATGCCGCTGATTCGTATACCTGGACTCCTGTAAAAACAGGAGAGTATTATTTTAGAGTTAAAACTGTTAATAAAATGACAGGCC
Organism: Ruminococcus sp.; assembly: GCA_017481885.1. Lineage (GTDB taxonomy): Bacteria > Bacillota > Clostridia > Oscillospirales > Acutalibacteraceae > Ruminococcoides. Next base: position 36,440 of record JAFUOM010000016.1, read on the forward strand.
AAGAGGTTTACTCTACACCTACAAAAGTTACCGTTGTACAAAGTAATGTTTGGTATGACATTACTGTTACTAATGCTTCTTTGATTGACGGTGTTGCGGGTACAGTAACATTAAAGACTGGCGATACGACAATCAACAACAACAATATCCTTTCAAATAGTCCGTTAACTATTTCTATCGCTAAAGATTCAAAATACTACTTTGAATACCTAAAGGTAGATGGCGGACAAGTCGTTGGTTTTAATAATTATAACAAAAACATTGATGAGTATCTTGTTTATGAGCATGTCAAAGGTGATGTAGAAATCGAGTATAAGCTTGTACAAAAGCCTGAGGTTATTGTGAAGAAGCCTCATGACGATGCTACTATTAGTTTTGTATATAAGAGTGATGAAGAAGATAAATCTGTCACTAGCGCAGGCACATATTATGTTGACTACAATTCATCAATAACTTATACGATAACCCCTTCGGCTGGTTACTATGTCAATAGTTTAAAAGGTGTCACTCCTGTTGGTGAAATTCCTTATGCTTCGAGCGTAACAGGATCTAGAGCTAATGTGACATCAGACATCGCCGAAGTAAATGCTGTCCTCAATAAAAACAACACATTTACTGTTAATATCGCGCAAGATTCTTTTTCAAGCGACGGAGCGTCTATGAAAGTAGATGACAATACGCAAAGTCTCGGTGTAGCTGTACCACTTAACTACAATGTTGAGTCTACTGTTATTGTAATTCCACCAATAGGGTGTTATGCACAGGTAACTGACGATTTAGGCGACACTACATTTACATCTGAAATTTCCACAGACGGTAGTGCCACATTCAAAGTTAAATTAACAGGAAGTGACAAATCTTATACAGTTAAGTTCATCCAAAACCCTGTGATTACATTCGCACAGCCAAGGCACGGTTCTGTTTATGTAACAAGCGGTTCAGGTGACAACTTGCAGTATTATTTTAATAATGATTCTGTAGGGTATGGAACTGAACTTACTGTACACGCAATTAAAGAACATTCTAATTCAACTTTGAATAACATTACTGTGAATGGTTCTGCTATTCTTGGTCCAGTGGCTGAAACTATGAATTTCACTATTTATGCTGATTCTAAAGTTTCCGCAACAATTACTGTGGGTGCTGATTTCAATTTTGATACTATAGGTTCTACTGAGTTTGGTACAAAAAGAGTCTTTTTCACTGATAACAATGGTTGGAAAGGTATTACTGAAGTTGTTTGTTATTATGGTTCATCTAACAACCCTACTTCGCAAGTGGAGATGACATATAAGTATACAAATCAGCCTAATGTTAAGAATGAAAGAGTATATTTTGCAGATATCCCATTAAGTGCTAAGTATGTACGTTTTAGCAGTAAAAATGGTAGTTTTAACTCCACTAGTGCTGAAATTAAGAATAATTCGAATGGTTTTTGGACTGCTGGTAGTATAGCTAATCCAACTTTAAATAACGAAGGATTTAGTGTTGTTTATTCTGATTTCGTTGCTGTTAATAGCGACAAAGATCATCAGCAAGCAACTACACCAAAGAGCCAGTCAGCCATTTTCAATTACACAAGTGATTTTGGTGATGGTGTTCTGTCAGCTGTTTCTGAAGACGGTGATAAAATTACCTATGAATTTGAGTCAGGTAAGCTTTTTATAAAGCAAAATGTAGCTGAGGGTGAAACTGCTAAGGGTTATTCTTTGGTAAAAGTCACTTCTTCTACTACCGGTATGGAAAAATATTATCTCGTAAAGTATGATGATTTTGAAATCGTTGATTTTTCAGGATTAAGAAAAATTTACGTTCCAAATGATAATAATGTTATTCAGTTTAATTTACAATTAAATGGTGGTACTATACCATATCTTGCCAATTATTTTGTGTCTGACAGTAATTTGTCCAATTCTTATAGTGGCATCGGTGAAGTTAATAATATTCAGGATTTGATTTCCAGCTTTACTATTAGTTATACAGTCAACAACACAATGCAAGGAGTTAAGTTCTATAAGGTTGAGGCTAGTGATAGTGCTAACCATAGTGCTACGGCAACTTTAAGAACATTGTTTGGTACTAATCAATATGTAGGCAAGAGAGCTTTATATTTCTATAATGAAACTAATGTTAATATTTCAAAATATAATTTGCGCGTATGTTTCAAAAATGCAGATGGTACTTATACTTGGTCAACAATGAAGAAAGTTGGTACAACTGACTATTATCATGTTGTTGTTCCTAAGGATTTTGAGACTGGTTCTACTGTAAGCTTCTACTTGTGTAACACCAAGACTTTCTCTAATAATCCTGATGATTATGATGGTGTGGATGCTTCCTTTGAGGTTTATTCATATAAGTCAGATGCAGTTAATGTTCCAGGTGATGATAGTGCTAACTTGGTTTATGCTGTTGAGTCTATTGGCTCTAGAAAAATTACAGGTAGTTTTATTGAATTTTAATTTATTAGGAGGTGAAAACCATGAAAAAAATGTTGCCATTGTTATGTGTTTTGATGGCGGTTTTAATCGTTATTATCAGCTTAACTACAATGTCTTTCTCATGGTTTGAACCTGGTACTGCTCAAGGTATAGGTCTGAAGTTCGTAGATTCGAGCAATATTAGAGCTGAAAAATGTGAGATTAATACATTCGTTGGATCTAAAGATCAAAATGCTAACAGTGATAATTTTGGAAAAATCAACTATAATAACGAAGCGGTTGATGATCAGGTTATCAGTAATGGTGAAGTAGGATACTATAAAACTGTGATTACTAATAATAGCGAGATATACGATACTGTTGTTTCGTTGTATTTAGCCAGTTTATCTGCTACTGGTGATTCTACAACATACGGCTTAGGTGTCGCTTCTCCAACTAATACTTACAGAAACTTCAATACCACTAAAGCTGATATTCACATTATTAGAAATGCGTACATATCAAACGAGAATGGTAAGCGTGAGCTTAGCGTCGAGTGGTTTATTAAGTGTGGAACTGGTGAGGTTCGTTTTAATCCATCAGATATTTACTTGATGTACAACTAAGGTGCCAAAGTGAAAGTAGTAAAAAAGATTCTTGGCATTTTAGGAACCATTCTTCTTGTCATCCTGCTTGCAGTTGTAATTGTTATGTTCAATGCTCGTATATCCGGTGAAGCGCCGTCTGTGTTTGGATATCAGATTTTCCGTGTTTCCTCTGGAAGTATGGAGCCTGAGCTTATGATTGGCGATGTTATCATTGTCAAAGAAGCAGATGTACAGGATATTCAAAAAGGCGACATCGTTACATATAAAGGTGAAGAAGGCGAATTTAGAGATAAATTCATCACTCATAAAATGATTGAGGATCCTCTGCTTGTAGATGGTAAGTATGTCTTCCATTCACAGGGTATTTATGAAGGCTCTGTTCCTGACCCTGAATGGCACGAAGACCAGCTTTTAGGAGAATATGTCTGCACAGTTCCTTATATCGATTCTGTTTATAATTTCTTTTTAAAACCATATGGACTTATCACTTTTGTATTGATAATTATTGTGCTGTTTGGTTACGAGCTCATTTCGCTCATTGTTTCATATAAGACTCTTGATGAAATTGATGAGGAAGAGGAGAGAGCCGAAAAGGAAAGATCTAAAAAGAAAAAGAATCAAACAACGGATACGGATGAATCTAAAACTGAATAATGAAAATAAATCTTTTAGACCTGAGAATATATCTCAGGTCTTTTTTATTTTTGGGTGCGATTTGTTATTATTTTTTTGATATACCTATATATGTGAAAAATTGGAAAAATCCTATTGTATTTCTTTATCGCAATATATATTTCAAGTTGTTGTGATAAAATACCTATGTATATTCTATATATTGGGTTAGTATGTGTAATTGTTGATTTGGTAGAGGGGTTATTATGGCGACTGATAATGTACACGAAGGCCACAGAGGCCGTGTAAAGAAAAAGTTTTTGATGAACGGACTTGACGGCTTTGAAACACACGAAGCTCTTGAACTTCTTTTATTTTACTGCGTGCATATGAAAAACACCAGTGAGCTTGCTCACCGTTTGCTCGACGCTTTTGGTTCGTTATCTGCTGTTTTTGACGCACCTTTCGATGCTTTGTGTGAGTTCGGTTTATCAGAGAATCAGGCGGTATTTTTGAAGCTCATCCCTGAAATGACCCGACTTTATATTGACGACAAGCATAATAATATGGATAAAGTTTTTGATAATGATAGAATTGCAGACAGTATATTGCGTAAATTCATCGGCAGAGAAAATGAGAACGTTCTGCTTTTGTTACTTGACGCCAAGGGCAAAGAAGTGTTCTGTGGAATTGTTGCCAAGGGTTCTATTTCAAACACTAACCTGCCTGTCGGAAAGATAGTTGACTATTCATTGCGTTACAATGCACGCTCTGCAATTATTGCACACAACCACCCAAGTGGAGTTGCTTTGCCTTCCCGTGAAGATTTAGAGGCTACTGCAAATATCAAAAACGCCTTAACACTCATTGGCGTTCAACTTTTGGACCATTACATAGTTGCTGACAATGATTGTGTGTCACTTGCTCAGTGCAGAGTTGCACCTGCGTTGTTTGGCTATTACGAAGATTGATTTGTTAGAGAGGAGATTTATATGAATAAAACAGGTAATAAAGCACTCAATCTGACAGATTTAAGTAAATATAAGGCAGAAATATACGGTATCAGTATTCTGTGGATAATGCTGTTCCATGCACATCCGATGTTTGGTGTGCATTACGATTTAGGAAAAGCTTTCCTCAAGCCACTTGATACCTTAATTGGTTTTGGTAATATGGGAGTTGAGATATTCCTGTTCTGTTCGGGTATATTTTTGTACTTTTCCTATGTTAGAAATAGCGACGCTTATGCGTTTATGTGCAAACGAATTGCACGACTTTTCTGGCCTGTAATTTTTATTTCGGGTCCATTCTGGATATACACTTGTATTATTAAAAACGGATCAGTTATGCAGTTTGTCAGCAAGTGTACAATGCTTGATTTCTGGATTTCAGGCGATCAGCAGATATGGTTCGTGTCCGCGATATTCCTGTTTTACCTTATATATCCGTATATTTATGGTTTGATGTTTAAAGCAAAGTTTCTAAATATTACAGCACGAACATTGATAATGCTGGCAGTTGTTGCCGTTGCTACACTTTCAGTGTGTTTCATCTATCCTGAGTATTACGCAAAAATCGAGATAGCGCTGACACGTTTACCGGTGTTTATTATAGGATGTTATTTTGGTAAGCTTGTATATGAAAAGAAAAGCGTGTCAAAATATTTCTACCTGCTGTGTTTTGCACTTGCAGTTGGTTCATTAATAGTTTTAAACCTTGGTGTGCTCTCAGGTGTGTGGAGAAGATGGTTTTATTTAGTCGGCGGAATACCTATGACATTTTTGATTGTGTGGGTATTAAACCTCTTGAATTGCAAACCGCTTAATAAATTCTTTGCGTTTTTTGGCTCAATTTCACTCAACCTGTATGTGTCACACGTAGTGGTTATCAGAGTGTACAAACTCTTACCTTTCGGTAACGAAAGAAGAGTATATATATATTTGATTTTAATGGTAGTATCAGTGCTTGTCGGATGGCTTGCTGAACTGCTCATACGTCAGGTTACTAAACCAAAGTTAAAAACTAAAGCATAATTCTAAATTTCGGAGTTGCCAGAGTTTATGGAGAATAAGTTTAAACTGAAATCTAAGTACAAGCCTTACGGTGACCAGCCAAAGGCTATTGAAACACTTGTCAATTCAATAAACAGCGGACACAAGGAGCAAACTCTCCTTGGTGTTACAGGTTCGGGTAAGACTTTTACGATGGCTAATATTATCGAAAAGCTTAATCGTCCTACTCTGGTACTTGCTCACAACAAAACTCTTGCAGCACAGTTGTGCTCAGAGTTTAAGGAGTTCTTCCCTGATAATGCCGTTGAATATTTTGTATCGTACTACGATTATTATCAGCCAGAGGCGTATATCCCGTCAACCGATACTTATATCGAAAAAGATAGTGCTATTAATGACGAAATCGATAAACTTCGTCATAGTGCAACTTTAGCGTTATCAGAACGCAGAGATGTAATTATCGTTGCATCGGTTTCGTGTATTTATTCACTCGGTGACCCGATTGATTACCGCAGTATGGTTATATCGCTTCGACCTGGTATGCAAAAATCCCGTGACGAGCTACTCAAAAAGCTTGTTGAATTACAGTACGAGCGTAACGATATTAATTTCATCCGTAATAAATTCAGAGTCAGAGGAGATGTTGTTGAAATTTTCCCTGCGGCATCATCTGACAGAATAATCCGAGTTGAATTTTTCGGCGATGAAATTGACAGGATTACAGAGATAAATCCGCTTACAGGCGAATTAATGGCTACAGTGCGTCACGCCGCAATTTATCCTGCTTCGCACTACATTGTTGGCGGAGAGAAAATGAACCGTGCCATTAAAGAACTTGAAAGCGAGCTTGATGAACGTTTAGCGTATTTCAGAGAAAACGGCAAATTGCTCGAAGCTCAGCGAATTGAACAGCGCACACGCTATGATATCGAAATGTTACAGGAAATCGGTATGTGTTCTGGTATTGAAAACTATTCTCGAGTTTTATCAGGTAGAAAACCGGGTTCTGCTCCTTATACATTACTTGATTATTTCCCTGATGACTTTCTGCTTTTTGTTGACGAATCCCACGTAACTCTACCACAGGTACGAGGAATGTTTGCAGGCGACAGAGCACGAAAAACCAGTCTTATAGATTTTGGTTTCAGACTTCCGTCAGCATACGATAACCGTCCGCTGAATTTTGATGAATTCTACGAAAGAGTTAATCAGGCTGTCTTTGTCAGTGCAACACCTGGTGATTTTGAGCTTGAACTTTCTCCTGTTGTTGCTGAACAGATTATCCGTCCAACCGGACTTTTAGACCCTGAAATTTCAGTTCGACCAACCGATGGTCAGCTTGATGACCTCGTTTCTGAGATACACAAGCGTATTGACAAAGGTCAGCGTACACTTATCACAACGCTTACAAAGAAGATGGCAGAAGACCTTACTGCTTATCTTGAAACACTTGATATAAAAGTACGATATATGCACCACGATATTGATACTGTCGAGCGTATGGAGATAGTCCGTGATTTACGACTTGGAGAGTTTGACGTTCTGGTAGGTATTAACCTTTTGCGTGAAGGTCTTGATATCCCAGAAGTATCACTCGTTGCTATACTGGATGCCGACAAAGAAGGCTTTTTAAGGTCTGAACGTTCACTTATTCAGACGGTTGGACGTGCCGCACGAAATGTTGAGGGTTCGGTTATAATGTATGCTGATTCTGTCACAGATTCAATGAAGAAGACCTTGACAGAAACAAACAGACGCCGTACAATTCAGCATCAGTACAATATCGACAACAATATCACACCGAAATCTATCGTCAAGAAAGTCAGTGATGTTCTTGAAATTTCGACTCACACTGACGAAAAGACCGATGATTTCAAACGCCTGTCAAGAGAAGAAAAACTGAAATTAATTGACAGCCTTAAAAAAGAAATGCACGCAGCCGCAAAGTTACTTGAGTTTGAACACGCTGCGTTTTTACGAGATAAGATTAAGAAACTACAAGGAAAGTAGGTAAGCAGATGGCTAAACCTAAAAAACAACCTGAATATAATGACGAAAGTATTGTTGCGCTGAAAGGTGCCGATCAGGTTCGAAAGCGTCCTGCGGTAATTTTCGGTTCAGATGGTATTGAGGGATGTCAACACTCAATTTTCGAGATTCTTTCTAACTCAATCGACGAAGCTCGAGAGGGCTACGGAAAGGTGATTACTGTAACTCAGTACGCTGACCATAGCTTTGAGATTGAAGACCATGGTCGAGGAATCCCGGTAGGCTACAACAAAGCAGAAGACCTTTACAACTGGCAGCTTGTGTTCTGTCAGTTGTACGCAGGTGGTAAATATAAAAATAACGACAGCGGTAACTACGAGTATTCTCTTGGTCTTAATGGTCTTGGTCTTAGTGCTACCCAGTTTGCGTCTGAATATATGGATGCTGAAATTCGCAGAGATGGCAAAAAGTATACGCTCCATTTTGAAAAAGGCGAAAACGTCGGCGGTCTTAAAACTGAGGATTACGCTAAAAAAGACACAGGCACTAAGATTAAGTGGAAACCTGATCTCGATGTATTCACAGATATCGAAATTGACAGTAACTATATGATTGACGTTATTAAACGTCAGGCTATTGTTAACGCAGGTATCAAGTTTGTGTTCAGAAAACAAAACGGCAGAAGTTTTGATGTTAGCGAGTTCTTGTACGAAAATGGTATCGAAGACCACGTAAAAGAGATTATCGGCGAAACTGCGATGACTACTGTCCAGACTTGGAGCACAGAGCAGAAATGCCGTGACAGAGATGATAAAGACGAGTACAAATGTAAAATCAACGTGTCTTTAGCTTTCTCAAACAAAGTCAATACAACCGAGTATTATCACAACAGTAGTTACCTTGAGCACGGTGGCGCTCCTGACAAAGCTGTACGTAACGCCTTTGTATATATGCTCGATAATTACTTAAAGCAAAACAACAAATATACGAAGAACGAAAGCAGAGTAACAATTGGCGATATTCAGGATTGCCTTGTTATCGTTATTTCGTCATTCTCAAGCGTTACATCCTACGAAAACCAGACAAAGAAAGCTATCACAAACAAAGGTATTCAGGATGCAATGACTGAGTTTTTACGCAGACAGCTCGAGATTTACTTCATCGAAAATCCACTCGAAGCTGAAAAAATCGGTGCACAGGTGCTTATCAATAAGCGTTCACGTGAAGACGCCGAAAAAACTCGAGTGCGTATAAAGAAGAACTTAACAGCAAATATGGATATGACCAGCCGTGTTGCGAAATTTGTCGATTGCAGAAGTCGTGACGTAAACGAACGCGAGCTGTTCATAGTGGAGGGTGACTCGGCTTTAGGTGCTTGTAAACAGGCGCGTAATCCTGATTTTCAGGCGATTATTCCAATCAGAGGTAAAATCTTAAACTGCTTAAAAGCAGACTACAACCGTATTTTTAAGTCAGAAATCATCACTGATTTGATTAAAGTTCTCGGTTGTGGTGTTCAGGTTAAGTCAAAATCTAACAAAGACATCAGTAGCTTTGATATCAACAATCTTCGTTGGTCAAAGGTAATATTCTGTACCGATGCCGACGTCGATGGTTTCCAGATACGTACACTTTTACTTACAATGATTTATCGTCTTACTCCTGATTTGATTGAAGCAGGCAAGGTGTTCATCGCTGAATCACCGCTGTATGAAATCACATCCGGTGACAAGGTTTACTTTGCATACACTGAAGCTGAAAAAGAACAGTATATCTCAGAAATAGGAAACAAGAAGTTCACAGTACAGCGAAGCAAGGGTCTTGGTGAGAACGAACCTGATATGATGAGTCTTACCACAATGAATCCTGCAACTCGAAGACTTATCAAGGTTATGCCTGACGATGTTGAGAAAACAGCTCAGATTTTCGATGTTCTCCTTGGTGATAACCTGCAGGGCAGAAAAGACTTCATTGTTGAGAACGGTCCTGATTATATTGACAATCTTGATGTAAGTTAATTTTAGGTGAATATATATGGCTAGAAAAAAGAAAGAAAAAAACATACCCCTAAAGCAGATAACCAACGGTGTTATCGCAGGTGCTGGTGATGTAGTCGAGCAAAGAATTGCTCAGACAATTGAAACTAACTATATGCCTTACGCAATGAGCGTAATTATGTCACGTGCTATTCCTGAGATAGACGGCTTTAAGCCATCACACAGAAAGCTCCTCTACACAATGTACAAGATGGGACTGCTCTCAGGTGCACGTACAAAGTCAGCTAATATCGTTGGTGCTACAATGAAGCTCAACCCTCACGGTGATGCAGCTATATACGATACAATGGTGCGTTTGTCCCGTGGTTATGAAGCACTGCTTCATCCATATGTAGATTCAAAAGGTAACTTTGGTAAGTTTTACTCTAGAGATATGGCTTGGGCTGCTTCCCGATATACCGAGGCTAAACTCGACGCTCTTTGTAACGAACTTTTTAAAGATATTGACAAAGACACAGTCGATTTTGTCGATAACTACGACAACACTCAAAAAGAACCTGTGCTTTTACCTGCGAGCTTTCCGTCAGTATTAGTTAACGCTAATACTGGTATCGCTGTAGGTATGGCATCAAACATCTGTTCGTTTAACCTGAAAGAGATATGCGAAACCACAGCCGCACTCATCCGTGACAACGACCACGATATTCTATCCACTTTGCCTGCTCCTGATTTTTCGGGTGGTGCGCAGATTATCTACAACGAAGAGAGTATGCGTGAGGTTTATCGTACAGGCAGAGGCTCCATTAAGGTGCGTTCAATCTATACTTACGATAAATCAAATAACTGTATTGATATCACTAACATTCCGCCAACTACAACCGTCGAAGTAATTATCGAAAAGGTCATCGACTTAGTTAAGGCTGGAAAAATCAAAGAAATAGCTGATATTCGTGATGAAACTGGTCTTGATGGTTTGAAGATTACCATCGACTTAAAGCGTGCAACAGACCCTGACAAGCTGATGCTCAAGCTCTTTAAACTTACAACACTTGAAGACAGTTTCTCCTGTAACTTCAACGTGCTTATCGGTGGCGTGCCGATGGTACTCGGTGTCAAGGAATTGCTTGATGAGTGGATTGCTTTTAGAATCGAGTGTATTCGTCGCAGAACATACCACGACTTAAACAAAAAGCGTGACAAACTCCATCTTTTAAAAGGTCTTGAACTCATACTTCTTGATATCGATAAAGCCATCCGTATTGTCAGAGAAACCGAGGAAGAGGCTGAGGTTGTACCAAACCTTATGATTGGCTTTGGTATCGATGAGATTCAGGCTGAGTACGTAGCTGAAATCAAGCTTCGTCATTTAAACCGTGAGTACATCTTAAAGCGTACAAAGGATATCGAAAAGCTGATTGAAGAAATCGCTGAACTTGAGGCTATTTTAAGTAGCAAGAGCAGAGTTAAAACTATCATCGTTAAAGAGCTCAAAGACGTTGCCGAGAAATACGGTAAAGAGCGTATTTGTCCGCTTCTTCATATTGACGATGCTCAAAGCGATGTTGATATATCAGAAGAAATCCCTGATTACCCTGTGCATCTGTTCTTTACCAGAGATGGTTACTTTAAAAAGATAACTCCACTCTCACTTAGAATGAGCGGAGAGCAAAAGCTCAAGGAAAACGACGAGATTGTCACAACAGTTGAAACTACTAACAACACTGACCTTTTGTTCTTTACAAACAAGTGTCAGGTTTATAAAGCAAAGGTACACGAATTCGCTGATACAAAAGCAAGCGTATATGGTGATTATATCCCTGCAAAACTTTCAATGGATGAGACAGAGCAGGCTGTGTTTATGCTCAACACCAAGGAATACAATGGCTATTTGCTGTTTGCTTTTGAAAACGGAAAGGTAGCAAAAGTACCGCTTAACGCTTACTGGACAAAAACAAACCGTAAAAAGCTAATAAACGCTTACTCGGATAAATCACCGCTTGCAGGTATTGGTTATTGTGAAACTGACTGCGAGTTTGTGCTCACATCATCATCAGGCAGAAAACTTTTGCTCCACAGTGGTGCGATTAATGCTAAAACATCAAAATCGACACAGGGTGTAGCGGTAATGAAACTGAAAAAAGGCCATCGTGTTATGGGAATTATCCCGTACGTTGAGGGTATGTTTGCAAAGCCTTCACGCTATCGTACACGTACTTTGCCAACGCTTGGAGCACTTCCAAGTGAGGAAGACGATGCTCAACAGCTTTCAATTCTGTAATCTTTAAAATAATGCTTGCATTATGAAAATATCTGTGTTATTATTATCTAGTTACTAAAGACTTCAAACTTTTGAAAGGAAGATAAATATGTCAATTTGGGGTTATGTCTTAGGTGGTCTCTTAATCGTGGCTGCTTTGATTATGATTTTCGTAATTATTCTTCAGGAGGGTAACCAGCAGGGTATCGGCGTTGTTTCCGGTGGTGCTGACACATTCTTCTCAAAGAATAAGGCTCGTTCAATTGACGCAAAGCTTGCTAAGGCTACAAAGTGGGTAGCTATTGCTTTCGTTGCAGTTGTACTTGCTCTCAACATTATTGCTTACTTCGCAGCATAATTTTGAACACTTATCTCATAAAATTGACTATCGGAGCAATCCGATAGTCTTTTTTTGTTTGGGGATAATATATGATAAGGTTGTTAACAGTTTCAGTAATTTCGTTTTTAGTTTTTTCACTGATCCATTTTTTAGGCAAAAATAAAAAGCCCTGTAAAAGGGCTTTTGTATCAGTTTTATGCGGACCGCTGTGTTTAGTTATTGTAAATGTCCTGTCGTCAATTACAGGTGTTCTTGTTCCTGTTACCGAGCTGTCATTGATGACAACCGTAGCAGGCGGAATCCCAGGGGTTGCATTAATGGTAATAATGAGTGTTTTGACTTGAATTATAGCATTGTATTTAGGTCTTTTAAAGCGTCAACAACAGAGCCTTTGTTTCTTGTTAGCATTGCAATCACAACGTTGTAGAAAAGCTGAGGATTTTTGTGGAAACTTTTTCTGACAATTTTAGCCTGAGTAATATCAGGAACATAAAGCGAGAATTTAAGCAAATCCATATCACCGCCTGAAATTGTGCAGTTAACGTTGTAGCCATTGTCGAGCTTTGTGATTGTAACAGCGTTTTCTTTTTCAATGCGTTCTCTTTCAAGAAGTGACAGTGTGCATTCGCAAGCCTTTTCTTTTACAGTATAGGCGAGAGTGTCCTCAAGCTGTCTTGCAATCATTTTGCCTGAATCGGTTATAAAATACAATTTGTTTTCTTCGTCAACAAGCTTTAAATTATTGCTCTTTTTCAGGTCGTCAAAGCTTGAGCTACATTCAAAGTAGTTTGCAAGACCTTTTTGTAACAGTGCAGTGACAATGGTGTCCTTTTTCATAGGCACACCGACTCTATCGTAAACATAACAAATCAGTGTTCTAATTTCAGTTTTACTTCTGACACCGCCCAAGCTGATGCCTTCATCAAAAGTATCAAATGCCATATCCGCACCGCCTTTATTTTTATGTATTTATTATACCACATAGCGCCTAAAAGTCAAAAAGAATTACTGTGTTAATTATTTAACATTGTTTTAACCATAGTTTGTTGACCGTTTAATAAATTAGTGATATAATCTGTGTCAAAGGAGATGAGAAAAATGTCGATATTTTGGTTAGTGCTTGCAGTTGTACTCGGTGTATTTGAAGCAATCACACCACAGCTTGTGTCAATATGGTTTGCGCTTGGTGCGGTAGGCGGCTGTGTAACTTCGCTAATCACTGACAAAATCTGGATACAGATTGTAGTAGCAGTTGTAATTACGCTTATTTCGCTTGTTCTTACAAGACCACTTGCAAAGCGTATCACAACCGTTAAAAAGACTAATACTAACTCTGACAGAAACATTGGCAAAACTGCCGTTGTAATAGCTGATATTGATAACATCAATGCAGTAGGACAGGTCAAAGTCGGTTACACTGTATGGAGTGCTAAAAGTGTTAATGACACTGTAATCACAAAAGACACAAAAGTTATTGTTAAAGCAATTGAAGGCGCAAAACTCGTAGTTGAAGCTGTAGATTAATTAACATTAATTAAATTTGAAAGGAAGTATATTATGGAAGTATTAGTTTTAATTGCACTTGTGGTATTTTTAGTAATTCTTGTTATCAGCAACATCAAGATTGTACCACAGGCACACGCATTTGTTGTTGAGCGTCTTGGTGCTTACAACGCAACATGGTCAACAGGTCTTCACCTGAAAATTCCGTTTATTGACCGAATCGCAAGAAAAGTGTCACTTAAAGAACAGGTTGTAGATTTCCCACCACAGCCTGTTATCACACGAGATAACGTTACAATGCAGATTGACACAGTAGTTTACTACGAAATCACAGACCCTAAGCTTTATACTTACGGTGTTGAGCGTCCGCTTTCTGCTATTGAAAACCTTACAGCTACAACACTCCGTAACATCATTGGTGACCTTGAGCTTGATAACACTCTTACATCACGTGATACTATCAATGACAAAATCAGAATCATCCTCGATGAAGCTACTGATGCTTGGGGTATTAAGGTTATCCGTGTAGAGCTTAAGAACATTTTACCACCACGTGAGATTCAGGATGCAATGGAAAAGCAGATGAAGGCTGAGCGTGAGCGTAGAGCTAGAATTCTTGACGCTGAGGGTGAAAAGCGTAGCCAGATTCTCGTTGCTGAGGGTCTCAAGGAGTCAGCTATCCTTAAAGCTGACGCTGTTAAAGAGTCAAAGATTCGTGAAGCAGAAGGTGAAGCACAGGCAATCTTAGCTGTACAGCAGGCTTATGCTGATGCTCTCAAAATGCTCAACGAGGCTGCTCCAAGCGATAAGGTAATCGCACTCAAGAGTCTCGAGTCATTCCAGAAAATTGCAGATGGTAAAGCTACAAAAATTATCATTCCGTCAGAGCTTCAGGGTATTGCATCTCTTGCAACAACTTTTAAGGAAGTTTTCTCAACTGATACACCAAAAGCTGAATAATTTATTGCAAGCTAAAAGGCTGTATGCGTGAGCATACAGCCTTTTTAATGTACATATGAATAAATTTAACTACAATCAGTTAATTGAAATTACAGTGTATCCTGCATCGGTTACTGCCTTTGTAAGCACCTCATCAGCAACGTCACCTGTAATAGTCGCTGACTTGTTTTCTAAATCAACTGTAGCCGTAACGCCATCGATAGCGTTTAGAGCCTTTTCAACGTGAGCCTTGCAGTGCATACACATCATACCATCAATAATCATTGTTTTCATATTACTTTTACTCTCCTTAAAAATGTATTTTGGTTTAAATAGTTTTAGTCTTAAAGCATTAGAAACAACACAGATTGAACTCAGACTCATTGCAATTGTGCCGTACATCGGTTCAAGTCTTATTCCAAGACTTGGATATAATAAGCCAGCCGCAATCGGAATGAAAATAATGTTGTAAATAAATGCCCAGAAAAGATTTTCTTTTATGTTTTTAAGTGTTGCTTTGCTCAGCTCAACAGCCGTCAGCACATCGCACAAATCAGACCTTGTAAGTATAACATCCGCTGAATCAATCGCAATGTCAGTACCTGCACCAATTGCAATTCCAACATCAGCCGAAACTAAAGCTGGGGAGTCATTTATACCATCTCCAACCATAACAGTGACGCCGCTTTCTTTTAGCTCCCTGATAATTCTCTCCTTATCATCAGGCATAAGCGAGCTGTAAACATTAGTTACACCTGTCTGTTCTTTAACATACATAGCAGAACTTTCGTTATCACCAGTCAGCATATAGGTGTTAATGCCCATCTCGTTGAGCTTTTCAATAGCAAACTTGCTCGATTCTTTTATCTTATCGGTGATGTAGATTACACCGAGTAAGTTGTTGTCATCGCTTACATATAATTTTGTGAATCCGTCATTTTTGTCATCAACAAAATCAGCATTTCCGCCTGCAAACTTTCTGTTGCCGATTCTGTAGGTGATTGCGTTTATATCACCTTTTATGCCTTTTGAAACTATTGTTTCAAAGTTTTCAACGTCGTAAAAGTCACCGCTTGTATTCGCTGTAATAATAGCGTGGGCGAGAGGATGTTGCGAGAGTTTCTCTATACTTGACGCAATTTTTATCAACTCTTCTTTGCTTATATCAGAGCAAAGCTTGATTTCAGCTATTTGCGGTTTACCTTCAGTAATTGTTCCTGTTTTGTCAAATACAATATTCTTAGCTTTGCTAAGAACTTCCAATGCTTGTGAGAATTTAATTAGTATTGAGTTTTGTGCCGCAACGCCTGTTGATACCATAATCGCAGTAGGGGTAGCAAGACCTAACGCACACGGACACGAAATAACCATTACAGCAATACCGAACGATAAAGCAGTGTAAAAATCGTTTCCTGTTAAATTCCAGATTAACGTTGTAATTATTGACAGGGCAATAATCGTTGGCACAAAAAACTTGCTGACAGTATCAGCGATTTTAGCGATAGGAGCTTTTGATGATGCCGCTTCTTCAACAAGACTGATGATTTTCGATAGAGTTGTTTCGCCTTTGACTTTTTCAGCTTTTATCTCTATGTAACCACCCAAAAGTGTTGTACCACAGAAAACTGTATCAGAAAGTTTTTTCTCAACCGGCATACTTTCACCAGTCAAAGCTGATTCATCAGTAAATCCTGAACCGCTGATTATAGCACCATCAACTGATATTCTGCCACCACTTTTGATGATAACTGTGTCACCCTTAACCACATCATCGGTTGGAATTTCAATTTCATTTCCGTCACGCCTAACCAAAGTTGTGTCAGGGGATAGGTCCATCAATTTTGAAATAGCCTGAGTTGTTTTAGCTTTAGAACGTGATTCAAAATATTTACCAACTGATACAAAGGTCAGTATCATTGCCGCTGATTCAAAGTACAGATTGTGAATGTAATGCTCAACAGTGAATATTGCAATCACACTGTAAATAATAGAAGCGGCTGAACCTAGTGCTATCAGTGTGTCCATATTGGGCGACAGTTTAAATAAGCCTTTAAAGCCGTTTGTAAAGTACTTGAAGTTAAGCACAACAATGATTGCGGTAAGAATAATCTGCACCGTTACAGATA
>JAFUOM010000001.1 GCA_017481885.1 Ruminococcus sp.
AAAATAAAAAGTGTATACATATGTTCAGAATGTGGTTACGAAAGTCCAAAATGGTACGGCAAATGTCCGTCTTGTGGCGAATGGAACACAATGAACGAAGAAATAAAAGAAAAAACCTCAAGCACAACTTTCAGTAAGGTAAGAGTAGCAAATTATGCACCACCTGTACCTATCAAAGATATCTCTACAACGGATGAAATCAGATATAAAACAGGCCTTTCTGAATTAGACCGAGTGCTTGGAGGCGGTATTGTTAAAGGAAGCCTTGTATTACTTGGTGGTGACCCTGGTATCGGTAAATCAACAATATTATTGCAAATATGCGAACACTTAGGCAAAAGCAACAAGATTTTATATGTATCAGGTGAAGAGTCCAAACGTCAGTTAAAGCTCAGAGCAACACGTCTGAATGTCAACAATGACAACTTATACAATCAAACACAGACAGATGTTGAGCTAATCAGCGAAACAATACGACAGGATAAACCTGACCTTGTTATGATTGACTCTATACAGACAATGTCCTTAAACGAATTACAGTCATCGCCAGGTAGCATTACTCAGGTCAGAGAATGTACCAATTACCTTATGAGGGTTGCAAAAAGCCTTGATATACCTTTGATTATCGTAGGTCACGTTAACAAAGAAGGCTCCATCGCAGGACCAAAGGTGCTCGAGCACGTTGTAGACGCTGTACTTCACTTTGAAGGCGACAAGCAGATGTCTTACAGAATCTTAAGAGCTGTAAAAAACAGATATGGTTCCACAAATGAAATCGGTGTTTTCCAGATGACTGATAGCGGTTTGGTTGAGGTCGAAAATCCATCCCAGATGCTGTTATCAGGCAGACCAAAGAACGTTTCTGGAACCTGCGTAGCTTGTGCAATGGAAGGTACAAGACCGATTCTTGCCGAAATACAAGGTCTTGCAACAACCACTGGTTACGGCAACCCAAGACGAATGTCCACTGGCTTTGATTACAACAGAATGTCGCTAATTCTTGCGGTGCTTGAAAAGAGAGCAGGCTACTATTTCTCTAATACAGACACATACATCAACGTTGTTGGCGGTCTTAGACTAGACGAAACTGCTGTGGATATCGCAGTAGCTATGGCACTTGTCAGCTCGTTAAAAGACACAGTTATCCCGGAAGATGCACTTGCAATCGGTGAAATCGGCTTAGCTGGTGAAATCCGCGCTGTTAATCACATTTCACAGCGTGTCAGTGAAGCTGTGCGTCTGGGTTTCAAACGAATTGTTGTACCATACCACAATCTAAAAGATATCAAAAATCAGAGCAATGTAGAAATAATTGGAGTTAAGAATGTAAGACAAGCATTCGAAGCACTTACAAATGAATGATAAACATATACTGATATCAGACAAAAACAAAACAATTTGTGATACCTTAAAATCACTCGGCTATAAGCTCATCTATACAGAATGTGTGGATGAGTTTATTTCGTACGAGCAAAACCACGCAGATATGCAGTGTATTCAGGTTGAAGATACTGTCTTTATACTGAGCAACTGCAAAAAGTTAAATAATCAACTGAAAACTATAACCAAAAATCTGATTGAGACAGAAAGCCTTGCTCACGGCAAATACCCTCACAATGTGTTATTAAACGCAAAAGTGATAGGGAAGAACCTGATTGGTAAAATTGATTATTTGGACAAGAAACTTGTTAATTATTGCGTTGATAAAGGCTACAATCTTATAAACGTCAAACAAGGTTACAGCGGATGTTCAATATTAAAAATCACTGATAATGCTGTTATCACCACCGATGAAAGCATCTATAAAGCACTCCAAAACACAGAGATAGAAGTGTTAAAAATCTCTCAGAACGGAATAGAGCTGTTAGGTTCAAAGAGGGGAGAGCAAGGCTTAATCGGAGGTGCTTCAATCAATTTAGGTGAATCAATACTATTCTTCGGCGATATTAGCAAACACGAGGATTACGAAAATATAGTAAAATTTTGTAACAGTAAGAATATTAGCATAAACTATATTAAAGATATGAACTTAACCGATATAGGTAGTGGCGTTTTGTTAAATATTTAACAAAAGAGAAGAAGTGTATATTTACCCAAAGTTTTAGTGATGATTACTTGCGATTAATACTTAAATTTATCATCAAGATTACATAACATAAGGTATGAACTTAACAAAATTTACACAAAGAAAAACAGTAAGAGTATTTAGTAATTAAAAACGCACCACTGATATCCAGTAATACCGATTAACTCACATTCATAACAATAATGATTTTATGCTTTAAATACTACGCTTAAACAATTATAAATAGGCAAAAAATCAATTCATAAATTAAACCAGATTTTTTTATACAGAGAAAGATTCATCTGGAAAAAACTGAATCAATTATAATTTACTGAAATATATAATTTAATTATTTAGATTACAGTTAATGTGCAAACATTGAGCATCGATTATTATTAACAAAATCGCAAATTTCAAATCTGATTTAAGAGAAAACTAACGGCAAACTGCTAAAGACTATAAAGTGTGCAAACATATTGATTAAATCTGATTGCTTTAAACTTGGATAATGTACTTATTAATGTATATAAATATAGGTTTAAAACTGCTCTTTTCCTTAAAAGCCTCCCCTAAATTATACAAAACTTTGATTTTGTATAATTTTCTATATTGGAATATACACCTCTTTCTTTTGTGATATAATAACTACATTACAGAATTACAATAGCTATTTCTATCAATGTGTATTTACTGGTGGTGATTTTTAATGGCAATGGACTCTATTTCTGAAGCTTCTCCGATTATCAGGGATTATCTATTGTATATGCAAACTGTTAAAGGAAAATCTCCAAAGACAGTCGATGAGTATTTCAGCGATATAAGAACTTTTTTTAGATTCATAAAGCTTAACAGAGACCTAGTACCCCCTACTGAGGATTTTTCAAGTATTAAAGTTGACGATGTTGATATCGAATTAATTAAAAGTGTCACCTTACAGGATGCATACGAATTTATGAACTACCTTATGCGTGACAGAGATAACAACGCATCAACAAGGTCAAGAAAATCATCAAGTCTAAAATCGTTTTTCAACTACCTTACTGTAAAAAAGCATCTACTTGACAAAGACCCAATAAAAGAATTAGAATCGCCAAAACGCAAAAAATCACTTCCTAAATACCTTACGCTTGAACAAAGCATCGAACTGTTAAATGCGGTTGATGGCAAACACAAAGAACGTGATTACTGCATCATTACTCTATTTTTAAATTGTGGTTTACGTCTGTCAGAGCTTGTTGGACTAAATGTAACAGATATTCGCCCTGATGCAACTGCCAGAGTACTTGGTAAAGGAAACAAAGAACGAATAATATATCTTAATTCAGCTTGTGTGGACGCCATCACAGCATATCTAAAAGTCCGCCCTATGGATGGTGTTAAAGACAGAAACGCACTGTTTATCAGTGCTCATTTAAAACGAATGAGTCCCAAAACTGTGCAAGCGCTCGTGTACAAATACTTGGAAAAGATTGGTCTGGACTCACAGGGATACTCTTGTCATAAGCTCAGACATACAGCAGCAACTCTTATGTATCAACACGGAAACGTTGATATCCGAGTTTTGAAGGAAATACTGGGCCACGAAAATTTAGGCACAACCGAAATATACACTCACCTTAACACTCAGCAAATGGAAAATGCGGCAAACGCTAATCCGCTATCTAAAATAAAACCTAAAAAGAATACATAAATAAACCTCTTACGATTTAAGGTCGTAAGAGGTTTTCTGTTTTATTTTGTATTGAATTTAAAATCATCAGTAAAATCAAAGGTTGCAAAATAATCATCGAGTTTTTCTGCTCTTCTGATAAGCTTATGCGAACCATCTTCGCACAATAAAATCTCTGCACTTCTGAGTTTACCGTTGTAATTATAGCCCATGGAATATCCGTGAGCACCTGTATCGTGAATAAACAAAATATCGCCGTTTTCTACCTTTGGCAACATTCTGTCAATAGCGAACTTGTCGTTGTTCTCACACAAACCACCTGTTACATCGTATTTGCAAGTGCAAGGCTCGTCTTCCTTACCAAGTACTGTAATATGATGATACGATCCATACATAGCAGGTCTCATAAGGTCAGCCGCGCAAGCGTCCAATCCCAAGTACTCTTTATAGATGTGCTTCTGGTGTAAACAAGTAGAAACAAGTGCTCCGTAAGGTGCAAGCATA
This sequence comes from Ruminococcus sp., assembly GCA_017481885.1. Taxonomy (GTDB): domain Bacteria; phylum Bacillota; class Clostridia; order Oscillospirales; family Acutalibacteraceae; genus Ruminococcoides. The sequence goes on from JAFUOM010000001.1 coordinate 4,239, forward strand.
AATCTGCCGAGCTCAGTAAAGATTGAAACGTCACCCATACCATTAGGAACAAGAATTTCTTCGAATTTTTTGCGTACATTCTCACCTATTATCTCAATATTCGCAGATGGTTCGTCAGGCTTGTAATCAACACCAATGCCACCAGACAGGTTAATGTATGCAATATGTACTCCGGTCTTTTCTTTAAGTCTTACCGCAAGTTCAAAAAGCACACCAGCAAGCTCTGAGTAATAATCGTTGCTAACTGTGTTTGAAGCCAAGAAAGCGTGAATACCAAAGTGCTTAGCACCAGCTTCTTTAAGCTCAACAAAAGCCTGAGCCATCTGGTCTTCTGACATACCGTACTTTGCTTCACCTGGGTTATCCATTACCTGTACGCCGTCTTCGCTTGCAGAAAGCGAGAAAATACCACCCGGATTATATCTGCAGAATACTGTTTCAGGCACACCGCATACTCTCTTTAAAAATGGTACAAAGTTATAGTCATCGAGATTGATGTATGAACCCATATCGTAGGCTTTCTGCATATCTTCTTCAGGTGTTACGTTAGACGAAAACATAACATCTGCTCCTGAAAATCCGCAAGCCTCAGACATAATGAGCTCTGATAATGATGAACAATCCACACCACAGCCTTCTTCTTTGAGAATCTTAAGAAGATATGGGTTTGGTGTAGCTTTAACAGCAAAGTACTCTTTGAAGCCTTTGTTCCACGAAAAAGCTTTGTTCAGTCGTCTTGCGTTCTCTCTTATCCCCTTTTCATCATACAAATGAAAAGGTGTTTTATAATCTTTTATAATATTCTGCGCTTGTTCAAGCGTTAAAAATGGTTTCTTCTGCATTAAAATCACCCTTGTAAGATTGTTTATTCTTCTACATATCTGCAAATTGCTTCGCGTATTTCCTCTGTTCCTTCACCATTGAGTGCAGAAAAAGGAAAAAGCTCTATTCCCTCGTAATCTGCAAGAATCTCATTAATTCTGAGAAGACTCTGCTTTTGAGCGGTTTTCTTAAGCTTGTCCTTTTTAGTTAAAACAATAATAAAATTGAAACCGTTGCTATACAAAAAGTCAATCATATTTAAGTCATCCTGAGTAGGTGGATGTCTCATATCGACAATCTGAACTACAAGGCAGAAATTTCTGTCCTGCGCAAAGTAACCTTCCATAAGCTCTGCCCATCTGTCTCTTTCAGAATGAGAAACCTTAGCATAACCGTATCCCGGTAAATCTACCAAGCAAAACTTGTCTACATCAAAAAAGTTGATTGTAGCAGTTTTGCCAGGTGTTGCACTTACTCGTGCCAAAGCTTTACGATTAACCAGTTTATTTATTAACGATGATTTGCCAACATTTGACCTGCCTGAAAAAATAACCTCAGGCTTATCTGACAACGGAAGTTGAGCGGATATTCCTGCCGCAGCAGTAAATTCAGCTTTATTAAAATTAATCATACGCTCTCCCCTTCCTTACTGAGCAACAGTACTTCTTCTTGTATTTTTCCTTTCGGGAATTATAACATCTGTTTTTAGCTTTTTACTGGATTTGGACATAGGTTTTACAGCTAAACCAAGCACCTCATCAATAGTGGAAACAGGAATAAAGTTAATATGCTTCTTTACTGTTTCATCAATATCAGTGATGTCACGCTCATTGTCTTTAGGTATAACAACATTCTTTATGCCTGCTTTATATGCAGCCATACTCTTCTCCTTAAGTCCGCCAATCGGCAAAACTTTACCTCTTAGGGTAATTTCACCTGTCATAGCAAAATCGTGTCTGACAAAGCGAGAGGTCAAAGCAGAGAATATCGCTGTTGCCATAGTTATACCGGCTGAAGGGCCATCCTTTGGTACAGCGCCCTCAGGAGCGTGAATATGTATATCATAATCTTTGTAAAAGCTTGGGTCTATATCATACATTTCGGCTTTTGAGCGGATGCAGGTGATGGCAGCTTTCGCTGACTCCTGCATTACTTCTCCAAGCGAACCTGTGAGTTCAATCTTGCCACTGCCTTTTACCACTACACATTCAATAGGCAATAATGTTCCACCTACAGAAGTCCACGCAAGGCCATTTACAACTCCAACATCATCCTTTTTACCGTTGTTATCGTCAAGATACTTTACAGGACCAAGCAAAGCTTCGATATCCTTATCGGTAACCTTGATTTCATCAACAACGTTATCGACAATCTTTACAGCAGATTTACGCATAACTGATGCGATTACTCGCTCCAATGTTCTGACTCCTGCTTCTCTAGTGTATGAGTCAATAAGCATATAAATAGCTTTATCTGTTATTTTGAAGTTATTCTTTGTAAGACCGTTTAATTCCAACTGTTTTGGAATAAGATGCTTTTTAGCTATAAAGAACTTCTCCTGTCGTGTGTAAGAGTCAAGCTCAATTACTTCCATTCTGTCCCTTAAAGGTGCAGGAATAGCATCGTAATCATTTGCTGTTGTAATAAACATCACGTTTGACAAATCAAACGGTAAATCTATGTAATGGTCGTGGAATGAGTGGTTTTGTTCAGCGTCCAGAACTTCAAGTAAAGCTGATGTCGGGTCGCCTTTGTAATCATTTGAAAGCTTATCAACTTCATCAAGGATAATAAGAGGATTATTTACCTTGCTTTTCTTAACTGCGTTGATAATTCTGCCAGGCATTGAACCGATATATGTTCTTCTGTGTCCTCTGATTTCAGCTTCGTCTTTTACACCGCCAAGCGCTATACGCTCGCTCTTACGATTGATAGCCTCAGCTATGCTCTGTGCGATAGAAGTTTTTCCGACACCCGGAGGTCCGACTAAACAAATAATCTGACCCTTTGCCTTATCGGTAAGCTTTCGCACAGCAAGTTGCTCTACGATTCTCTCTTTAACCTTAGTCAAGCCATAGTGACGTTTATCAAGAGCTTTTCTTACCTTTGGTAAATCTATTTTTTCCTGAGTCGACTCGTTCCAAGGCAACTCAAGGCAAGTATCAATATATGTTCTTATAACAGCAGCTTCGTTACTGCCGTATGGAGTTTTTTCGAGTTTTGAGCACTCTTTGAGCAACGCTTTTTCGTTTTCCTGAGAAAGCTTAAGCTCAAGAACTTTATCTCTAAGTTTCTGAGATTCAAACTCAGGCGAATCATCGTGACCAAGCTCTTCTTCAATAGTTCTTAACTGTTCTCTGAGATAATACTCACGCTGAGACTGGTCGATTCTCTCTTTGGATTTATCTATAATTTCCTGCTCGATTTCAAGTATGTATATTTCATTTTGCAGAGCATCAATAAGATATTCAAGTCTGTCTGAAACATTTAATGTTTCAAGGATACTCTGTTTGATTGTATAATCCAGCAGAACATTGCCAGCTACATAGTCAGCAAGCTCTCCTGCATTGTTGCTCAATCCGATTTTAAATAAAATATCAGAAGGTAACTTTGGAGTTAACTCCATATAGTTTTCAAATGTTCCTTTGAGCAATCTTACCAAAGCCATATCACGGGCTGTGTTAGGATGCTTGCGTTCAGTTACAGGCGAAACGACAGCCTCAAGATGTGCGTCGCACTCACACTGTGAAACTATTTTTGCTCTGTATTGTCCTTCAACAACAACTCTTGTAATATTGTCAGGCTGTTTTAAAACCTGTACAATTTTTGTAACAACGCCGACTTTGTAGATATCGTCAAAATCAGGGTCGTTAACAGAAGCATCTTTTTGAGCTGTCAAGAAAATCAACTGATTGTCATTCATTGCCTTAGAGATTGCATCGGCTGACTTTTTTCTTGCAACATCGAAATGAAGCATCATTTTTGGAAATACAACCAGACCTCGAAGCGGTAAAACAGGTATATTAAATTTAGCCTGTGCTGTTTGTGACATAATACTTCTCCTCAAATAAAATCGGCTGTACGTCAATCACATCATGACATACAGCCGTTTCATATTAAAATCAAGATGCGTTATTTTTTGAACGATTAACTGTTTTTTTGTCTGAGATATCAATATCGATTTTAACGGCAGATTTGCCCTTTTTTCTGATTATCTCAGCATCTGCTTTATCAGTTACAGTTTCTTTTTTGATAATAATCTTTTTAATGCTTGAATCAGACGGAGTTTCAAACATAAGGTCTTTAAGCAATGACTCCATAATACCACGAATGCCACGTGCACCTGTTTTTTGCTCCTTTGCAAGCTTTGCAATAGCAACCAACGCTTCATCTTCGAACTCGATTTCAACGTCATCGAGTGCAAAAAGATGCTTATACTGTGCTATAACAGAATTCTTAGGCACAGTGAGAATCTTAACCATAGAATCAACATCAAGACCTGATAAAGCTGTAATAACAGGCAATCTACCGATAAGTTCAGGAATGATACCGTACTTAACCAAATCGTGGGAAACAACTTCGCTCATCCATGAAGTTTCATCAAGCTCTTTTTTGTCCTGAATAACTGATTCAAAACCGAGAGTTGAAGACCCCATTCTCTTGCCTACGATTTTTTCTAATCCGTCAAATGCACCGCCGCAAATGAAAAGGATATTTTTAGTATCAATCTGCAAAAACTCCTGTTGCGGATGTTTTCTGCCACCCTGTGGTGGAACATTGGAAACAGTTCCCTCAACAATTTTCAGTAAAGCCTGCTGTACACCCTCACCGCTTACATCACGAGTGATTGACGGATTCTCGGATTTACGAGCAATCTTATCAATCTCGTCAATGTAGATAATTCCGCGTTCAGCTTTCTCAATGTCATAGTCAGCAGCCTGAATAAGCTTAAGAAGAATGTTTTCAACATCTTCGCCGACATATCCTGCTTCTGTTAATGTTGTGGCATCAGCAATCGCAAATGGAACGTCAAGTGCTCTGGCAAGTGTCTGCGCAAGCAAGGTTTTGCCAACACCGGTAGGTCCTAAAAGAAGCACATTACTCTTTGCGAATTCAACATCACCATCGTTATTAAAAACTCTTTTGTAGTGATTATAAACCGCAACAGC
>JAFUOM010000017.1 GCA_017481885.1 Ruminococcus sp.
GGCTTGGCTCCTGTTGGCGATGGTGGTTTCGGTTATGACCCTGTTTTTATGGTCGGTGAAAAGTCATTCTCTCAGTTATCTGCAGAAGAAAAAGACCAGTGTAGCCACAGAGGAAACGCTCTCAGAGAGTTAAAGCTTAAGTTAGAGGAATATTTGGAGGTAAATAAATGCTGACCAGTAAACAACGTGCGTATTTACGCTCACTCGCAAATTCGATTGATACAATTTTAATGGTAGGCAAAGGCGGTTTGTCTGACCAGATTTATAAGACTGCTGATGAAGCTATCACAGCCAGAGAACTTATTAAAGGTAAAGTTTTAGAAACCTGCGAGCTTTCTGTCAGAGAAGTTGCAGATACTATCGCGTCAGAAATTAACGCAGATGTAGTTCAGGTTATCGGCACAAAGTTTGTGTTATATCGCAAAAACGAGGACGAACCTGTTATTGTTTTACCAAGGAGCAAAAAGTAATGAAAATCGCCATATTCGGCGGTAGCTTTAACCCGATTCATAACGCACATATAAAACTTGCTCAGCGCTTTGTTGACGAAGTATTACTTGACAAGGTTGTGTTTGTGCCAACACACATAACACCGCTCAAGAATAATTCTTCTATCGTTTCGTCAGAACACAGATTCAATATGTGCAAACTTGCGTTAAATGGTTATGATAACTTTTCTGTTTCAGATGTTGAAATCAAACGAGAGGGTACAAGCTACTCAAGCGATACAATTGCTTATTTTAAAAAATTATATCCAAATGACGAATTGTTCTTCATAATGGGTGCGGATATGTTTCTGACACTTGAAAAGTGGCACGAATTTGAGTATATTTTTAGTAATGTAACTATACTCACCGCTCCAAGGGATGGTTGCGATTACAAAGACCTTATGGAGAAATATGATTATTACAAGAGATACAATTGTAATGCGTATATCACTAAAGAGTATATCGAGGATTTGTCATCTACTTTTATTCGTGATATGATATTAGAAAACACTGATGTAAATGCTTATTTAAATTATGATGTAATTACTTATATCAAAGAGCAAGGATTGTACAGGTGATAATATGACAATTGAAGATTATAAAAAGATTATCAGACCTATGATGGGTGAACGCCGCTATATTCACAGCGTAAATGTTTCTGCTGAGGCTGTAAGACTTGCTGAAAAATACGGCGCTGATGTAGAAAAAGCTGCTGTTGCAGGTATACTTCACGATATTACAAAAGAAGTAGATTTGCAAAAGCAGTTGCAAATAATTAAGAGTGGTGATATAATTCTCAGCGATGTCGAAAAAAAGGCAGAGAAGCTGTGGCACGCAATTTCCGGTTCTGTATATATTCAAAAAGAACTCGGTATTACTGATGAAGATATCATCAATGCAGTAAGATACCACACAACAGCAAGAGCAGGTATGTCGCTTTTGGAAAAAGTAATTTTCCTTGCTGATTTCACAAGTGTTGAGCGTGATTACCCTGATATCGATGTTATCAGAGAAAAGGCTGAAATCTCGCTTGAAGAAGGTATGCTTTACGGTATCCGCTTCACTTTGAATAAATTGCTTTCTATTGACAGATGTTTAAGTATAGATGCAGTAGAAGCTTATAACGAAATTTTATTGAACAGGTGAAATATATGACAACATTAGAACAAGCTAAAGAAACAGCTAAAATTTTAAGCGAAAAGAAAGGTCTTAACATCAAGGTTATCGAGATATCCGACGTTTCTGTTATCGCTGACTATATGGTTATCGCTACAGGTAACAGCTCTACTCACGTTAAGGCGCTCGCTGACGAGGTAGAGACACAGCTCGATGATATGGGTGTTTCAGTAAGTCACATTGAGGGCTACCGCTCTAATTCTTGGATTTTACTGGATTATATTGATATTATTGTTCACGTTTTCTCAAACGAAGCTAGAGAGTACTACGACCTTGAAAGACTTTGGGAAGATGGCACAGATATCGATATTTCAAATATCATAGACTAAAATTGCAGTATACGACCTTAGGAGGGTTTTAATTGAGATACGATCATAAATTGGTTGAACCAAAATGGCAAAAAGTATGGGAGGATAAAGGAGTATTCCATGCAGAGGAAAATTCTGATAAAGAAAAATTCTTTGCTCTTATCGAGTTTCCTTATCCATCAGGTCAGGGCTTGCACGTAGGACATCCACGTCCATACACAGCACTTGACGTTGTTTCAAGAAAACGCAGATTACAGGGACAGAATGTTCTTTATCCAATCGGTTGGGATGCTTTCGGTCTTCCTACCGAGAACTTTGCTATCAAGAACCACATTCACCCTGAAATTGTTACAAAGAACAATATCGACAGATTCAGAAAACAGATTCAGTCACTTGGTATTTCATTTGACTGGTCCAGAGAAATTGATACAACTGATCCCGAGTACTACAAATGGACTCAGTGGATTTTCTTACAGCTCTTCAAAAAGGGTCTTGCTTACAAAAAGGAGATGGCTGTTAACTGGTGTACTTCTTGTAAGTGCGTACTTGCAAACGAAGAGGTTGTTAACGGTGTTTGCGAGAGATGCCAGAGTGAAGTTGTAAGAAAAGTTAAGTCACAGTGGATGCTCAAGATTACAGAGTACGCTGACAGACTTATTGATGACCTTGACTTGGTTGATTTCCCTGAGAGAGTTAAGCTCCAGCAGAAGAACTGGATTGGCAGATCTTACGGCGCTGAGGTTAAGTTTGACACAACTTTAGGTGACGAGCTCCTCATCTACACTACAAGAGCTGACACACTCTACGGTGCTACATATATGGTTATTTCTCCTGAGCATCCGCTTATTGAGAAATGGGCAGATAAGATTGAAAATCTTGATGAGGTTAAGAAGTATCAGGCTGATGCTGCTAAGAAATCAGACTTTGAGCGTACTGAGCTTGCAAAAGACAAGACAGGCGTAATGCTTTCTGGTGTTAAAGCTATCAATCCTGTAAACAACACAGAAATTCCAATCTTCATTTCTGATTATGTACTTATTTCTTACGGTACAGGTGCTATTATGGCTGTTCCTGCTCACGATACACGTGACTGGGAGTTTGCTAAAAAGTTTAATCTTCCTATCATTGAAGTTGTTAAGGGTGGCAATGTAGAGGAAGAAGCATACACAGATTGTGCTACAGGTATTATGGTTAATTCAGGTATGCTCGACGGTTTATCTGTTGAGGATGCTAAAGTTAAGATTATCGACTGGCTCACAGAGCAGGGCAGAGGCGAGAAGAAGACTAACTATAAGCTCAGAGACTGGGTATTCTCACGTCAGAGATACTGGGGCGAACCTATTCCAATCGTTAAGTGTGATGATTGCGGTTACGTGGCTATCCCTGAGTCAGAGTTACCGCTCAAGCTTCCAATGGTTGAGTCATACGAACCAACTGACAATGGTGAGTCACCACTTGCTAATATGACAGAGTGGGTTGAGACAACTTGTCCTAAGTGCGGTAAAAAGGCATACAGAGAAACTGACACTATGCCACAGTGGGCTGGTTCTTCTTGGTACTATTTAAGATATATGGACCCACACAACAAAGAGGCTCTTGCTTCAAAAGAAGCATTAGAATACTGGAACTGTGTTGACTGGTACAACGGCGGTATGGAGCATACAACACTCCACCTACTCTACAGCCGTTTCTGGCACAAGTTCTTATACGATATCGGTGTTGTTCCAACTAAGGAGCCATACTCAAAGCGTACAAGCCACGGTATGATTCTTGGTGAGAACGGCGAGAAAATGAGTAAGTCCAGAGGTAACGTTGTTAACCCTGATGATATCGTTAACGAGTACGGTGCTGATACACTCAGAATGTACGAAATGTTCATTGGTGACTTTGAAAAGGCTGCTCCTTGGAGTCCTTCTAGCATCAAGGGCTGCCGTCGTTTCATCGAGCGTTACTACAACCTCCAGAACATCGTTGTTGATGGCGATGAAATCAGACCAGAACTCGAAAAAGAATTCCACAAGACAATCAAGAAGGTTACTGAGGATATCGAGAACATTAAGTTCAACACAGCTATTGCTGCTTTGATGGCTCTTATCAACGTTGTTTCAAACTTCGGTTCAATTAACAAGAAAGAGCTCGCTGTTTTCTCAATTCTTATGAACCCATTTGCTCCTCACGTTACTGAGGAAGTTTGGGAATCTTGTGCTTTAGGAGAGGGCATCCTTGCAGAAGCTCAGTGGCCACAGTTTGATGAATCAAAATGTGTTGACGATACAGTAGAAATCGTTGTTCAGGTTAACGGCAAGATTAAAGCTAAGCTTATGATTCCTGCTGACGCTGACCAGTCTACAGCTTTGTCA
>JAFUOM010000018.1 GCA_017481885.1 Ruminococcus sp.
AAACTTATCAAATAAAGCGAACTCATCATCAATAATCTTAATCATCAGAGCTCATTAACCAGCTGCTTGAAGTGGTTTCCCCTTTGTTCAAAATCCTTGTACATATCAAAACTTGCGCTTGCAGGTGACATAGAAACGATGTCTCCGTTTACAGCTAGTTCAGCTGACTTTTTAACAGCTTCGTCCATCGAAGAAACTCTTACAATATTAATACCGCAATCAGCGAAATCTGCACTGTTTTTAACCGCTGTTTCAATCTTATCAGCAGTTGCACCAAGAAGTATAAGGTGTTTAACTTTCTTACAGATTAAAGAACCTAAATCTGTGTAATCAAGGTTTTTGTCATAACCTCCGCAAATAAGCAGAATTTTTTCGTCATAAAGTGAAAGTGTACCGCAAGCTGTACGAGTAGGACTGCTTGCAATTGAATCATTATAGTATCTAACACCGTTAAGTTCTCTTACAAACTCAGCTCTGTGTGCAACCCCGCAAAAGCTCTTTGCTACGTCAACGATATCTTCCACATCAACCAATCCCCAAACAGCAGAAATCGCTGTCATAAAGTTTTCAACGTTGTGCATACCAGGAATTTTGATATCCTTGATTGACATAATTGTAGTTTTATTGCCAAACTCGCTGTACACAATGTTTTCGCCATCGAGATAACAACCATTGAATACTTCGCTTGTTCTGCTGAATTTTCTAAGTTCTCCGCGAACTTCCTCGGAAAAGCTGTTTGACAAAGCGTTATCAAGATTCAAAACAGCCTTGGAGAAAGCGTTCTGGTGAGCAATAACGTTTTTCTTAGAGTCCACATACTCCTGCATATCTTTATGTATATCAAGGTGGTTTGGTTCAATGTTGGTTACAATGGCGATATCCGGACTTTTTCTCATTGAAATGAGTTGGAAACTTGAAAGCTCAACCACAGCAATATCTGTTGATTTAATATTCTCGATATCAGGAAGTAGTGGCTTACCGATATTACCACCAAGATGAACAGTTTTACCTGACTTTTTGAGTATTTCAGAAATGATAGTTGTTGTAGTAGTTTTTCCGTCGGAGCCTGTCACCCCGATAATCTTGCATGGACAAAGGTCAAAGAACAGTTCCATCTCAGATGTAACAACAACACCGTTATTACGCATTTTTGTCAACGAATCAAGATAATACTTCATTCCCGGAGTTCTTAGTACAATGTCAACATCAATATCATCAAGATAGTTTTCACCCAAAGAAAGAGTTGCACCGCTATTTTCAGCGATGGCAGCAAACTCACCTAACTCATCATATGAACGTCTGTCACAAGCAACAACATTTGCTCCATATGAGCTGAACAATGAAATAAGTGGCACGTTACTTCTGCCGATACCAATCAAAGCGATTTTTTTACCTTTCAATGAGGTAAGGAAATCCAAAATTCTGTTATCCATAATTAACCTCCGTAATTACATATATAAGCTAATTATACGCTTTTTTCAGAAAATATCAACATTCTTTAGCATTATCCTTGGTTTTGTTAAAAAACACAGGCTCAAACACCGATGATTCAATCAGTATTTTATAAATAACAACTATAAATGTAATATAAAAAAACAGCCAGATATTTGAACTTACAATAGAAAAATACAGGGCAGATAAAATAACAAGCGGGTGTATTTTTATTGTATCAGAAACGATTTTCGGCTCAATTATCTGCCTGATGATTACGACTATTGCCCAGAAAATAATCAAGGTTACACAAGACAGATACTCACCTGATAAAAATTTGATGATAGCAATAGGAATATACACAGTCCCCGGTCCAAGTACAGGCAAAAAGTCTGAAACCGCTGCCAAAAATGCAAAAACAAATATATACTCCATATCTATCAGTTTAAATATAAACAACGCTTCAATGAATGTTAACGTATAAATAAACAGATATGACCTGACATATTTTTTAAAAATGCTTCGGGATTTTGAGATAACCGTTTCAAAACACTCAGCATTTTTTGCTGATAATTTTGATTTGACAGCGTTTTTTATGCCCGACAGATTATTAATTATGCAAACAGTTGAAACAAAAGATATGATAATCAAGGTAATAGCAATCGGTATAATACGAACTATACCGAAAGCGGTGTCTGATATTTTTGTGACCATATCACCATTAGAACTTATACTGCTGATTAAATCAGGAAACCTTATACCTTTTATATACTTGTTAAAAAAACCGATATTATTGTGATATAAGTTCAAAGATTCGCTGACAAGTAAATACGCCACAAACAATACAAGAGCAATAACGATGGAAAAAATAAAAAATGTTATTACCATAGCCGAAAACGATGATTTAAAAAACAACTTCAGCTTCATAAATCTGTAAACAGGATACATCAGCAATGAAATAATACCGCCTATTATAAATGGTAAGAAATAAAGAAAAAACTGCTTAACTAAAACAAAAACAACTGTGTATATTAATAAGTAATAGATTTGTGGTCTGTACTTAATAAAAAGCTCTTTCAACATATCACCCCATACTATTAAAGTATGAGAAATAAAGGTAAAAAAATTCAGACGATAGGTTAAAATAACCTATCGCCTGAAAAACAGAAACCAAAATGCTGGTAATACTCTATTTAATTACTGCTGTGCTCTGCCAAGTAAGAAATCAACAGAAACTTCTAAAATGTCCGCAAGAGCAATGAGTTCAACATCAGTTACATATCTGATTTGACCCTCGAGTTTAGAAAGACCTGATGCATTCATATCAACACCATTTACCTGTAACTGTGCGAGCAATTCTTTCTGCTTCATACCTTTTTTCTTGCGTGCAGCTTCTACCCTTGCACCAACGACATTACGATCGCCTAATTCTTGTTTGCGTAATCTCATTATGATTCTCCCTACTCTATAAAAATGTTCTTGTTAATTTCTTTTAGATAATTCTATATAGAAATTCTTTAAACGCAAAAATCTAACGTAAGGCTAGTATAATACATTATTAGAAAAAAAACAAGTCTTTTTTGTAAGAAAATTTAAAAAAATGAAATATTTTCGCCAATTGAGTTACAAAACTTTAATTTTTAAAAAGAAAAATTGGTGTAATTTGCAACTATTTTGTGGTATAATGATTTCGACTAAACAATATCTTGTATATTCACACGGAGGAGCACTGATGACAGAAAATTTTAAAAGAAATTTGACTTTACTGACAGATTTTTACGAAATCACCATGGCAGGCGGTTATTTTGAAAATAATTTTAAAGATAAAACCGCTTACTTCGATATGTTTTACAGAAAGAATCCTGACAAAGGTGGCTTTGCAATCGTTGCCGGAGTCGAGCAGATGGTTGAATATCTTAAGAATCTCAAGTTCACAGATGAAGATATCGAGTACTTAAGAAGCAAGAAAATGTTCTCTGAAGAATTTCTCGACTATATGAAAAACTTCAAATTTTCTTGTGATGTTTGGGCTATCCCTGAGGGAACCCCTGTGTTCCCGGGTGAACCGATTGTCACAGTCAAGGGTCCTGTTATACAGGCTCAGTTTATTGAGACAATGATTCTTCTTTGTATAAACCACCAGAGCCTTATTGCGACTAAAGCGAACAGAATTGTCAGAGCAGCAGAAGGCAGAGCTGTAATGGAATTCGGTTCACGCAGAGCTCAGGGTTTTGACGGTGCAATACTCGGCGCCAGAGCCGCATATATCGGTGGCTGTGTCGGCACTGCGTGTGCGATTGCTGACAGAGATTACAAAATCCCTGCACTTGGCACAATGGCTCACAGTTGGGTTCAGATGTTTGACACTGAGATTGAAGCTTTCAGAGCTTACGCAAAGAAATATCCGAGTTCTTGCACGCTCCTTGTTGACACATACAATGTGCTCAAATCAGGTGTGCCTAATGCTATCAAAGTTTTCAACGAGGAACTGGTGCCAAACGGATATCGCCCTGCAGGTATCAGAATAGACAGTGGCGACATCACCTACCTCTCACGCAAAGCAAGAAAGATGCTTGACGATGCAGGTTTCCCTGATTGCAAAATCTGTGCATCAAACTCGCTGGACGAATACATCATCAGGGATATGTTACTCCAAGGTGCACAGGTTGACACCTTTGGTGTTGGCGAACGTCTTATTACATCTTCTTCTCAACCTGTATTTGGTGGTGTTTACAAATTAGTTGCTGTTGAAGACGAAAACGGCAACATAACACCAAAAATCAAAATCAGCGAAAACGTTGAAAAAATCACAACACCTTGCTTTAAAAACGTGTGGCGTCTGTACGACAAAGACACAAATAAAGCTATTGCTGATGTTATTACACTTCACGACGAAGTTATCAACGATAACGAATCATATGAAATCTTTGACCCTGATCATACCTGGAAGCGCAAAACCGTTGAAAACTTCATTGCTATACCATTAATGAAAAAATACTTTGAAAACGGCGAGCTCATCAGAGAAATACCTACACTTGAGCATATCAAGCATTACTGTAAAGCACATCTTGATACACTCTGGGATGAGGTCAAGCGTTTCGAAAACCCTCACACATACTACGTTGACCTTTCTCAAAGCCTGTGGGATGTCAAGAACGAGCTTCTCAAAAAAGCAAACAAATAAAAAACACCCTTTCGGGTGTTTGGTGCGACTAAATCTATAAGCCGGGTTTTGTATTTGGCAGTCATCTATCTTGGCTGAGCGTTACCGCATCAGCTCAACGCCACCTCCTAAAGACTTGCCGAGCAGGCAAATATGTCTTACCACGGTGTTGCTCCGAATAGGGTTTACATGGCAGTTGGGTCTCCCCAACCCCGGTGAGCTCTTACCTCGCCTTTCCATCCTTACCACAAATGTGGCGGTATATTTCTGTTGCACTTTCCCTAGGGTCGCCCCCGGCGGCCGTTAGCCGTTACTCTTGCTCTGTGGAGCCCGGACTTTCCTCGGACAGGCACTTTCGCACGTTGCCCGCAACTGCCTGATTTACTCGCACATACATTATATAATATAAAATTAAAAAGTCAAATGTTAGAGAGAAAAAACTATGGATATTAAAGAAAAATCACTACAAAAGCACTACGAATGGAACGGTAAAATTGAAGTGAAATCTAACGTTCCGATTAACACAAGAGAAGATTTGTCACTTGCATACACTCCAGGTGTTGCTCAGCCTTGTCTTGAAATTCAAAAGGATGTTAACAAATCATACGAACTTACACGACGCAATAATTTAGTAGCTGTTGTTACAGACGGAACTGCTGTGCTGGGTTTAGGCGACATCGGTCCTGAGGCAGGTATGCCTGTTATGGAAGGTAAATGCGCTTTATTCAAAGAGTTTGCTGATGTTGACGCTTTTCCTATCTGTATTAAAAGTAAAGATGTCGATGAAATTGTCAACACGGTTTATATGATAAGCGGTAGCTTCGGCGGAATTAACCTTGAGGATATTTCGGCTCCAAGATGCTTTGAAATTGAAGCAAAGCTCAAGAAAAAATGCGATATTCCTGTTTTCCACGATGACCAGCACGGCACAGCAATCGTCGTAGGTGCTGCACTGATCAACGCACTTAAACTAGCTGATAAGAATATTTCTGACATTCAGCTTGTCATTAACGGTGCAGGCTCAGCAGGAATTGCTATCGGCAAGCATCTATTGAATCTCGGCGTAAAAAACCTGATTATGGTTGACAGAAACGGTATTATCGCCGATAACGATGACTTTAACGAAGCTCAGCGTGAGATGTCAAAAATCACTAACCCTGGTAACGTAGCAGGCAAGCTTTACGACGCTATGAAAAACGCAGATGTTTTTGTTGGTGTTTCTGCCCCTGATATCGTAACAAAAGATATGATTACTTCAATGAAAGAAAAGCCTGTTATCTTTGCTATGGCTAATCCTAACCCAGAGATTATGCCTGATAAAGCTAAAGAATACGGTGCATACATTGTTGGCACAGGCAGGTCGGACTTCCCTAACCAGATTAACAATGTTCTGGCTTTCCCTGGTATTTTCAGAGGTGCACTAGACTCTAGAGCAAGTGAAATTAACGAAGAAATGAAAGTTGCCGCAACATATGCTATTGCAGAGCTTGTCACAGATAACGAGTTAAACGTAGACTTCATACTCCCTGACCCGCTTGACAAACGAATCGGTAAAGAAGTTGCAAAGGCAGTTGTAAAAGCCGCAAAAGATACAAACGTAGCAAGAATATAAGTAAAAAAGGAACCACCGCAAAGTGGTTCCTTTTAATATTTATAATACCTTTATTCGGATAATTAATCTTCTTCCTCTTCCCTTTGTTTAGGAATAAGCTGGTAAACCTCAGCGACCTTGTCACGTTGCCAGAGCATTGGAGTTATACGCATAGAATAGCCGTAACCATTGTCGCAAGCCCAGTCGAACGGTTTAGCCTGTGGCAAGCCGTAAATTGCAAGCAAGGTCATAATAATACCGCCGTGGGTTACAATTGTGCAATCAGTTGTACCCGTTTTAATAAGACCGTTTACGATATTTTCAAACATAATGCAGATTCGTCTTGTAAAATCATCATTACTCTCGCCTTTTGGTGGTTTCACGCCATTGTCACCAGCAAGCCATTTTGAAAACTCAGGGTCACCTGAAAGCTCATCAGCGGTTTTGCCCTCCCACTCACCAAAGTTACACTCGATAAGCTGGTCAACAACAATAGGTTCAAGATGATTATAGATGATTTTGCAGGTCTCCTTGCAACGTTTTAAAGGACTGGTAAACAACACTTGAGCATATGGATAGTCCATATTGTGGTCAAGCAATTTAAGCTGACGCTTACCTTGATCAGAAAGTGGCACATCGGTTGTACCAATATAAGCACCAGATAAAGTATCTTCAATTGCACCGTGTCTGATAAAATGAATTCTGTATGATTTCATAAGCCCTCCGACTTTACAAATTGTAATATATATATTATACTATATGTATAAATTTAAGGTGGTTACGGTATGAACAAGGATTTCAGCAGAATTATAACCCTGCTAAGAAAAGAAAAAAAGCTAAGCCAAAAGCAAGTTGCGGGTGATTTGGGAATATCTCAGGCACTGCTTTCGCATTACGAAAAAGGAATAAGAGAATGTGGTCTTGATTTTTTGATCAAAGTTGCTGATTACTACGATGTATCGTGCGATTATCTGCTTGGCAGAACACCGCAAAGATACTCGGACATCACAGACATCAGCGATGGTACTTCAAAATCTAACAGCAATGCTGTTTCGCAGATTGTAAACCAGAAGTTAATACAGAACACCCAAAGCGTCCTGTACGATTATCTTATCAAAATCGGCAACAGAAAGCTGTCAAATTGCGTTTCGAATTACCTGATGCTTGGAACTTACAATATGTTCAGAAAAGTATACTCAGCAAACCGCGATAATCCGCAGGATATGTTTGCTGTACATCAGGAGGTATACAGCGGTTTTTCAACAGCAGCTATGCAGATTATATCTACACGAGTTTCAAGTGCAACTGACCCTAACTGTCACAACGACTTCGTCAAACAATGCGCTGAGCTTGAAATTTCACCAGAGATTATCGCTTCAGAATATCCTCAGATAGCAAGCTCTGTTTTCAACCTGATTCAACACGCTGAAAGTAATATGAAATTTAAAAAGTAATATTTATACAAATACAGGTGGGCATTAAACCCACCTGTTTTTTTATTCATCTTCGTCAGTAACTTCGGTACCTTTGCTCACTCTTAAAGTGATTTCAGAACCGGATTCAACTGAGTCGCCAGGAGATAAATTAACATATCCCATAACAACACCCTCAGCGTAATTACCGCTGTACTCAGCTTCCTGAAGAACAATGTAACCAAGTTCAATAAGCTCCTTAGAAGCTTCTTCAAGAGTTTTACCCTCAACTTCAGGTACTTTTTTCATTTCAGGGCCTTTGCTCAAAACTATGTAAAGAAGTGAAGAACCCGATGAAATAGGCTCACCAGCTGCAGGCGTCTGAGAAATTACAGTGCCCTGAGGTACAGTGTCGCTGTACTCACCATCGGCAGAAACTTTAAGTGTAATTGCTCCGTCTGCTTCAACTGCGGCAACAACCTGCTCGTATGTTTTACCAACATAGTCAGCCATAACAGGACCTGTCCAACCCTCGGTAGCCGCAACGGTTGCAGGCTGGGTCGATTCTTCCTTAAAAACGCCCTGCAACGGATTAATTGAAAGCCAGTACAAACCAATAGCCGAGAAAATGAGCAGGGCTACGATTGTAGCAACAATACCCACAGCAGTTGCGTTAACGTTTGATTTATTTTCACCATCTTTATGGATTGGTGTCATACTTGCGGTGCGAGAAATCTCTTCCTGAATAGCCTGTACAGTTGACGCAACAGAAAGCTGTGAACGGAGTTCCTCAAAATCGGAGATACGTGCATCTCTGCGCATCTGCAAGCCGTTTGCAAGTGTTGTAACAACGTGTGGTGGCAAACGCTTAACTGTATTTGTGCTGATAAGCAAACGTGAATCTTTTTCTCTCTCCTTTGCGTTAGAAGGGAGGTTTCCTGTAAGTGCAAAGAATAAGGTTGCTGTAAAGCCGTAAATATCAGTAGCAACATCCAAAACGTTATCATTGCGGTACTGTTCAGGAGCAGCACAACCACTGAAAAGCTGAGATTTCAGCATAGTACCACGCTTACGCTCGTTTTCAGTAGAAAAGCCGGATAAAATGAGCTTGCCTTCAGAATTAACAGAAAGGTTTGACGGTGATACTGCGTAGTGACCGATACCAACCTTGTGAAGTGCTTCAAGTAGAGATACAATCGGCATAAACAATGGTCTTGCGCTATCCCACTCAAGGTGACCACCGTTCTTCTTAACATACTCAGTAAACGGAATATTGTCATCACTTTCTTCAATAACGTAGCAAGTGTTGTTCTCTCTGAAAACATCTTCGATCACAATCACAGCTGATAAATCTGAAAGTGACTTGATTTTATTATAGTAATCCTCAAAATCAGCAATAGCAACGCTGTAGTTATCTCTGGCATCTGACAGAACAGTAAGCTCGGTTTCGCCCTGCTCTCTGTCAAATAAACCGATAGGTAAAAACTCACGGATAGTAACGACCTTACCTGTGGTCTTATCATAACCAAGGTAACGTGTGCTCTCGCCATTTGTACTCAAATCTTTAGCAACAACAAACTTGATGTTTAAAACAGTACCATAAGGTAAGAAAGGTGCAGACTGTGACTTAGAATTGTCAAAACCACAATTCTCACAAACACCTCGACTGCTGTTAATTTCATTAAGGCAACCCATACATAAAGGCATATTATTATTCCCCCAAAAAGTCGCAAATTCTCATTATGGTGATATTATAACACACAAAATATATTTATTACAAGATACACTACTGAATTATCTATTACATTTTTGTAAATAAGAAATATAAATATCACAAAGTGTAAAAAAACGATAACAAAACCCCGAACAAATTGTTCGGGGTTGGTGGAGACGGTGGGGATCGAACCCATGACCTCTTGAATGCCATTCAAGCGCTCTCCCAGCTGAGCTACGCCCCCGATTAAATATTGGAAAATAACATACTATTATTTTAATTGCCAATCTTTAATATCTTTTACTTCGTTATACATTCTGACATAGTTGTCGTGACGCGACTTTGAAATCGCACCGCTTTCAACAGCCTCAATAACAGCACAGCCTTTTTCGCAAATATGAGCACAGGAAGTGAATTTACACTCGCCGATGTATTGTTCAAACTCAGGAAAACAGTGCTGTAGCTCATCCTTCTTGATAATCTCATATCTGTCTAAATCGACCGTTGAAAACCCAGGTGTGTCAGCTACATAACCGCCATAGCATTTGAAAAGCTCAACTGTTCTGGTGGTGTGTCTACCTCTGCCGAGTTTGTCACTTATCTCCCCTGTTTTGAGTTCAAGCTCAGGAAAAAGTGCGTTGAGCAAAGTAGATTTACCGACACCTGTATTGCCCGAAAAAGCTGATACTTTTCCGCTTAAAACTTCTTTGATTTCATCAAGCCCTTTGTTTGTAACGCTCGAATACTCAATTGCTTTAATTCCTGACTTTCTGTAGATTTCAAGGTACTCATCGCAGGACTTCAAATCTGTTTTTGAAAAAACGACAACAGGCTCAATACCCTTATCAACAGCCGCACATATCATTTTGTCTATTATATATGTGTTGACATTCGGCTCTACAACAGAGCTAACAATCACAAGGGCATCAAGGTTTGCAAGTGCTGGTCTGATGAGCGAATTCTTTCGTTCTTTAATCTCTTCAATAGAGCAAAAACTATCATCATCAGGGACATCAATCAATACATAATCGCCTACAAGCGGACTGTTGCCCCTCTTACGAAAGATACCTCTTGCTTTACACTCATATATACAGGTATCGGCCTCTACATAGTAGAAGCCGCCTGTAATTTTAATTATAATTCCGTTTAATTTAGCCATATATTACTGTGTGATAATCTCCTCGGTTGGAGCCTCTGTAGGAGCTGTAGTTTCCTCAGGTGTCGAAACGGCATAATCATAAGACTTAACCTTTGTTACATAACCTTCTTCGTAATTTACGGAATACTCACGATATTCATTACCATCAAGTAAGATAAGAACTGAAACAGTATCCTTACCCTTGATTTTAATGGTATAGGTTGAGTTGTAAGCAGGAATTACAGTCTTGCTGTAAGTTGAATCAACAGCACCATCAACGAGCACTGTAACTTCAACCTCATCTGTAACGCTTGACGGTAAATCAACGTAGATTGTAGCTTCCTTTTCCTTCTTCTCACCCTTAGAGCAGGTTATTACAATGTTATAATCAGGCTTAATTTTACTGCCTGTTACAGGATTCTGTCTGATAACTTCATCTTTGTCTTTTTCGCTCTTCTCGTCATAAGCAACCTTTATGTTCTTAAAGCCGAGTTCTTCGAGCTTTGCCTGAGCTTCTGCGAGAGTGAGTCCCTTAATGTCAGGCATATCAATTCCCTCGTATGATGGTCCTTTAGATACCATTACATACACAGTAGAACCGATAGGAACCTTTGTGCCAACTGCAGGGAAAATGCTGTCAACAGACTGCTCTTCCTTTTCTGAATTTACATATAAAATCTGTGGAACAAGGTTAACTTCCTTAAGCTTGTTAACAACAGTATCAACTTCACCGCTGACACCCATATATGGAACAGCAACCTCAGAATCAGCTGAGTTAACAACTAAAGTGATAGATGAACCCTCTTTGATTTTCTTTGAATTTGCCTCTGGAGTCTGATAGATAATTGTATCAACCTTGAATTCATCGCTGTATCTGTTTTCGTATTTAAACACAAAGCGACCATTGTTCAAAGTATTAGCTTCTGCTACTGTAAGACCAACGAAATCAGGAACGATTTCTTCTTTTGGCTGTGCAGACACATAGCCGTTATAAAGTGCCATACCACCGAAAACTATCAAAGCAATAACAGCGGCGATAATTACACCCTTTATAGCTGAAAGTACAGGTGACTTCTGCGGTGAATCATCGTGATAATCGTGATACTCTTTTGGAGCTTCACTCTCAGCTGTTTTCTTGGATTTTTTCACAGCATCGCTGTAGCCTGTCTTTTCCTCGAAATACTTATACTCAAAGCTGATGCTTGGATTAAGTCTGAATCGCTCAATATCAGAAAGCATTTCCACAGCTGAATGATATCTGCTGTCAGGAATTTTCTGCATAGCTTTTACTGTAATTTCCTCAAGACCTGACGGGATATCGGGATTAATCTGGCGTGGACGCTTTGCTGTTGTCTGGAGCTGCATAAGAGCAACTGACACAGCAGAATCAGCATCAAAAGGCAACTGACCGGTAAGCATTTCGTACATCATTACACCGACAGAGTAAATATCGGTTTTGCCGTCTGTTTTGTCGCCTCTTGCCTGTTCAGGAGCGATGTAGTGCACTGAACCGATAGCCTGCTCGGTCATTGTTCGTGTTGCATTCGATGAAAAACGAGCAATACCAAAGTCTGTTACCTTGATTGTGCCATCCTGTAAAAGCATAATGTTCTGAGGCTTGATGTCACGATGAACAATGCCGTTTTCGTGAGCGTGCTGTAAAGCCTTTAGTATCTGAGTTGTAAGGTGAAGTGTTTCTTTCCAGTCAAGAACACCCTGCATCTCAATATATTCCTTGAGTGTGATGCCGTCAATGTACTCCATTACAATGTACTGAATCATATCACCAAAGCTAACATCATAAACACGCACGATATTAGGGTGGTTGAGCACAGCGATTGCCTTAGACTCATTTTTAAATCTGCGGATAAAATCCTCGTTATCCAAAAACTCGTCCTTTAAAATTTTGATAGCTACTTCTCTATCATCTATAGTGTCATAACAATGGTAAACATTGGCCATACCGCCAACACCGATAAGCTCACGAATTTCATAACGTCCGTCAAGCTTTTTGCCAGTATATTTATCCATAGTTGTCACTCCTCTCAGTAAATTACAGTTGCGGTGATGTTATCAGAACCACCGCCGATTTTTGCTAACTCAACGAGTGTATCGATAAGCAAAACTCCTCGATTTTCGTGCACGGTTTTTACAATATCTGCTGTAGTCACACAATTTGACAGACCATCTGAGCAAATAAGTAAAACATCGCCGTACTGAAAATCAGCTTCTATGTAGTCAAGATGTAAGGTCTGGTTTACGCCAAGCGCCCTTGTGATGAAATTCTTATTAGGATGATTTTGTGCCTGTTCAGGGGTGAGTTCACCGCGCTTGACCATTTCCTGAACTACAGAATGGTCCTCGGTAATCTGGAGAATCTTTCCACCTCTGATTGAATAGGTTCTGCTGTCGCCTACGTGAACAACATGAACTATTGAATTTCTGATAAACACTAAATCACAGGTTGTACCCATTCCAGTGAGTTCAACATCCTCAATAGCTTTTTTATAAACCTCAGTATTGGCACCGTCAACAGCGTCAATTAAAAGCGCTGACAGCTCCTCCTCGTCCATCTTATCAGAATAGTTTTTATTCAAAAATTCTGTGATAAATTCAACAGCAGTGGAGCTGGCAACCTTACCGCCTCTTGCACCACCCATACCGTCACAAACAACTGCCCACGCACAGCTGGAAGATATGACAGAGAAGCTACAACTGTCCTGATTCTCTTTTCTAACTAAACCAATGTCACTACGAGAAAAAACTTCCAAGTCATATTCCTCCTTCCTTATAATTTCTCTTTAACTGTCCGCACGACGCGTTTATGTCACTACCCAAGGTTCTTCTTACAGTAGCTGTGACGCCTTTTTGGGACAAAATATCAATAAAAGCCTGTTGTCTTTCAAGCTTACTTTTAACATAACCCGTACCCTTTACGGAGTTGACAGGAATCAGATTAACGTGACACAACATACCGCTGAGTTTTTGCGAAAGAATTTTTGCGCATTCGTCGGTATCGTTCACAGAATCAATCATCGCATACTCGAAAGAGATGCGCCTGTTGGTTTTATTTATATAATATCTGCAAGCTTTCAAAAGCTCAGATATATTATACGCTTTATTAATCGGCATAGTAGTGCTCCTGACTTCATCGGTCGGAGCGTGTAGCGAAACCGACAAGGTAATCTGTAAACCCAAATCAGCCAGCTCATAGATTTTCGGCACTACGCCACAGGTTGACAATGTAATATGTCTCATTCCGATGTTGAGTGAGTTTTCTGAAGAAACCAGTTTTAAAAACCTGACAACGTTATCATAGTTATCAAGAGGTTCGCCCATACCCATCAAAACGATGTTCGAGATTCTGACACCCAAATCACGTTGAGCAGACTCAATCTGTGAGAGCATCTCGGATGCAGTTAAATCACGTGAATATCCGCTTTTTCCTGTTGCACAAAACGTACAACCCATCTTGCATCCAACCTGAGTGGATATGCAGATAGAATAGCCGTGGTGGTATTTCATAACAACGCTTTCGACACACTCACCATCATTAAACGAAAACAGATACTTTACAGTTTCATCGAGTTTTGACTCAAGCTTACGCTCGATTTTTGCCATTGATATGTAACAGTTTTCTTCTAAAAAAGAAATTAACTGCTTAGGCAGATTTGTCATCTGGGAAAACTCGGTAACGTTCTTTTGAAGCCACTGAACAATCTGTTTAGCTCTGAATTTTTGAAAGCCGTTATCAGTTATAAGGTTTTCTATTTCGTAGTCGAAAAGCGACTTGATATCTGTCATTTACTGCCTACCTTTCGAAACTTCGCAATAAAGAAACCGTCGGTCATTTCTTTGTGTGGCAATAGCGTTAATATATGATCGGGTTCATCGAAAAAGCGATTGAACCCATCAGGCAAAGCAAGTGGCTCTGCTACAAACTCAGGGTGTTCATTGAGGAATTTTTCTGCTACATCAGCGTTTTCTTCGTCACACAATGTGCAAGTCGAATAAACCAGCACACCACCAATTGATAAACTATCAGCATTTGTACACAATATACTGTATTGCAACTGAGGCAAATTGTCAACAATTGTTGCTTTTTTGTAACGAATTTCAGGCTTACGACGAATAATTCCAAAGCCTGAACAAGGCACATCGCAAATAAGACGGTCACATTGTGGCAGTATAACATCGTTCTTTTGTGCATCTCTGAGCTGTGCTTCAATTATACTTACCGACAACCTGCTTGCTGACTCCTTGATAAGTTTAATCTTATGCTCAAACAAATCGTAGGAAAAAACCTTTCCGATGTTGTTCATTTTGATAGCGGTGTACAAAGACTTACCGCCCGGAGCCGAGCAAACATCACAAACTGTCATCCCCTCTTTTGCATCGAGCATTTCACAACAAAACTGAGAAGCACTGTCCTGAACGTAAAAATCTCCGTTTTTAAATGATTTTAAGTTTTCTATAGAGCCTGTATTTTCAACGTTCAAAGCATTAGGCAGATACGGCACATCCGCAACTACCACACCTTCTGTTTCAAGGTCAGCAATCAACTTTTCTTTAGTAGTTTTTAAGGTGTTTACTCTTATAGTTAGCGGTGGTCTGTCTGCTAAGCCCTTAAGAATTCCCACTGTGTTATCCTTGCCGTACTGTTTTATCCATTTTTCAATCAAAAAGTCAGGACAGGAATATTTTACAGATAAATACTGTGTGTAGTTTTTCTTATCAGGAAGTTTGTATTTCAATTCATTTCGCACTATATTGCGAAGCACAGCATTTATAAACCCTGTAGATTTATAAGCGCCAACCTTTTTTGACAGCTTGACAGCTTCATTAACCGCCGCACTTTGCGGTACTTTGTCCATAAACAGAAGTTGAAAAACTCCCATTTCAAGGATTATGAGAGTTTTGTTCTCAATCTTCTTCGGCTTGATTTTAGAATACTGCGAGATTACATAGTCAAGTAAAATCTTTCGTTCAATCACACCATAAACCAAGCGGGACAAAAAACCTGCGTCAAGTCTGTCGAGGTTATTATCCTTGATGGCACTGTTCAACGCCAGAGCAGAGTAAGCCTCATCGAAAAAAACTCTATATATTGTATTGAATGCAATTCTTCTGACATCTGCCATAATAACCTCTTAAATAAATTATCTTCTTCTGTTTGCGAGCAATATCAGTCTAAGCAACTGTGCAATCGCTGTAGCCGCTGCGGCAACATAAGTCATAGCAGCCGCTGAAAGTGTTTTCTTTGCGCCTGTGTACTCTTCATCGTAAAGCAAGTTACTGCCTTTAATTGTAGCTAACGCTCTTTTTGATGCATCAAACTCAACAGGCAGTGTAACCAAGGTAAATAACACTGACAGTGAAAAGAACACAATACCGAGTGTAATTACAAAATTGTACTGAACAGGTAAAAGGAAACCGACAAAAATTAATATCCAGCTGAGCTTTGAACCAATATTTGCAACAGGGACAATTGCAGAACGGAGCTTGTTTGGAAAATAATCCTGAGCGTGCTGAACAGCGTGTCCTGCTTCGTGAGCGGCAACACCAACTGCCGCTACAGATGTGCTGTTATAAACATTGTCAGACAGTCTGATAGTATTTGTACGTGGATCAAAATGGTCGGTAAGATTACCACTTACGTGCTCAATTCTTACTCCTGTAACACCATTTGCTGTAAGCACCTGATATGCCGCCTGTGCTCCTGTTAATCCTCTTCTGTTAGAAACCTTTGAATACTTATTAAAAGTTGAGTTGACTTTTGCACTGCAATACAGCGACAAAATCAAACATGGTATCATAAATATGAAATAAGTTAAATCGTAACCCCAAAAGTACATATATTAAACCTCCAGAATATTTGTTCCGCATTCAATATGATGTCCTAAAAGGAATGACTTATAATCCATTCTCTTTTTTCCCTCAAGCTGAAGTTCTAAAATCTCAACAGCATTTTCACCGCAAGCGATTGTGAGCGGCTCTAAAGATACTACCTCGCCCACCTTACCGCTGAGTTTTGACAACGCTGATTTGTAGACTTTAAGCTTTTTGCCCTTAAATGTAGTCTGAGCAATCGGCCAACTGTACAGTCCTCTGATAAGATTATGAACTGTAAGCGCATCTTTAGTGAAATCAATCTCGCTAATAGATTTATCGAGCATCGGAGCGTATGAAGACTTTAAGTCATCCTGCTTAATCGGATTGAGCTTTCCTTCTTCCGCAAGCTTCAAAGTTTTGACGATAATTTCTCCGCCCATTACAGCAAGTTTATCGAAAACTGATTCTGTTGTATCATCAATAGCGATTGGCATTTTGTCGATGAGAAGCATATCACCTGTATCAAGGCCCTCATTCATCTGCATTGTTGTAACGCCTGTTTCCTTGTCGCCGTTGATAACCGACCACTGGATTGGTGCCGCACCACGATATTTCGGAAGAATTGAGCCGTGGACGTTAATGCATCCGTATTTTGGATAATCAATAATACTCTTTGGCAGAATTTTGCCATATGCCGCAACGACTATAACATCAGGCTGATAACCCTTAATGATTTCAAGAGCTTCACCGTCTTTTAATGTTTTAGGCTGATACACAGGAAGATTAAGCTCTTGTGCATACACCTTAACGTCAGGCGGTGTCATAACCATTTTTCTGCCACGAGGTTTGTCAGGCTGAGTGAAAACCGCACACACTTCGTAATTTGCTTCAACCAAACCTTTAAGACAAGCAACTGCAAAGTCAGGTGTGCCCATAAATAAAACTCTCATAGTATCACCTATCAATCCTCGTCGTGCTCAAGTTCTTCAGGGCTTAACATTCTGATTGCCTTTGACTTAAAAAGCACGCCATCAAGGTGGTCAAACTCGTGACACATTGCCTGTGCGAACAAATCCTTACCCTCAACAGTGAATTCTTTACCATCTCTGTCAAAAGCTTTTGCTACTACCTTTATAGGTCTGTTGACAAGTCCATACTCACCAGGTGAAGACAGACAACCCTCAACAACCTCGTGTGAACCCTCGGTGCTGATAATCTGTGGGTTGATGTACTCAACAAGGCCATCGCCGATATCGATGATACAAATTCTTCTCATAACACCGACCTGTGGGCCTGCAAGACCAACTCCGCCTGAATCATAAAGAGTTTCTGCCATATCATCAAGCAAGTCCCAGAGCTTTTTATCAAATTTTTCAACAGGGCGACATTTTTTAAGTAATACGTCGTCGCCTTCTGTAACTATCTTTCTAAGTGCCATAGTAACACTCCTTAACACTATTATCTAATATGTTTAAATTTCCTGAGGATGCATATCTGCATAAACAGAGACGTCTGCGAATTCCCTGATTTTAGAAAACTCCATTAAAACAGACGACAGCATCTCTCTGAATCTTGAATCGTTTCTGCATTTAAGAATAATCTTATATCTGTATTTATTGTTAATCTTCGGCACACCCGCAGCAGATGGACCGAGCACCCTGATTGGTATATCTTTATAGTCACCGCTGAGTTTCTCTGTCATAAGCTTAGAAAATTCAGCACAAGCTTTTGACACCTTGACGCTGTTTTCTCCTACAAAGCCAACAAGACACATCTGAGCAAACGGCGGATAAAGCATTGCTTTTCTGATATTTATCTCATCAGCGTAAAAAGCATCGTAATTTTGAGCACTTGCAAGAGCAATGATAGGGTTCTCGGGTGTGAACGTCTGAATTATCGCTCTGCCCTTGTGCTTGCCTCTACCGCTACGTCCGACAACCTGTGTCAGCATCGAAAATGCGTTTTCGTAGCTACGGTAATCGTCGCTGTACAGCATCTGGTCAGCACTGAGTACGCCAACTAATGTAACATCAGGGAAATTGAGTCCCTTTGCCACCATCTGTGTTCCGACTAAAATATCATAATCCCCGTTTGCAAAGTCAGAAAGCTTTTTCTCGTGCGAGGATTTACTCATAGTAGCATCCGTGTCCATACGAAGAATTCGTGCATCAGGGAAGATTTCCGAGAGTTCCGCTTCTGCACGTTGAGTTCCGTATCCTGCAAATCTCAAAGAATGTCCGTTACAGGTAGGACAAATACCATCATACTTTACGGAATGTCCACAGTAATGACACATCAGTCGATTGTTAGCACTGTGATAGGTCATAGAAATCGAGCAGTTAGGACACGATACTGTTTCCATACAATTCCTGCAGGTTACAAACGTGTTATGTCCTCGTCGGTTCAAAAGCAGAATAGTCTGCTTTTTGTTGCTCAGGTTCTCTTCAATATTCTCAAGTAGAACGCTTGAAAACTGCGAGGTATTTCCAAGAGCTACGTCTTCGTTCATATCAGCAACGAGTACGTCCGGCAAGGACGCCGTTCCGTAACGTTGAGTAAGGCGAGCAATGTTGTACTTGCCTATTTGTGCGTTGTAGTATGTTTCTACGCTTGGAGTAGCTGAGGCAAGCACTAGCAAAGAGTTATTGTAAGAGGTTCTGAATTTTGCAAGCTCTCTAGCATGGAATCTCGGCTTACCCTCGGATTTGTAAGTGTGTTCCTGTTCCTCATCCATAATGATGAGTCCTAAATTGGAAACAGGAGCAAACACAGCAGAACGTGTACCGATAGCAATAGACGCAAGGCCTTTTTTCACACGCTTGAACTCGTCCAAACGTTCACCAAGTGACAATCCGCTGTGAAACACCGCTACCTTATCAGGAAAATTAGACTTAAAAATCGAGATAAGCTGGCTTGTTAGGGCGATTTCAGGCACCATAACAATAACACCTTTATTATCGCTGACCACATCTTCAATAAGCTTCATAAAGACAGATGTTTTGCCTGAACCGGTAATTCCATAAAGCAAGGAAACTTTTCCCTTGTCGCTATGGTAATCGCTTAACAATGTTTTATATGCTGTTTGCTGTTCATCGGTCAGCGAAACATCCTGCTTTTTAGACACATTACTCTTCGGAATCCTGAACACTTCATCGTCGTAATAAGAGGCAATACCCTTTTTCACTAACGAATCAACAACGGAAACAGTAACGCCTGTGTAATAGCAAACTTCTTTTACGCACGCACTGCCGACTGTCTGCAAAAGCTCAAGCACTGTGTTCTGCTTTGGTGTAAGTTTAACACCTGTCAAAGATACATCGTCATTAAAACGCACCATTTTGACGCTTTTGTCACCTGTTTTACGGTAAGTGGAGTCATTTTTCTGCAAGAATCCAAGCTTACACATATCATCAAGCACAGCAGTGTCCGCGTATCCGAATGCATCAAGAACGATTTCCTTTTTTACAGGCTTTCCTTTTTTGAGCAAAAACTGAACAACCCTGCGTTTTTCGTCGTCTAATTCATACAAATCAAACTCAAGAGGTTTTTTCACGGAATATTCAGTTGTAATTTTATAGTTGATACCAGCCGGAAGCATAGCTTTGACAGCGTCATAGTAAGTACAAAAGCAATGAGCTTTCATAAAACTCACCAGTTCGAGCATTTCTTTGCTTAAAACAGGCTCATCATCTAAAACAGAATGTACGTCCTTTAGTTTTGAGATGTCACAATCTTCTGTTTTGATGTACATTACCATACCTTGACGCTTTTTGTTGCCACGACCGAACGGCACTAGCACCCTACAGCCTTCTGTGATACTGTTAGAAAGGCTTTGTGGTACAACATAATCGAATATCTTATCAAAATGGTACACCGTGTTATCTACGGCGATACCTGCGATAAGGTTAATCATACCTCGTCTGTTTCAGGCTCTAAGATATTGTACTTGTGATTTTTGAAATCCTCTACAGCTAAAAGTACAGGCTTCTCATCAGTAATAATGTTTTCATCTTTAAAGCCCTGAGCGATTTCTCTAGCTCTTTTTGCAACGCCGATAACTAAAGCGTAACGGCTCTCTCTACCCATTAACATATCATCAAGTGATGCTCTTTTCATAATTATTACTCCTTAATTGTTTCTTATTTATTCTCGTTTTTTATGTTAGCAATGATGTTAAGTATTTCTGTTTTTGCTCTCTGGACATCGTCATTTATTACCTGATAATCAAAAGCAGGTGCATATTCCATTTCTTCAACAGCACGGGATAAACGCTGTGCAATAACATCGTCAGTTTCTGTGCCACGTTTTCTGAGTCTTCTTTCTAACTCCTCAATGCTTGGTGGTAACACAAAAATTGTTACACACTCAGGGAAAAGCTTTTTGACCTGTTCGTAACCTTTCACTTCAATTTCAAGCATAACATCAAAGCCTTTTTCGATTAAATCCAAGACTGATGCTTTCGGAGTGCCGTACATATTGTCGCAATACTGTGCGTACTCAAGCAAAAGGTCGTTTTCAATCATACGCTCAAATTCTTCTCTTGATACATAGTGATAGTTCACACCGTCAACTTCACCAGGTCTTGGAGCACGGGTTGTAGCTGATACTGACAATCTCAGGTTATCGTTATCAGCAAGGAGCTGTTCCATAATTGTGCCTTTACCAACGCCTGAAGCACCGGTGTAAACAATAAGCTGTCCTTTAGCCATTTTTCAATTCCTCCTCAAGTCTTGATGTAATTGTTTCAGGTGTGATAGCAGAAAGAATAATGTGGTCGCTATCGGTGATTATAACAGCCTTGCACTTTCTGCCGTATGTAGCGTCAATCAAAGAAGCGTCTGCTTTAGCTGTCTGGATAATTCGCTTGATAGGAGCGGAATCAGGAGACACAACGGATACTACCTTTTCGGCTGACACTACGTTTCCAAAACCAATGTTAATAAATCTCACGCAAACTCTCCTTATTACTCGATGTTCTGGATTTGCTCACGAATCTTCTCAATTTCGGATTTTATATCTACAACTTTATGAGCAAGGATGGAATCGGTAACTTTTGAGCCGATTGTGTTAGCTTCACGGTTCATTTCCTGAACAATGAAATCAAGCTTTCTGCCGATTGGAACACCAGACTCGAAGAAGGTTCTCATCTGTTCAAAATGACTACGCAGACGGACTGTTTCTTCGTCAACTGCAACCTTGTCTGCAAAAATAGCGGCCTCTGTAAGAATTCTCTGCTCGTCAATCTGGGCACCACTTAACATATCTGTTATACGCTTTGTGAGCTTTTGGCGATACTCCTCAACAGTAAGCGGTGAACGCTCCTCAATTTCTGAAACGATAGACATAATTGTATCAACACGGGAGAGCACATCGTCTTTGAGCTTTTCGCCCTCAGCCTCTCTCATAGCGAGGAAACCATCAAGTGCTACATCAAGTGCAACCTTGACATCGTTGAAAACCTGCTCTTCGTCCTGTTCCTCTTTGTGAATCTGGAAAATATCAGAATAGCGAGAGAGAACCGACACTGATAAATCGTCAGGAATATTATACTCTGTTGCAAGAGTTTTGATAGCGTTAACATAGCCTAAAGCCAGCGGTTTGTTGATTGTAACATTGACCTGTGAATCTTCGGACTCTGTAACAGAAACATACATATCAACCTTACCGCGTGCAACCTTTGTAGCTACATACTTTTTGAGTTTATCCTCTAAAAAGCTATATCCTCTGGAAGTGCGACAAGAAAACTCAAAATAACGGTGATTTACGCTTTTCATTTCAACCGTAATTCGTCTGCCGTTAACCTCGGTTTCGCATCTGCCGAAGCCTGTCATTGACTTTACCATAACCTCAATCCTTTCCAATTATTTATGTTTATAAACTATAAAATTTATTATAACATTAAGCACTTTTAATCACAATAGATTGATAACAAAACTGTAATATTTATTTTTATTTGCATTAATCGTTAGTATGTGATATAATCATTGCGAAAAAATATAAAAGGGATGATTTAATGTCAGGACATAATAAATGGAGTACCATTAAACAGAAAAAAGGTAAGAACGACGCCGCTAGAGCTAAGGTGTTCACAAAAATCGGCAGAGAGCTGATGGTTGCTATCCGTGACGGAGGTAGCGCTGACCCTAACGTAAACTCAAAGCTCAAGGATTGTATCGCTAAAGCTAAGGCTGCAAACGTACCAAACGACAACATCGACAGAATTATCAAGAAGGCTGCTTCTGGTAACGACGGTGCAAACTACGAGGCTGTTACATACGAAGGTTACGGTCCATCAGGTGTTGCTGTTATTGTTGAAGCTCTTACAGATAACAGAAACCGTACAGCCGGTGAAGTAAGACATTATTTCGACAAGTTTGGCGGTAATATGGGTACACCTGGTTGCGTTAGCTTTATGTTCGAGAAAAAAGGCGTACTTATTATTGAACGAGAAGAGCTTGACAAAGACGAAGACACAGCTATGGAAGATGCACTTGAAGCTGGTGCTGCAGATTTTGAAGCAGATGCCGACATCTTCACTGTTTACACAGAGCCTGATGATTTAGGTGCTATCAGAGATGAACTCACAGACAAAGGCTACACATTTGCATCAGCTGAGGTTGAGCAGGTCCCAAGCACATATACAGCAATCGACGACCCTGCTATCTGCGAGAAAATGCAGAAGATGCTCGATATGTTCGAAGATAACGACGACATCCAAAACGTATGGCACAACTGGGAAATGCCAGAGGAATAATCAAAATATATATAAACTTAAAGCAACAAAGACACGCAAACTGTCTTTGTTGCTTTTGTTTTTTACTCTATTTTTATACTGACTGAGCATATTTTCAAAAAGCCAGTGACCCTATGTCACGGAAATTTCACAAAGTAAATACCATAGTATATAATTCCTCTTAAAGGGGGGATTTTCGTGAAAAGCAGGGTTTTCAGATGCATAGCATTGCTAGTTATTATGGTAGTATTTTCTGTTTCTTTTTCGTTTAAAGTTAACGGCTACGACATCTACACTTACTCCTCTTATAAATCGCTGAACAATGTTGAACTTTTGCAAAGCGACAGTCAGGCATATCTAATCGGAACCAACAACAAAGATGTTCAGATTGACGCTGTTTACCCTGACAATTTTTCTGTTTCCCTCAATCTTGAGCACAATGTTTATGCATATAACCTTTTCGGAAAT
>JAFUOM010000002.1 GCA_017481885.1 Ruminococcus sp.
AATCATTATCAATGACGGAACTTCGAATTTCTCGGAGTTATCTTCAAGGTAAGACTTGAACTGCTCGTGACTAATATTCTCGCCTTTTACATCAATGGTAAGGTGGAGCTGATTATCGTCGCCATAGCGTACATACGCCTGAGCTTCTGTTGTACCGTCGTAAGAGAGCGCAAGCTTCTCCATCTTTTCAAGATCAGGATAATCTCTGCCAAAGAGTGTTTCAAACATTACGCAACGACCGCTGTTTTCAAGGAAATCAAGAGTGCCGTCAACCATAATGCGTGCTGTTTTTCCAGTGTCTTTGCCATTTACTAAAACCCTGCCCCATGCACCGACAGGCTGAATATAGCCGTTATCATCGACAATTTTAACAGTTACTTCATCATTATCATTAGAAATCTCGCAACCTGCGTCTTTGAGAACGCTCAAAGGAATATTCAGCTCAGTTGTCAAAAGATTTGATGGGATTTGCTTTCTAATCTGAGTGATTGTATCGTATTCAAGACAAGCTGAAAGTAATGCATCAAATACTTCCATAAAGACTTCGAGCTGTTCACGCTCAAAACGATTTTCCCAATATCTGAGTTCATAGCGGTACTCCTCGCCTCTCAAATGCACCATAAGATGGAATGGTAAGGAATCAAGCTGCAGCGGAATATGTTCTACTTCAGCACCGCCTAAAGTATCAAAGTCGAGCAAATCACCCTGATACTGGATGAACATTTCGTCTGCGTGCAGATTGTTCATTCTGCAACACATAGTGTCCATAATCTGTTTAGCGTTAGAGCTTAATGCCTTTGAAAGGCTCATTTTCTTTGTGAATTTAGAGCGGAAATTGTATGTAACAAAGAAGCAACCTGCTACTCTACCCCATCTACTGTCGGTTCTTCCGTTATGGATACTTGTTGAAATAGTATCGTTATCGTTAGAGAAAATGCTGATACACAGATTAAAGATAGTAAGGAAAAATACGTTTTCAGACACTGCGTATCTTGCACAGAATTCTTTGACTTTAGTTTTATCTATACCCTTGAACTTATCATGGATAGCGGCATTAACGCTAATAGACATATACTGATGACCTTTGCGGTTTAAGATAGAACGCTTAATCTTAAAGCCATCCATAAGTTTCATAAAATACGAAATATTAGGAGTATTCAAACCGTTCTCGGTGCGGTATTCGTTGTCAAGAATATAGTCGTAGTAAGAGAACTTTCTGTCTTTTACCTCTTCGCCTAAGTACAGTCTGTTGAGATGGTCTATAAGTATACCTAAAGTTACACCGTCGCTGATAATGTGAGCGATATCAAAGAAAAGATACTTATCCTTACCTACCTTGTACAGCTCAATGTGATAAAGAGGTTCGCCCATACC
The DNA here is from genome assembly GCA_017481885.1 of Ruminococcus sp. Taxonomy (GTDB): domain Bacteria; phylum Bacillota; class Clostridia; order Oscillospirales; family Acutalibacteraceae; genus Ruminococcoides. The sequence continues at coordinate 1,375 of JAFUOM010000002.1, forward strand.
GTATGTATATGGACGAACAAGTGAAGGCAGTTTTTCCTTCCACTGAGCTTTAGTCAGAGTGATTACAGGAATTTCAGGTTTTCTGCTGTCATCCCTGAAATTAGCAAAACCCTGCTCTGTCATTTGCACAACATCGCTTAAAATAGGATGGATTTTGAAGAGCTTAGCGATTGCTGATTTCATCTTTCTGAAATCAATACTGCTGCTCAGCTTAAAGAGATACGGGATGTTACCTGTTGTGTTGCCACGGATAACATAAGCAAAATATTTCTGCACTTTTGTCAGCGGATAAACATCACGTGGTGTGAAGTCAACACCTAAATCGAGTGCTTGCTCTGTGTAGATTTTCTCAAGCTTTTCTACTGTGGCATTTTCCATCATTTTGTCAAGTTCCAGATAGAAATCCATATTCTCTGAGAAAGCTGTGAGAGTAAGCACACAACCCAGAGAGTCTAAACCTACGGAGAAAAGGTCGGTGTCAATGCCGAAGTTTCTATGTCCTAATACATCTGCGATGATATTGAAAATACGAAGCTGAGTTTCATTTGTAGGGTTGCTCTTTTTCGGAGCATCGGATGAATATATCTCACTTGCATTTGCACGCTGGTTACGAATTATCTTGTTTGTGCTAGTACGCTTGAACGGTGACTTACGGATTACAACCTTCATCACCTTTTTGTAAGACTGGAGGTTAGAGTTAACCTGTGCGATAATCTTCTCTATTTCTTCCCTTACGTCGGTAATCTTGTGAAGCTTGCCATACTTATGGTTAGGATAAACCTCGGCAACGATAGTGTTACCCTCGCCGTAAACAAGAGTTTCTTCAATAAGCTGGTGGTCTAAAATTAAGTTTTCAATCTGCTCAGGTGAAACGTTAGCACCGTTAGAAAGGATGATAAGATTCTTCTTTCGACCTGTGATATGTAAGAATCCCTCTTCGTCTTCCATACCGATATCGCCTGTTCTAAGCCAGCCATCTTTAGTGATAACCTCAGCAGTAAGTTGTGGTGCATTTACATAACCCATCATTACAGATGGAGATTTTACCTGAAGCTCACCTTTTACAACTCTTGTTTCACATCGTAAAACAACTTTACCTGCGGTGTGAGCTTTATCAGGGCGACTCATATCAGGGGATGCGATAGTCGGAGAACACTCTGTCATACCATAACCCTGACATAAAAAGATACCAATTTCACGGTATTTGTCAACAAGCTCTGCAGGAAGATGTGCACCGCCTGTGATAACCTTTACAAGGTTAGGACCGAACACCTTACTTTTAAGCTGTGCAGGGCTTTTTCCCTCTTCTTTAGATAATAATAGAAGCTTATTATAAAGTGCCTGTGCAACCATAGGCACCATTGAAAGTAAGCTAGGTTTAAACAGCAACAGATTTTCTGCAAGTTTGGAAGTGTCGCCGTTCATACAAACAGTAGCCTGTGTAGAAAAGTTCAGCAGGATATCAGCGTTAAGACAGAAAGCGTGGTTCATTGGAAGGATGTTAACTTTGACAAAACCCTTGTCATGATTAGTGTTGAAAACACTGTCAACAAGATTTCCGTTTGACAACATAACGCCTTTTTCTTCACCTGTTGTACCTGAAGTAAACAGAATAACGGCACAATCGCTGTCTGAAACCTCGAGCTTATCTTCTTTATCTTTATAGTTATCAAAAATATATGTACAGCTTGGATAATTGCCGTTGCTCATATGCATTACTCTGCTGATATTTGGGCAATTACGGTGGAGCATATCTGTGTCGATATTGACCACATCAGGTTCATAAATGAGAATATCCGCCTCTGCTTTGTTAAGACAACCGCATACAGTTTCCATAGGCATCTGAGGGTCCATAGGGATAGCGACGCCACCACCACATACTACGCCCAGCAGCATATGAACGTACAACGGTGTATTAGAGCTCATCATCGCAACTCTGAGTCTATGCCCTACCTTGCGACTTCTCTGATATACCCACGCAGTAACAGCCTTGCAACTGAGAGCAAATTCGTCAAAGGTGATGTCCTTAATCTCACCATCTTCAACGTAACGGATAAAAGGGAGTCCTTTGTTTTCAATAGCAGCTTCTTCTACAAGTTGTCGTATTGAATGAATGTTCTCGTATACTAACACAGAAATGCCTCCTTAATATAATCACGCTATATATCTAAATTATATCAAATTAAATTTTCAATGTCTATGGACTCAACGCACAATGATAGTAAAATATTCTAAATGATTATAAGATATTTTCTATAATCTAAAAGACAAAACCAAAACTTATATTAAAAACAGCAATTATACTGACAGTACAATTGCTGTTTTTGAGTGTAGTTATATGTACAATTACCTTCATTAAAACATCTTAATTAGTGTATATCTTATACTATTTAATATTAAGATACCATTTAATAGTTTTTTGTATGCCATCTTCGAACTTTGTCTGCGGAAGCCATCCCAACTCATCGTGGATTTTCTTAGGGTCAATCGCATATCGAAGATCATGCCCTTTTCTGTCTGTGACAAACTCGATAAGTTCCTCGCTTTTGTCAAGTTGATTACATATCAGTCTCACAATATCGATGTTTCTCATTTCATTGTGACCTCCGATATTATATATCTCACCTATTTTACCATTACGCACTATTAAATCAACAGCCTTGCAATGGTCTTCGACATAAAGCCAGTCACGAACATTGATACCTTTACCATATATCGGAAGTTTCTTGTTCTCAAGTGCGTTATTAATAATTAGTGGAATCAGTTTTTCGTGATGTTGAAAAGGTCCGTAGTTATTTGAGCATCTGCTGATTGTAACAGGTAAACCGTATGTTCTGTGATAAGCACTCACCATTAAATCGGCTGATGCTTTTGATGAAGAATATGGGCTTGATGGATTAAGTGGTGTTTGTTCTGTAAAAAACAAATCTGGTCTTTCAAGCGGTAAATCACCGTAGACTTCATCTGTTGATATTTGATGAAATCGAGATACTCCAAATTTTAAACAAGCATCAAGTAATACTTGAGTACCCATAACATTAGTCTGAAAAAATATTTCGGGCCCTTCTATCGAGCGATCTACATGGCTCTCTGCAGCAAAATTAATAACCACGTCAAATTTTTCTTTTTCAAAAAGCTCGTACATAACTTTTCTGTCACAGATATCTGCTTTAATAAACTTAAAATTTCTGTGCTGCTGAGCTTTTTTTAGATTATCAATGTTTCCAGCGTATGTAAGTTTATCCACACAAACAAGATTATCATCAGGGTAGTTTTCAAGTTCATAATATATGAAGTTGGTTCCAATAAATCCAGCTCCACCTGTAACAAGAATCTTCATTAAATCACCTGTCAATATTTTAGTTTACCGCTTGCAACAGTCATAAGATGTTTTCCGTATGGGCTGTTGCCATATTTCTTGGCACTATCTATAAGGCTTGCTTTGTCTATCCAACCGTTTCTGTAAGCAATCTCCTCTGGTGCTGATATTTGAATTCCCTGACGTTTCTCAATCATTCTGACAAAGCTTCCAGCATCGTACAAGCTATCTATTGTACCCATATCAAGCCAAGCAAACCCTCTGCCTAAAACAGAAACATTAAGTCGTTGTTGTGATAAATACATATCCATAAGACTTGTAATTTCAAGTTCTCCTCTGTCTGACGGGGTTAGCTGTTCGACAATTTTACTAACACCACTCGGACAAAAATACAAGCCAGTTATTGCATAATTTGACTTTGGGTTTTTAGGTTTTTCTTCTACTGATACGGCGTTTTTATCTTTATCAAACTCAACTATACCGTAACGACCGGGTTCGTTCACATAATACCCGAACACACTAGCGGTGTGGTTTTGTTCTGCGTTTTTTAAAGCTTTTTTTAAAATACCTCTGAATCCGTTTCCATAGAAAATATTATCTCCAAGGATTAAAGCACACGCATCATCTTTAATAAATTCCTTACCAATTAAAAACGCCTGAGCTAATCCGTCGGGATTAGGCTGTACTGCATAGCTTAGATTGAGTCCAAACTGTTTTCCGTTGCCAAGCAACTGTTTGAAACGCTCTATATCATCAGGTGTAGAAATTATGAGGATATCCTTAATGTCAGCAAGCATCAGCGTGGACAAAGGATAGTAAATCATAGGTTTATCATACACTGGCAGAAGCTGTTTGCTTGTAACCATAGTCAGTGGATAAAGTCTTGTTCCTGTACCACCGGCTAAAATAATCCCCTTCATTCCTTTTCATCCTTTCACAGTGCAACTTAAAACAAACTGAAGCACGCAATCCCCATAATTATTAAGCAATTACCAATCAATTTCTTTTTTGTCATAGTTTCTTTCAAAATAAGTTTTGATAACACCATAATCATCACAACAGACAGCGAGTTAAGAACAACTGAAAATCTGTAGTCGATTTTGGTGTAAATTATAATATTGAGCACAAGAACAAGTGCAAAACTAATATATGAAATTATCACATTTGGATTTATATATTCAAAAACAAAATTTTTGTGCTCCCTGTTAGCACTTAGTTTGAGTAATATTTGTGAAAAAGCAGTTATCAGTGCACTTATAACTATCAATATGTAAAACCAAAAATCACTCACTTTGAATCACCAAAATTCCCGCAATAATAAGTACTGTTCCGATCATATTGCCTACAGTAATGTTTTCTGAAAAAACAAGAAACGCCCATAGTAAACTCCATACGTTGTATACACAACGATGTGCATAAGCGACATTTACCTCGAAATGCTTTAGGTTCTGTTGCCAAAACAATGCATATATACCGCAGTTTAAAAGCATCAGACCGAAAAACACAAAGGTCCATATATGAAAAACTCCGTTTTCGTTGATACTATTAGCAGTAATCTTTGAGAAAATACCTGTCAGAGAGAAAATCAGAATACTAATATGTAGAAACAATATTTGTTTTGCATTTGCTTTTTTTGTGGTGGGATTCATATTATCTGTCCTTGTAGAAATCATAAATCTGTTCACAGACATAATCAACTTGTTCATCTGTCAAATCAAAATAAAGCGGTAGTCTTAAAAGTTTCTGTGATGTGTCGGTTGTGTACTTGTCTACACCAAAAAACTCACCGCACTTTCTACCTTGAGTTGATGTATGCAACGGTATATAGTGAAAAGGTGCAGTTATACCCTTAACTTTCAAATAATCTATAAGTGAATTACGTTCTTCAGAACTGCGCGCTTTAACATAAAACATATGAGCATTATGTTGACAGTTTTCTGGAACAAATGGTAGTTGCAGTTTTTCTTTGTTTTGTAAATCTTCCAATAAGGAATAGTACTTACTCCATATTTTCAGACGAGTGTTATTGATTTCATCAGCTTTTTGCAATTGAGCATATAGATACGCTGAATTTATATCACTGGGCAGATAAGATGAGCCTTCACTCACCCATGAGTATTTATCTACCATACCGAGTTGAAACTCAGCTCGGTTTGTGCCTTTTTCTCTGAAAATTTCACTGCGGATATTATCTTTTTCAGAGCGGATTAGTAGTGCACCACCCTCGCCCATCGTATAGTTTTTTGTTTCGTGAAAACTGTAGCAACCAAAGTCACCGATTGTACCAAGTGTAAGTCCATTATAGTAAGCATTAACCCCTTGTGCTGCATCTTCTACTACAGAAAGTCTATAGTTATCTGCTAGTTGAATTATACGGTTCATTTCACAGGCAACACCGGCGTAATGCACAGGTACTATGGCTTTTGTTTTTCTGTTTATAGCCTGCTCAATCAAATTTTCGTCAATATTCTGTGTATCGGGTCTGATATCTACAAATACAATTTTTGCACCTCGTAGCGCAAACGCATTTGCGGTTGATACAAAAGTATACGACGGCATAATAACCTCGTCATTTGGTTTGATGTCACATAGCAAAGCTGATAGCTCTAATGCATGTGTGCAGGATGTAGTTAAAAGGGCTTTTTGTGCTTTGTACTTGCTTTCAATCAGCTCGTGACATAACTTTGTGTAATAATTGTCACCGCTAATTTTCCTACGTTTTATGGTATCCTGTATGTAGTTGTATTCTTCACCCACAACAGCGGGTACATTAAAAGGTACTCTCACATTTTCACCTTATTTTATTAAATCGTTAATTGCTTCTTGAAGTGTATACTCGCAAGAAAATCTAAGTTCTGATTTTGCTTTGCTTACATTAAGATATGTGACAGATGTATCTTCAGGCTTGTCAGGAATTACAGCAATTTCTGACTCAGAACCTGTAGCGTTAATAACTGCTTTTGCAAGTTCTTCAGAAGATGTACCCACGCCTGAACCGATGTTATAAATCCCACTTTTATCAAATTTCTGTAATGAAAGATAAATTGCTCTGCAAACGTCTTTTATGTAAATATAATCACGTTTACCGACTGATTTTCCATATACAGTAAGTGAGTTTCCTTTCAAAGCGCTTTCTATAAATTTGTCGACCATGTATCCGTTTTTATCTTTGCCTATTATCTGTGCTAGACGGAGTATCTTAATATTCATGTCGGAGTTGTTGTTGTAATACTCACAAAGCTCTTCTGCTGTGCGTTTTGAAATACCATAATAATTTATCGGTTTTATAATACCATCTTCTGAAATTGGGGTGCTTTGATTATTTGCATAAACGCATCTGGTCGAAGTGAAAACGATATTTTTAATACCAAGTTTGCTGCAAACGCTAAGAGTGTTTTTAACAACTGTAACGTTATCATCATAAAGTTCCTTGGACTGTTTTTCGCTCTGATTCACCTTTTTTGCCGCAAGTATCACAACACTGTCACAACCATACAAAGCGTTTTCAAGTGCTTTTTCACTGTAGTCTTTTATAACGTTGGCTTTTCTGGATATGTCAACAAGCTCAAACTTGTCTTTATACATATCTTTAAAGCTACTGCCAACAAATCCACTACCGCCAATTAAGCCAATCTTATGTGGTGATTTATAAATCCTGTATCCACATTTTTCCATATATCCGTTGAGTTTTCTGACGTTGTCACCTGTATGGTAGTACAGATGCTTAAAATTAGCAACATAATTAATGTATTTTTTCTCATCAAATTGTGTATTAGGTTCCTGACAGAAAAACTCAAGGTGTATTGGTGAGTTAATATACAACGCCTTTTTCAGTTTGATATCATAACCTAAGAGCTGAGTGACTGTCATATCGAGCAAATCCACTCCACAGTACATCTTAATTAGCTTATGCATATGGCAACCATCAAGTCTTGGCGTAACTTCAATCAAGTACGGATGACCATCAGACACTTTTATCTGAAAGTAAACAGGTCCGTTATGTATTTTGAGTCTTGAGATAGTATCTTTTACAAGATCATTAATTCTATTTGCTGTTTTGGTGCCTTCATAAACCGATGGCAGATGATGTGCTTTAATAATGCCACCAGGCAAATTTTTAAATGATTCTCTGTCAGAGATAATGCTGAAAACGATATCATCATTTATAACATAGGCATTAACAGAAACTTCGTTGCCATCTATGTATTTTTCAAGTATTACTTTACCGCATTTTGAATAGCTGAGAGAGTCATCGAAATGCTTTTCAAGCTCTTCACTATTTCTGATAAGATATACTCCTCTTTGTCCTTGGGAATCCACCGGTTTAAGCATATAAGGATAAGAGTTATAATTTTGTGCTTGTGAAATATTATCACACACATAGTAAGGTAGATTGAAAATACTATCTGAGAGCGCTTCTCTTAATAAGTGCTTATTACAACAGATATCAGCACATTTCTTGCTTACGAAACTGAAAGCACCACACTCCTCTGCTACCTGAGAAAAAACTGGTACTGCTATATCACTGCCGACAGAGTAAATACTATCTGTATTATTTCTGACAAAATACTCTTTGATTTCAGGTTCATCAAGAATGTTTATCTGCTCAAAATGTGTAAGTAAAGGGATAGCCGAATCTGTATTACTGTAACTACAGCCATAAGTTTCAAGACCACAGCTGTTGCAATAATCTATAAGGTCTTTTTGTGCATTTCCTGCACCTAAAATAAGAATCTTTTTACTCATCTATATCACCGTAGTGTGTAATAGTTCGAATGACGTACTGAGGCTCATTGGTGTTAACCAT
>JAFUOM010000019.1 GCA_017481885.1 Ruminococcus sp.
ACCTTGATTTACTCAAAGCTATGAATGAATGCAGTGATGACCAGTACATAAACGTGAGTGTTAAAATGGCAGGATCTGAAATCAAAGGTACAAAGGAAGAACAAAAAGCACATTATGAAGCGCTTCACAACAAACTTATAAATGAAATTTTAAAAGATGTTGACCATATCGTCCGCACTCGCCAGCAAGGTGTCACCATAGTTTCGCTGAAAAAAGCTGATATTGTAAAAATTTCACAGGTTGACTCTGTTGAGTTGATGGGATATATTTCTGATGTTCGTATGAAATTTATTGAAGAGATAATTTCAAATTTTCTCGGAATAAAATATCAGGAGCTTGTAACCGAGTATAATGAAGATGGTACAAAACAGTATACTGTCCTGAACGCTCATGGTGCAGGTGGATATGCGTATGAAATAGTCAGAATCGGATACAGCGTGTTGGTCAGCGGTGAAACATACGGCTCTGGTTTCAGATCAGGATACGGACTCTATGACTACGCAGAAGATAAGTTTGTGGATTTACTGACTATACAGGATTCACACGAGCAGTACACAAACCTTGAGAAAAATCTTCTCCAGTGTGGTGCCGCAATACCTGTGGCTGATACCGACAATGACGGCAAAGTTACAATTATGGACGTAACAAACATTCAGTGTTCTCTTGCCAAACTAGACCATGTGGATATAAGATTTTACAAAGGCGACATGGATAAAGATGGAGATATTACAGTGTTTGATGCAACAATAATTCAGCAACTGCTTGCAAAAGTAGACTGAATTATAACTACATAAAATGTAAAGTTCTAAGGGGATGTCTCACTAATTGAAGTGAGGCATCCCCTGAAAAATTTGCAATTTTCCGAAGTAACCAGTCAAAATCTTGCCGAAATATAGCAAAAACAACACAGCGAAACAGAGGTACTGCTACCTCCTGATTAAAAATATTCAGTTACTGTTATTTAAGCAATCAGTTTTTCAAAAAGGTGTGTTCTTCGTCTATTTTTAGCAGTTTTATTATGAAGTTTGTTAATGTTAAAGGCAAAACAAAGTAAGGTTCAAAAGAGTGCGTGCCAAAGTTTCCCAAGTGTTAAGCCTTAGTTGCAAACTTGCTGTTGGCGGTAATACCACCGTTGATGCTATTATGATGCTAATTGATGTTATTCCACCACGTTTGTCACGTTTTTTGCTGGTCAGGGAGAGCTTTCACTGTGCTATGTAAACAACCTTCAGCTTCTGTATGTTAACTTACTAAAAACAGAAACGCAAGTTATTTGTTGCATAAAAGTTATACATACTTTCTCAATTTGAACTTGATAATTACAGTTGTCTTTCGATGTTTCTTCCACCATACATAACACGGATAACGGTTACTGTATGTTTGTCGTTATCAGAGATATAGAAAACGATATAATTATCCACAGGCATCATTCGTAAGCCTTTTGACTTCCAAGGTTCATTTTCATATTGTTTGTAACGCTCAGGCATTTCGCTGAGTTTTAGTATGCTCTGTTCTAATCGTTCAAGCTGACCGATTGCGGTTTCTATAGATTTCAATTCGAAAGCAATATACTCGTAAATGCTTCTCAGGTCGTTGTCGGCTTCATTAGTGATCTTAACAGAATAACTCATAATGAATAGTCCTTGCGAATATTAGTAAAAACATCAGATGCATCTCTGGTGTTGTCTGCTTCCATATCAGCATAACCTTTCGTAAGTTCTGCATTGAGTTGCTGTTCGTTAAGAGTAGAAATATCAAGAGGTTTAGTTGCAGGAAGTTTAACCTCAAATGGGATACCTCTCTGTAAAACAATCTGCTTGTAAAACATTGTGATTGCATTAGATGCAGGGATGCCAAGGGATCCTAATATAGCTTCAGCCTGTTCTTTAAGTTCAGGCTCGATTCGTGCGTAAAGATTTGATGTTTTAGTAGCCATAAAAATTCTCCTTTCGTTGTTATAACACTATTATACACAAATGTGCGGACAATAGCAATACGAAATAGAAAATATATTGTTTTGAATGTGCTTTAAATCTACCAAAATATATGTATCAAAAATTGACCTGCATTAAGCAAAGAATAGGGCGAAAAAAGATAGCAACATAAACTAAAGAGATTTTACGCAGTGTTTGCCTGAATTTCAAGCTGTGTGCGATTTGTTTGAGCGAGTGGAAATAGATACTAAATAACAGATTAAACCGACACAGACGATTTGTGAGAGTTGTTGAGGTTTCTGATGTGATGTGATATAATGACCTCGAAAAATTTGAATTTGTGGAGGTGTGAGAAAATGGATATATCTTTCAAATCAGGCAATGAGAAATTCAATTATAGAGTTTGTGCTATGATGATTTCTGACGGGAAAATATTGGCGATGCACGACGAACGGTCGCCGTATTTCTATCTGCCTGGCGGAAGAGTAGCAATCGGAGAAACGGCGGAAAGTGCCGTTATTAGAGAGGTTCAAGAAGAATTGGGTGTCACACCTAAGATTGTCCGTCCTCTTTGGTTAAATCAAGCCTTTTTTACAGAAGATGTCGATAATCTCCGTTATCACGAACTTTGCATTTACTTCTTAATGGATATCGCAGATACAGATTTATTGTCAAAAGGTGAACGATTCACATCAAATGAAGATCACCGTACACACACCTTTGAATGGTTGGAGTTTGAAAGATTGAAAGATGAGTATTTTTATCCACTGTTCTTGAAGAAGGATATTTTTAATCTTCCTAATGTATTTACTATCCGTACAGAAATTGAGTAAGTAAATCTAGCTAATGTTTGTCAAGTCTAAATTTTGCGGATTTGTTTCTAAAAAAGGGTGCAGAAAGTTAACCCGCCAGATTGCGGGCTAAAAAAATTGATGTATAATTAAAGAGATCTATCTGTAGAGCTCCATAGC